>CAYHHH010000028.1:11311-39208 GCA_964356125.1 uncultured Bifidobacteriaceae bacterium | reverse complement strand
GGCGGCGCCGCCGAAATCGCGCAGGGCGGAGCGGTGTTTCATGAGCCCGGCAACAGCGATCAACTCGCCGAGCGCGTGCGCGAGCTCGCCGGCGATGCGGCGCGGCGCGCCGTGCTCGGCGCCGAGGGACGCGACGCGGCACTCCGCTTGTTCAGCCGCGCGCGGCTCCGCGACACGCTCATTCCTGTGTACGAATCTCTTGCGAGTCCTGCACATTCATAGCGGAAATCTGTACGGCGGGGTGGAAACATTCCTGCTCTCGCTTGCCCGATTCAGGGCGCTCGTGCCGTCGATGGAGATGGCGGTGGCGCTGACCTCGGACGGGCGCATCGCCGCGGAGCTCCGCGGCGCCGGAGTGCCGGTCACGATCCTCGGCGAGGCGCGGATATCGCGGCCACTCACAGTCCGGCGCGCGCGCCGCGCGCTCGCGTCATTGTTGCGCACGGAGCGGCCCGACGTCGTCGTCTGCCATCAGGCGTGGCCGCTGGCGCTCTTTGGTGCTGTCGTTAAACGGCACTCCATCGCATTGGTGGTGTGGATGCACATGGCGGCGAGCCGGCACTGGCTCGATCGGCTCGCGTGGCGGGTTCATCCGGGCACGATCGTGTGCAACAGCGGATTCACGGCGTCCACGCTGCCGAAGACCGCCGCCCGCATTGAAGTGGTGTACGCGCCGGTCGAGGCTGCCGCCGCGCGAGTGCCGCGCGCTGCGGACAACATCAACGGCCACTCCGTCATCATTCAAGTCAGCCGGATGGAGCCGCTGAAAGGGCACACGGTGCTGCTCGACGCCCTTGGGCGGCTGCGCGGCCGCGCAGGGTGGACGTGCCGCCTCGCGGGCGGAGCGCAGCGTCCGCACGAGGCGCAGTACATGGAATCGCTGCGCGCCCAGGCCGCAGCGCTCGGGATTGCCGATCGCGTCGAATTTCTCGGCGACCGCTCGGACGTGCCGTCGCTTCTTGCCGGCGCCGACATCTATTGCCAGCCGAATATCGAGCCCGATGCGTTCGGCCTCAGCTTGATCGAAGCGATGGCCGCCGGGCTTCCCGTGGTCACCTCTGCGATCGGCGGAGCGAAGGAGATCGTCGACGACACGTGCGGCGTGCTCGTCGCGCCGCGCGATGCGGCCGCCCTGGCGTCGCGGCTGTCGGCGCTGCTCGACAATCGCGGGCATCGGGAGCGCCTCGGGTCGAACGGCCCCGAGCGGGCGCGCGCGCTGTGCGATCCGTCCGTGCAGATGCCGCGCATCGCCGAGATCCTGCAGAAGGCGGCGTCGCAGTGACGCCCCTCAAGATTGCGGTCATCAGCTACCGGCTGCCTGTTCAAGGCGAGAAGCGCGGGGGCATCGAGCGCGTGGCGCACGTACTGGCCGACGGTCTCGCGCGGCGCGGCCACACGGTCGTGGTGTTTTCGCACGATCCCAAGCCTGCAGGCGCGACGTACGACGTGCGCATGCTGCCGTGGAAATCGTTCGTCGAAACGTGGGCAGGACTGCGGATGACGGCGGGGTATCTCGGCAACGTGCTCGCGCTGCGCGTCGACGTGCGCGAGTTCGATGTGGTGATCGCCCACGGCGACAGCCTGCTGCTCTCGATGGCCCGCACACCGGTCGTGCGCGTGATGCACGGCAGCGCGAAGGGCGAGGCGGTGCACGCGACGTCGGTCGGCCGCGCCATCCTGCAGTGGGGCGTGTATCTCCAGGAATTGTTGACCGCCTTCGTGTCGCCATCGACAGTCGTTGGCGTCAGTGCCAACACCCAGCGCGACAATCCGTTCGTGCGGCGAATCATCCCGCATGGCGTCGACACGACGGTCTTCCAACCGCTGCCGGTTGCGAAGTCGCCGCACGCGTCGATTGTGTTTGTCGGCGCCGTGGAGGGACGCAAGCGGGGCGGCTTCCTCCTCGACATTTTCGAGCGCGTGATTCGGCCGGCGCATCCCGACGCGGAGTTGACGATCGTCGGGCCGAAAGGTCCGTCGCAGCCGGCGGTGACCTACGTCACGGGCGTGCCTGACAGCGATCTCGCGGCGTTGTACCGGCGCGCTTGGGTGTGCGCCGCCCCGAGCATGTACGAAGGCTTCGGATTGCCATATCTCGAGGCGATGGCATGCGGCACAGCAGTCATCGCCACGCCGAATCCAGGCAGCCGGGAAGTGCTGGGCGAGGACTACAGCGGGCTTGTCACCGACGCCGGATTTGCGCCGGCTCTTCTGCAGGTGCTGGCGGATGAAAGCCGGCGGCGCGCGCTCGAGGTTGCGGGCATCCGACGCGCGGCCGCGTTTTCCATCGACCGTATGATCGATCAGTACGAAGCGCTCTTGAACGAGGTACGAGGTTCGCATGCGCGATCAGTCGCTTCAGCCTAGCCAGATTATTTTTCCCGTCGACCTCCATCCGGAGATGCGTGACGTCGAGGATGAAGGGACGACCACGCCGCACGCGGCGTGGGGCTGGCTCGAGCTGTTCGTGCTCGTGCAGGTCCTGTGGGGCGTGCTGTTGTTCGTGCCCGGTTCGCAGGCGTATCGCATCTACATTCGCGGATTTCCGTACGTGGCCAGCCTCGCGGCGTTGATTGCGTGTCTGCGAACCACCGGCGTCGAGAGCAAGGCGCCCGGTGCGCAATGGATTCTGGCGTCGCTGGCCTTCATGGTGGCCAGCCTCGCTCATCCCGCGACATGGATGATGTCGGGCATCGCGCAGGTGATTTTCCAGTTAGCCATCGCGGCGCCGGTGTTCTGGACCGCGACGCATTGGATTACGGCGGAACGCCTTGACCGGGTCCTGCTGCTCGTGTTCGGCGCGAATTTTCTCGGCGCGACGGTCGGGCTGCTGCAGGTGTACTACCCGGCGACGTTCATGCCGCCTGAATTCAGCCGGCTGGCCCTCTCACTCAACGCGGACGTCGTCGGCGCGCTGACCTATATCGGCGCGGACGGGCGGGAGATCATCCGCCCGCCGGGGCTGAGCGACATCCCCGGTGGCGCCGCGGTATCGGCAACCGTGACGGCTCTGCTGGGATTCGCGTTCGCCACACGCGCGCAGGCCGCGCCGAAGCTGCGATTGATGTTTCTTGCCGCGGCGATGATCGGCCTGACCGTCGTGTACCTCACGCAGGTTCGATCCATGCTCGTCATGCTCGTGATCTGCATGGGGGGGGCAGGCGCCGTCCGTCTGCGCACGGGGCGCATCGCGCATACCGCCTGGATTATCGGCGCCGGTGCGGCTGTGGTGCTTGCGTCATTCGCCTGGGCCGTCGCGGTTGGCGGAGACTCGGTCGTCGATCGATTTCAATCGATGATCGACCAGGGCGTCGTGTCGAGCTACCAGGAGAACCGCGGCGCCTTTCTCACGTACACGCTGCAGGAGCTGCTGTACGAATATCCGTTTGGTGCGGGCATCGGGCGATGGGGAATGATGTCGGCGTATTTCGGCGAGCCCACGAATTGGCGCTTTCCAGGATTATGGGCAGAAATTCAACTGACAGGATGGTTGTACGACGGCGGCGTGCTGCTGTGTGTCTGTTATGCCGCCGCAGTCGGCGCTACCGTGCATCACACGTACAAGATCGCCATCTCGACCGAAACGCACCTCAGCGATCTCGCAACGATGGTGCTGTCCGTGCAGATTCTCGTCGTCGGACTCTGCTTCACCGGTCTCGTGTTCAACACGCAGATGGGCATTGTCTTCTGGCTGCTCAGCGCGAGCGTGTACGGCGCCCAGCGTACCGCGATCGCGATGGAGGAGCTGGCGATCGAGGCGGACGCCGCTGACGCCGAATCAGAAGACGCGTACGCCGAACATCCTCTTTGACATCCACCTCACGGCCACGAGTGCTGCACGTCGTGCCGGCGCTCTTCGGGACGGCGGGCATCGTCGGCGGCGCCGAACGCTATGCGTTCGAGCTGGCGCGGCACATGGCCGATCGCGTTCCCACACGCCTCGTCTCGTTCGGATCGCCGGCGAAGGACATCCGCGAAGGCAACCTCGACGTGCGTGTGATGAGCGGTGCATGGCACGTGCGGGGGCAGCGGACCAATCCCTTCACGCTCGCGCTCGTGCCGGAGATTCTCAAAGCCGACGTCGTGCATTGTCATCAACACCACATCCTGATGAGCAGTGCGACTGCCGCGATAGGCCGGCTGACCGGGCGCCGCGTCTTCGCGACGGATCTCGGCGGCGGCGGATGGGACGTCTCGGCGTACGTGTCGACCGATCGCTGGTTCGATGCGCATCTGCATATCAGCGAATACAGCCGGCACATTTCCGGCCACGACGGCAAGCCGTGGGCGCGCGTCATTCTCGGAGGCGTCGACACCGTGAAGTTCAGCCCGGGCGAGCCGAAGTCCCGCACGAACAGGGCGTTGTTCGTCGGCCGCCTGCTGCCGCACAAGGGCGTGCCCGATCTCATCGCCGCGCTTCCCGGCGCGATCGCGCTCGACATCGTCGGTCCGATGAACACGACCGGCGCCGTCGACTCGTTGAAAGCGCAGGCGGCGGGAAAGGCGATCGCGTTTCACCATGGCGTTGGCGACGCGACGCTCGTCGAGATGTACCGCAGCGCGTTGTGCCTGGTGCTGCCAAGCGTGTATCGCACAGCGGACGGGCAGTACAGCGACGTGCCCGAGCTGCTGGGGCAGACGCTGCTCGAAGGGATGGCCTGCGGGACGCCGGTTATCTGCACGCGTGTCGCCAGCATGCCGGAGATTGTCGAGGACGGCGTGAGCGGGTTCATCGTTGAACCTGGCGATCATGCCGCGCTGCGATCGCGACTCGAGTGGCTGGCTGCGCACCCAGCTGAAGCGGACGCGATGGGAGCGGCGGGACGCGCGCGCGTGCTCGTGCGCTTTCAGTGGCCCGACGTCGTGGAGCGGTGCCTCGATGCGTATGCGCAGTCGTAGGGCGGCTCGCCTCGCACTGATGGCCCTGGTCGCGGGCGGGTTCGTGTACGCAGGCGCTGCGACCGCTCGGCGGTATTGCGACATCTACCGAACGCCGGTGGAGCGCAGCACATCCGCGAGCATCGACGCGCATCTTGCGCCCGCGCACATCGCACGTGCTGATGTGTTGAGGCACGCCGTCGTCGAAGCGGGTTGGCCACCCGGCGAAGATGTGGTCGTGCTGGCGCGCGCGTCCGCATTCACGCGCGGCGAGCTGTTTCAAGTGTTCTATGCGGCCGGGTACCTGCTGTATCCATCGCGCGTCTCCGTTGCCGCGTGGTGCGATGCGCGTGCGACCCAGGCGCGGTGTCAGACGTTAGACGCGCAGAGCCTCGACGCGGCTGTCGCCCGGCAAGGCGCGCGCCGGATTCTCTTCATCGGGGGCGAGAATCCGTTTCCGTCCGCGCGTTCGGCGCGGCTCAGCGATATGGCGGCGTTGGTGAGTCTGCCGTGAGCGCGGGTGATCTCATCAGGCTGCTGGGGGCGCTCGCGACGTTGGTGGCGCTCGGATATGGACTGACGAGTCTTCTCGCCGGTGCAATGCCCCTCTATCGCACAGAGCGATTCGGCATCGCGTACGTGCTTGGCACGGGCGCGGCCTCGATCTCGTGGGTCCTGCTGACGCCGTTGTACTCCGTCATCCCCGCGGCTGTTGCCGTGTCGGCGGTTGCCTGGGCTGTCGCGGCGGCGGCTCTTGTGAGAAAGACGAAGTCGCCGCAGTTGCCGCGCAATCGATCGCGACAGTGGTGGGTGATTCCCGTTGCTGCGGTCGTGCTGCTGCAAGTCGGGGCGCTCGCGTATGCCGCCATGCACAGCGACCTGGGATTCGACGCGGTGTTCAACTTCGAGCTGAAGGCGCGTGTGGCCTTCGAGAATGCAACGCGCGGCGAGATCCCTCTCGCATTTTTCAGCGACGAGTCGCGCGTGTGGTCGCATCCCCGTTATCCGCTGCTCGTGCCGTTTGCCGAATTCTGGATATACGCGTGGCTCGGGCGCGTCGATCAGCATCTCGTGAAGGTGGTGTTTCCATTGTTTTACGTCGCGCTCGTGTGTGTGGTGGGCGGAGCCGTGCGGCGCCTCGCGGACACGGGAACCGCGCTGCTGGCCGTCGCCGCGCTCGGCACGCTGCCGCCGCTGACGGTCATCCCAGGCGCCATCAGCGGGTATGCGGAGGTTCCGCTCGCGTCCGCCATAGCCGCAGCCACCGCCTGTGCGCTTGCAGCGGTCCGTGATCGGCGCGACCCCGGTTTCTGGCTTGCCGGCGCGCTCGCTGCAGTGGCCGCGTGGACCAAAGTCGAGGGTGCGATCCTCGCCCTGTGTCTGGGCGCGGTCGTGATGATGGTCGCCGGGCGCAGGGCCGCTCCGCTCGTACTGCTGCCGCTCGCCGTCATTGTGCCGTGGACGATCTTTCAGCAGCTGTGGGGACTACCCGAGAAGGATTTTCCATCGCTGTCGCCGCTGGTCGCGCTCGCGAATCTCGATCGCGTGCCGGTGATCGCGCGTGTGACGGCGCGCGAGCTCATCACGCCCGGTCATTGGGGACTGCTGTGGCCGTCGTTCGTCGTCATGGCCGTCATCGGGCTCGTGCAGCGCCGCTTTCGTGACGTTCACGTTGTCATGGCCTTCGTCGTCATGGTCCCGCTCTGCATTTACGCCGCCAGCTATCTCCTCAGCAGCTGGACGGACGTCGAAGGGCACATCAGAACATCGTTCGTGCGCCTGCTCGTGCCGCTTGCTCCCGTGGCGATTATGTTCGCGGCGGCGCAACTCAAGCCCTCGCGCGTCGAAACGGCGGCTGCGTGACGCTGCACCTGCTCACGCCGGAGTATCCGCCGCGGCACGGCGGCGTTGCTGACTACACGCATCAGATCGCGGCCGAGCTCTCGCGCGGCGGTGAGACGGTCCATGTGTGGGGACCCGCCGGCAGCGCGGCACAGCCTGGCAGCGCGATTGTCGTGCATCCGGACCTGGGCAGTTTTCGCGCGGCCGATCTCAGGCGCATGAGCGTCCTGCTCGATGCGTACCCGCCCCCGAGGCGATTGGTGGTGCAGTGGGTGCCGCACGGATACGGACAGCGCGCGATGAACCTGCAATTCTGCCTGTGGTTGTGGCGCAGGTCCATCGCCGGCGATTCGATTGATGTGATCGTGCACGAGCCGTTCGTCACCTTCAGCGGAGGCATACGCCAGTGCGTTGTCGCCGCGGTGCAGCGCGCCATGACGCTCGTCCTGATGAGCGCGGCCCGGCGCGTGTGGGTGACGACACGCGCGTGGACACCGCTGCTCGAGCCGTATCTGGCCGGGCGCGCCATCACGATTCAGTGGCTGCCGGTTCCCAGCAGCCTTCAATCTGCGAACGCGGTGGCCGTAGACGAGGTCAGGACGCGATACGCGCCTGGCAGAGGCGCGTTGATCGGACATTTCGGCACGCACGGCCCATTGGTGACGTCATTGCTCGACGATGTCATCGCCGCCGTGGCCGAGGCGCAACCGTCTGCGGAGTTTTTGTTGATCGGCTCTGGCAGCGAGGCGTTCCGATCGGCGCTCGTGGCGCGCGATCGCAGCCTGGCCGATCGTGTCAGCGCGACTGGCACCTTGAGCGCGGGCGCGTTGTCTGCGCACATCGAGGCGTGCGACGTGCTGCTGCAGCCGTATCCCGACGGCGTGACGTCGCGGCGAACGACCGCGATGGCGGGGCTCTTCGCGCGCGTGCCTGTCGTGACGACGCAGGGGAAGCTGACCGAACGCTTCTGGCAGGATGAGGCACCCGTGAGACTTGCGGCCGTCGGCGACGTGCAATCCATCGTGCAACAGGTGCTTCAATTGCTCGCGGATCCCGCAGAGCGGCGGCGTCAAGCCGATGCGGGGCGCCAGTTCTACGATCGATGGTTCGATGTGCGGCACACGGTTGCCGCACTGACCGCATCATGAGCGTCAAAACTGCCGTCAAGCGACTTGCGCACGCCGTCGCGCCGAGACTGGCGGTCGCGGTTCAGGCGTCACGCGCCCGTCGGAGATCTCATCGTCTGTTGAAGGAATGGGGCCTGTGGAGTTTGAACCAGCGGCTCGTCGCCGAGATGGGGAGCCAGGTGCTGGACGGCCCCTTCGCGGGCATGACGTTGTCGGCGTTGCCGCGGGCAGAACACATCGGCCCGTATCTGCTCGGCACGTACGAGGCGGAGCTGCACGAGACATGGAGGCGCCTGCTGCAGCGAGACTACAGTGAGGTCGTCGACGTCGGCGCGAATTTCGGCTACTACGCGATCGGCCTGGCGCGCCGGTTTCCGAACACGAAGATCGTGGCATTCGACGTCGACTGGTGGGCGCGGAAAGCGGTCGCCGAGATGTCTGCCGCCAACGGCACACGGAACCTGTCGATTGAATCGTGGTGCGATCCGTTCTGGCTCGCGCGCCATCTGAAACCTCATTCACTGATCATGAGCGATTGCGAAGGGTACGAGGGCGCGTTGTTCTGCAAACAGTGGGTGCCCGCGTTCGCGAGCTGCACGTTCGTGATCGAGCTGCATGAGGCGTTCGTGCCGGGCGTCACCGAGCGGTGTCGCGCGATGTTCGCGGATACCCACACTGCGCAGATCGTCGATGCCCGACGCGAGATGCCGCTCGCGGTGCGCCCTGCATCATTCACAGACGATGAGATGCGACGTGTGTCCACGGAGCCGCGCGGTCCTCAGCAGTGGCTCGTGCTCACGCCACTCTCGCCATCACCGACGGCACGGTAATGCGGGTTGCCGTTGCCTCGTGGACGATAGGTCAGGTCGGCGGTATCGAGTCGTACCTCGGTGCAGTAATACCGGCGATGTGCCGCGCCGGTCTCGACGTGGCGTTTTTCCATGAAGTCGATCCACCTGCTCAGCGGCCTCGAATCAACATGCCCGCGGGCGTTCCGGTGTTCAGCGTCGCATCCGATGGCGTCGCGCGCGCCATCCAAGCTCTCGTCGAGTGGAGGCCCGATGTCGTGTACATCCACGGGCTCCACGACGTGAACACCGCCAATCGGCTTGTGGACGTCGCGCCATCGGTGACGTTCGTGCACACCTATATCGGCACCTGCATCAGCGGAACGAAGACACACATGTCGCCGCATCCCGTCGCATGCTCGCGGCAGTTTGGCGCGGCGTGTCTGGCGGTGTATTTCCCGCGGCGGTGCGGCGGCAATAACCCGGTCACGATGTGGCGGTTGTATCGCGCGCAGTCCGAGCGCCTGTTGACGCTGGGCAGACAGACGGCTGTTGTGACCCACAGCGAGCATATGAAGAACGAGCTCACTGCGCATGGCGTCGCGGCCAGCGTGATTGCGTTTCCAATCTCGATGCCCGAGGTCGACGAATCGCAACCTGCCCCAAGGTCCATCGACATTCTGTTTGCGGGACGGATGGATACGGTGAAGGGCGGCATCCTCTTGTTGAACGCGCTGTCGCAGATTCGCCGCGATCTCTATCAACCGCTGCGCGTGCAATTCTCAGGCGATGGCCCAGCTCGTTCGCAATGGGAGACACACGCGACGCGCATTCGGGCGCACGATCCGCAGTTGTCCATTTCATTTCCAGGATGGTGCGACGAACGTGAGCTCAGCGCGCAGATGCGGAACTCGCGTGTGCTCGCGATGCCCAGTGTCTGGCCGGAGCCATTTGGTTCGGTCGGCATGGCTGCGGCGAGACACGGCGTGCCCGCGGCGGCATTTGCTGTGGGCGGTATTCCGCAGTGGCTGCACGACGGCGTCAATGGCCATCTCGCGTTCGCGCGGCCGCCCACGGCAGCCGCGCTGGCGGACGCTGTGGTTCGGTGCCTCGGGGATCCGGATCATTACGAGGATCTCTCTCGTGGCGCACGACAGATGGCGGCTCGCTTCACAATGGATCGCCATCTTCCCGAGCTGATGAACGTGTTCGAGCAGGTGGTGAATGGTCGGAGCTGACCAGGCGTGGATCGCGGGGTTGCTGAAGAAGGGCGCGTTCGCAGGTCCGGTGCTCGAGCTTGGCACCGGTTACGGTGGAGAGACGAGCCGCGGCGTCGTCGAGGCTGCAGGTTTGCGCTATCTCGGCACGGACATGGCGGCGGGGCCGGGGGTCGACATCGCCGCAAATTTTGAGCGCGCGGACGACATGGCGGCCCTGGCCGCGGCCGGCCCGTTCGGCGCGGTCCTGATTCTCAACGTGCTCGAACACACGTTTGAACCCATCCGGATTCTGGACAATGCGCGGACGTTGTTGAAGCCCGGTGGCGCGTTGGTCGTGCTCACCCCCGCTGTCTGGCCGCTTCACAGTTATCCCATCGACACGTGGCGGATACTGCCTGATTTCTATCGGGAGTACGCGAATCGCAAAGGCATGCAGCTCTTGCAAGAAGGATTTGCGTTTATCGGGTTCGGGCCGGTCGAAGCGTTCTGCGACGCGACCGGCGCACCTTCGTTTCCGCCGCCGGCGAACGGTGCGTGGAAGATGTTGTTGGGGCGCGCTGTGCACAAGGCCTTCAACACGTTCGGACGCGCCATGTTTCAACCGAGCCACGTGGCTGTCGGTGCAGTGCTGATCAACTCGCCGGAATCACGTGGCTGAACCCGTTGTATCCGTCGTTCTGACCGTGTACACGCGGCTCACGTTCTTCGCGCAGGCGTTGGAGAGCGTGCAGGCCCAGACGTTCGAGAACTACGAGGTCATCGTCGCCGATGACTCGGGCACCGCCGCGGCACGCGCACTCAGCCTCGCACCGAATGACCCGCGCATCCACTATCACGCGAACCCAGTATCGCTCGGTGTGGGGTTGAGTCTCCGCGCCGCCATGGGCCACGCGCGAGGCAAGTACGTGGCGATTCTGAACGACGATGATCTGTGGGAGCCGGACTTTCTCGCGCGCCTCGTTGCCCCGCTCGAGGCGGACACGAACCGCGTGCTCGCGTTCTGCGATCACGCAATCATCGACGCAGAGGGGCACGTGGACGAAGTGGCGACCGAACGCAACACGAGACGGTTCGGCCGCTGGGGCCTTGCCGAAGGCGATATCTCGAATCCGAAGGCGTTCGTATTGCGCCACAATGGCGTTCCGCTCGCCATGGGTTCACTGTGTCGAGCAAGCGCGTTTCCGCGGGAGCGTCTGGTCCGCGATGTGGCCGGCGCGTACGACTTCTGGATATCCTCGCTGATGGCCGCTTCGGGCGGCGCCTTCTATTACGTGCCATCACGCCTTACGCGCTATCGCGTGCATGCAGGCATGGAAACCGTGAGGCGAGATCCGGAAAAAACCCGGTGTCTCGCATTCATCGCGCAATCGTTGCTGTCCGAGCCGGCCTTTCGTGATCAGCACAAATACCTCAGGCGATGGCTGGGATCACTCATCGCACGGGCGGGGCGCGACTACCTGTATTTCAATCGCATATCTGATGCGCGCCGGTCGTTTGTAACCGCCTTCAGGTTGTCGGCCGGCTGGAAACCGCTCGCAGGATACTTGGTCTCGATGGTGCCCGCGCGTGTGCGGCGCGTGACCGGGGTAACGGGCCCATGAAGGTGCTCTATGTCTGCGAGGGCTACACGGATATCCGATTCGTCGTCGGGCTTTCCGAGCTGTGCGATCTGACGATGGCGATTCCCGAGCGTCAGCTCCGCGAGAGCGGCCTGGCCGAGCGGCTCGCCGAACGACGCGCTCGCGTGCACGTCGATGCGATCAAAGGGGGCCGCATCGCGTTCCAATGGCGATCGCTCGTGTATCTGTTCACGAAGCTTCGATCGTTCGACGTGGTGCTGTCGCAGGAAATGGGGCGGGGGTCGCTGAATGCGACCATGCTCGGCAAGGCGTTGCGCGTGCCCGTCGTCTGCTATCTGGGAACGTCGCCTGTGGAGTACTTTCGTTGCCGCCGCATGAGAGGCCAGGTCGGCCCGCTGCGCGGGTGGGCGTCGGAGACATGTCTCGCGGCCGCAATGAGGGTGACAGGCGCACTGTCGTCCGCCGTGGTGACGACAGGACCGTACCTCAAGGAGATGGCGACGCGTCTTGCGCCGCGCGTGTACGAGGGCTACTACTGCGGCATCGATACGGATCTCTTCAAGCCCGTGACGCCTCAACAGCGCGCGTCTCTTCGCGAGCGCCTGCAGTTTCCGCCTGGGAAGTTCGTGATTCTCTTTCCAAGCCGCATCAGTCATGAAAAAGATCCCGAAACGGTGCTGAAAGCGACGGCGATCGCGCGCGGGCGCGGGTTGGACGCCGTGGTGATGAACCTCGGCGGCGGGTTTCAGGAGTTTCTCGCGTGCGCGCGCGCTCTGGGTCTGCGCGAGTGTGAAGAGTGGGTCATCGGCCGGCCGGCCGTGCATCCGATGAAGAACCTGTGCGAGTACATGCAGGCGGCCGACGTCGTCGTGCAGGCGTCGCTCGCCGAAGGCGGCGGTATGTCTCCACTGGAGGCGCTCGCGTGCGGCACGCCGGTTGTGGCGACCCGGGTGGGCGGGATGGCGTTGACGCTTCCCGGCATTGCGCAGCTCACACCGCCCGGCAATGCGGTTGCGATGGCCGATGCCTTCCAATGGGTCAATCACAACACTGATACCGCGCAGAAGCAGGCGCTCGCCGGCCGCGAGTACGTCGAGGCGACCTGGTCGCGCGGCCGTGCGTTCGCGGCGATCGCGTCGGCGTTGAAGGAGTCGAGTGGCCGATCTGCGTGACGCCGTCAGCGGCGGGCATTACGCCCAGAAACAAATTCTGTCGCGCGACAAGCTCGTCGCCTGGAGCCACGCGCGCCGGTTCGCGACCGCGCTGACGATTGCCCGCGAGTTTGCGGGCAAGCGCATTCTGGATTTCGGCAGCGGAGACGGGACGTTCCTCGCGCTCGCGATGATGGCCGATGCGCCGCCCGCGGCGGCCGTTGGCGCCGAGCTGCTCGATGCTGTGATCGAGGACTGCAGGGCGCGTTACGCGGCCGAGCCGCGCATGAGCTTCGTGCAGGTTGCGGCACTCGACAGTCCCGAACAGGCGCAGAGCTATGACGCGGTCTTCTGTATGGAAGTGCTCGAGCATGTGTTCGACTGGGAGCCCGAGCTGGCGCGGATGGCGCGGCTGCTCAAGCCCGGCGGAACGCTCGTCGTGAGCGTGCCGGTGGAAACCGGGATTCCAGTGCTCGTCAAGCAGATCGTTCGCACGGTCGCCGGCTGGCGCAAGATCGGCCATTACCCAGGCACGACGTCGTACTCATGGCGCGAGCTCGCATCGGCGGTGTTCGCCGGCCGGACGCAGCATGTGACGCGGCCCGTCTTCGATCTGGGCAGCGGCCCGTGCCACGATCACTTCGGCTTCAACTGGCGCGTTCTCCACGAGCGTCTGAGCCGGCAGTTCGACGTGACGCGAGTCGTCGCGAGTCCGTTCGCATGGCTCGGTCCAGGTCTCGCCACGCAGGTGTGGTTCATCGCCCGCCTTCGCGACGCTGCGGGAGAATCCTCGTCCTCGCGTCGCTACGGCGAGGCAGGCCTGCGGTGAAGCCCGTGCGCGTCGGCGTGGTCTGCGACATGCGGGAAGAAGGCTGGCACAGCATGGATCTCGTGGCCGACATGCTGCTCGACCTGCTGCCGTCGGTCGCCCCTGACGATGTCATCGCGACGAGGCTGCGGCCGCCGATGATTCGGCGATGGACTCGGCTGCCGATTGTGGGCGCCGGCGGGCGCGCGCAGCTTGGCGACAGGTTGATGGGACGGCTGTGGGATTATCCGCGTTGGCTCAGACCGCGGCGCGGAGACTTCGACGTCTTCCACATCGTCGACCACAGCTACGCGCATCTCATACGCCAGTTGCCGGCCGAGCGCACCATCGTCACGTGCAACGATACGGATGCGTTCCAGGCGGCGCACGGAGGGGCCGCGTCGCGCCTCGATCCCCTGCGGCTTCTCGCCGCGCACGCGCTCGATGGCATCTCTCGCGCCTCGCACGTCGCGTGCATCAGCGAGGCGACGCGACAGGGCCTGATTGCCACGGGTCGCGTCGATCCGTCGCGGACGAGCGTTGTCTATCTCGGCGCGCATCCGGCGTGTACGCCGGCGCCCGACGCGGCAGCCGACGCCGATATCGAGGCATTGTTAATCGCGGGGGCCCCCCGCCCCGCTCCAGCCGCGCGAGGCTTCGAGGTGCTGCATGTATCGAGCACCATTCCGCGCAAGCGCATCGATGTGCTCCTCGAGATGTTCAGCAGGTTTCACCGCATGCACCCCGACGCCAGGCTCGTGCGCGTCGGAGGGGCCCTGACGCGCGAACAGTACCGGCTCGCCGAGCGTCTGAACGTGACCGGAGCGCTCGTGCAGCTCCCATTTCAGGAACGGCCGCAGCTCGCCGCGCTCTACCGCCGCGCGTCGGTCGTCGTGCTGCCGTCCGATCGCGAAGGATTCGGGTTGCCGGTCGTCGAAGCGATGGCGTGCGGCACGCCGGTGATTGCCAGCGACCTTCCGGCGCTGCGCGAGGTCGGCGGCACCGCCGCACTCTACGCGCCGCCCGGCGACGTGATCCGCTGGGTGGAAGCCCTCGAGCAGCTGAAGGCCGAGCAGCCAGATCCGGCTGCTCGCGAGCGGCGCCGCGCCGCGTGTCTGAGCGCAGCCGCGAAGTTCGACTGGCGGCGGTACGCCGCCGAGATGGCCGCGCTGTACTTGCAGCCTGTCGCGCAGGAGCGCGCATCATGAAAGTGCTTCACCTCGGCAAGTTTTATCCGCCGGCGAAGGGGGGCATGGAGACGATCCTGGCGCTCATCTGCGAGCGCACGGCACAGCACGTCAAGAATCGCGTCCTCGTCGCGAATACCAGCGCGTCGACCGTCGAAGAGCGCCACGGCTCGATCGACGTGCTGCGCGTCGCCGCCCTCACGCGCATCGGCGCGGTCGCGGTCTGCCCACGCATGCCCTTCGTCCTGGCGCGCGAAGAGGCCGATGTCATCGTGTTGCACGAGCCCAACCCGATGGCGCTCGTCGCGTATTTTCTGGCGCGTCCCAAGGGAAGCCTCATCGTCTGGTACCACAGCGACGTGATTCGACCGAGCTGGCGCTACCGGCTGTTCTATCGCCCGTTCCTTCGTTTCGCGCTCTCGCGTGCCGCGCGCATCGTCGTGTCGTCGCCGGCGCTGGGCGCCTCCGCGCCCGAGCTGCAGGATTTTCAGGCCAAGTGCAAAGTGATCCCCTTCGGGATCGAGGCGCGGAGCGGCGATGCGCTCGGCGCGACCTTGCAGCGCGCCGACGACATTCGGCGCGGGGTGAACCAGCCCATCGTGTTGTTCGTCGGCCGCCTCGTTGCCTACAAAGGCGTCGACGTGCTGCTCGAGGCCTTGAAGGGGCTGAATGCCGTCGCGCTGATCGTTGGCGAGGGGCCGTTGCGGGCGCGGCTCGAAGAGCAGGCGCGCGCGCTCGATGTCCTCAATCAGGTGCGTTTTCTCGGCTCCGTCGATGACGATGAGCTCGCGGCGCTGTATCGCGCGTGCAATGTCTTCGTGCTGCCGTCGGTGACGCGCCAGGAGGCATTCGGCGTGGTGCAGCTCGAGGCGATGGCGGCGGGGAAGCCTGTCGTGAGCACCGACCTCGGCACCGGCGTCGGGTGGGTGAATCGCGACGGCGAGACCGGGTACGTCGTGCCGGCGCGCGACGCGCGCGCGCTTCGCGACGCGCTCGGCCGTCTCCTGGCCGACGCGAATCTGCAGAAGTCGATGGGTGAGGCGGCCGCGACACGCGTCCGTTCGGAATTCACGCTCGAACGCATGATCGATGAGACGCTCTCGCTGTACCGCGACGTGACCGCCACCGCAGGCCATGGCAAAACGGCTGCTTGATATGGCGCTGTCCGGCGGCGGGCTGATCGTATCGGCGCCGCTCTGGGCCGTCATCGCGGCGCTCATCAAGATGGAAGACGGCGGGCCCGTGTTCTTTTCGCAGGAGCGCGTGGGATGGGGCGGCCGCCACTTCGAGGCGCTCAAATTCCGCTCGATGGTCGTCAACGCCGAAGCCGGGACGGGCCCGATTCAGTCCGGGGAAGACGATTCGCGCATCACGCGCGTCGGACGCCTCCTGCGCGCCACGGCGATGGACGAGCTGCCGCAGTTGTGGAACATCTTTCGCGGCGACATGAGTTTCGTCGGACCGCGCGCGCTTCGGCCGGGCGAGATCGAAGTGCGAGGCAACGGGATCGTCGAAAAGCTCGAAGACGTGCCGGGGTTCGCCGATCGGTGCGCCGTGCGTCCCGGGCTGACGGGCGTGGCCCAGATTTACGCGCCGCGCGACGTGGTGCGGCGCCGCAAGTTCCGCTACGACCGTTTTTACATACGGCGGCAGTCGTTCTGGTTCGACGCGCGCCTGATTCTGCTCTCGTTCTGGATAACGTTGCGCGGGCGCTGGGAGGCCCGCAGCCGCAAGTTGTAGGTGCCCGCCTCGCCGAAGCTCGTGAGCAATCAGCGAGCGAAGGCGGGTAGAATGTCGCGAATGATGCACGACGTCGTCATCATCGGCGGCGGGCCTGCGGGCCTCTATGCCGGCGCACGCCTCGCGGCTGCGGGATTTGACGCGGCCCTTCTGGAGGAGCACCCCAGCGTCGGCGAGCCGGTGCATTGCACGGGCGTTCTCGCGGCCGATGCGTTCGACGAATTCAATCTGCCCCGGCGCTCGATCCTGAACCAGCTGACGACGGCGCGGTTCACATCTCCGGCGGGACATGAAGTCATCTACGCCGGCGAACGCGTCGAAGCGGTCGTGATCGATCGACGCGCATTCGATCAGGAGCTCCTCGCGCGCGCGTTGTCGGCAGGCGTGGCCGTCGATCGCGATTCGCGCGCCACAGGAGTGCAGGTCGACGCGGACGGCGTCACCGTCACCACGCCAACGAGCGAGTATCGCGCGCGCGCCTGCATCCTGGCGTGCGGCGCCAATTATTCGCTGCACCGCCAGGTCGGGTTCGGCATGCCGCGTCTGTTCCTCCACACGGCACAGCTCGAGCTTGCCGCGAGCCGCCTCGGCGACGTGGAGCTTCACTTCGGGGCGGCGATCGCGCCCAAGGGGTTCGGGTGGGTGGTGCCCGTCGAGCGGCCGTCCGGACGATGTGCGCGGCTCGGCGTCATGTGCGACGGTGACGCGCCCCGTCATTTCCAGCGCCTCGCCGCGCGCGTCGTCTCGCGATGGGGCATTACGGGCGATCTCGCGCGTCCGCGCCAGAAGATTCTTCCGCTCGCCCCGATCTCGCGCACGTATGGCGATCGGCTGCTCGCGATTGGCGATGCGGCGGGTCTCGTGAAGCCGACGACCGGCGGGGGAATTTATTACAGCCTGGTCTCGGCGGCGCTCGCGGCCGAGACGCTGGCCGATGCGGTATCGCGGAACGACCTCAGCGCGCGCCGGCTGGCCGTGTACGAGCAGCGATGGCGCGAACGGTTGTCATCGGAATTTCAGGCGCAGACCAGGCTGCGCCTGCTCGCGCATCGCATGAGCGACTCGGACATCGAGCTGCTCTTCGACCTCGCCCGCACCGACGGCGTCATGCCGATCGTGCGTCGCACGGCATCCTTCAATCGTCACCGCAAGCTGATCCTCGCCTTATTGAGACACCCGCCCGTGCGGCAATTACTCCTCCGCCGCCTCGCCTTCTAACCACCAACCACGAACCACCAACCTAGTCCGGGCCAGGCGGTATTGGTCTGGCTGCGCGCGGATTCATCGGGAGCACATGGCTTTCAGGTTCTTTTTTACGGAACCAGTCGGCGAGGCGCATCACGACGCCGCGTTTTTCCGGAAAGATGTCCTGCAGCTGAAGGAGAATTTCAATGACTTCCTCGAGTCGATGGACGACGCCGATACCGCGCTCGGTCGCCTGCTGTTCGAGTGTGTGTTCGGGAGTCGTATCGCCCATCTGAAGCAGAAGAATGGCTTTCGTCTGCGAAGCCCCGACTACTTCGAGGCAGTTCAGAAACTGATCGTCGATGACGACGTCGAGCCGCAGCGCGTTGGCGATCTCGCCGCGCGAGCCTGGCACTGTCACCACGGCGGGCATGTAGAAACCGTAGGCCTCCAGCCATGCCTGGCTCTGGAACTGCACCGAGTCTCCAGCCGTGGGAATACGCGAGGTGAGGAACGATACTTCCCAGCGATAGCGCCGCGCGAGCTGATAGAGGCGGGCGATCTGTGCCGGTTCGTACGGCGCGAGCCCGAGCCACCAGTTCGGCGTCTCGGTAATCACGCGCCACACGCGCTTCGCGTCGGCGGCAGAGACGGCGTCGAAGTCGGGCATCGGCGCGGACGGGCGGCGAATGGCGTCGCGCCCGAGCAGATTGGCGGCCGCCTCGAGAAAGGCCGTTCGAAAATCCGCCACCACGCCGTCGAGATCGAAGCCGATTCTCAGCATTGTTTAGTCGCGCGCCGGAAGCGCCTCTGGGTCGCTGTGCGTCGCGATGGCCGCCAGCATGGCGAACAGCAGCGCGTTGGCGGGGATCGTCACCCCGGTTTCCCAGATGCTCTGCACCAGTACGCCGGCCATGCCCGCGCATGCGCCGGCCCGTATCAGATAGTTCGCGGAAAAGTCCTGTTTGAGGCTGCGGCCTGTCACTACCAGGAAGAATCCAGCGGCGAGCGCCGCCGGCAGCAGCAGCCACGCGCCTCCTTCAGCCATCAATTGCAGGTAGTGGTTGTGAGCTTCGCCGATAGCATAGCCGGGTTCCGCTGTCTGGTAAACGTTGATGGCCGTGCCGTACGTGCCGGCCCCGGTGCCTGTCACCGGAAAGTCTTCAATGAGCCGGACGGTGTCGCGCCAGATGGCCATGCGGCCGCGCCCTTCCTGCGCAAGCGTGATGGTTTCATCGAGCCGCCTCAGCAGAAGATCGTAGTTGGCGAACCACAGCACGACCAGCGCGAGCAGCGCGAACTGAAAGACGACCCATCGGCGCACCACGAGCGTGCCGCGCCGCCGTATGAGCAGCGTGCTCAGCGCGAACGCGCTGATCAGCCCGATCAGGCCCGACCGTGACGCCGACAACATGACAGCCAGCGTCATGACGCAGACGGCCACCACGAGCCAGATGCGCACCGTCCCCAACTGCTTGAGCGCGTTCACGACCCGTTGCGAAAAAAGATGCGACTTCTGCCTGCGCGGCGCCCGGGCCAGCAGATAACCGTAGGCGAGCGGGCACGCCATGATAATCCAGGTCGCCAGGTGATTGCGGTTCACGAAGGGCCCGTACGGGCGCGCGCCCGTATCGAGCGGCCGCCACACGCCGTACAGCATGTCGATTCTCTGCGCGCGCTGCATGATCGCCGCGATCGATGCGATGAGACCGATGACCGCGATAGCGCGCACGATGCGTCCGGTGCCTCCTTCCTCGCACACGCGCCGGCACGTCCAGAACATGATGACCGCCGACAGGAAAATGCCGGCGGCGGCGAGCGTGTCATGCGGCGCGATGCTGATCGGAATCCACGGCAGGTTGGACGGCGTCAGCAACGGCGGCAGCCACAACGCGGTCCTGACGGCGGTCGCGTGCGGGTCGAACGTGCGAAGCAGCTCGATCGGCATCGGCACGAGCTGCACGAGGCACGCGGCGATGATGGTGATTAACGTGAGGTCGAGGACGCGAAAGCGCCCATCCTGCACGACCGCGGGGCGTACGGCGAGCGTCAATCCGAGGAGCAGGCTGCCCGCGGGCACCCAGACCCACGTGTAGACACCTCCGGCGAGGAACGTGGCCCACGCGAGCACGACCGCCAGCCACGTGGCGGCCGGAGGGTAGGACGTTCTACGCCGCGTTCGATCGGACGTAATAGTTCTTGTACTTGTAGCCGTAGTAGCGCGAGTAATAGTACTTGTTGCGGATGATGTCAACCCGGTTGAGCACCGCGCCCAAAATGTGCGGGCGGCTCGTCATGAGCGTTTCAATCGCGCGTTCCGCAAGCCTGCGCTGCGTCATTTCGGAGCCGATGATGAACACCACGCCCGACACCCACGGCGCGATGATCACGGCATCGGTGACGGCGAGCACCGGAGGCGTGTCGATGAGGACCCAGTCGAACGGACCGCTCTGCACGTTGCTGATGAGCGTTTTCATGCGGTCCGAGGCGAGCAGCTCCGAGGGATTCGGCGGCGTCATGCCCGCGGTCATCACCCACAGGTTCTGCACGTTCGTCCGGCGGATGGTCTGACGCGCCGTGGCCTGGCCGGTCAGCAGGTGCGACAGCCCGATGGTGTTCTCGATGCCCAGCGTGCGCGACACGCTCGGCCGGCGCATGTCCGCGTCGATGAGCAGCACGCGGGATCCGCCGTATGCGAGCGCGATCGCCATGTTGCAGGCGGTCGTCGTCTTGCCTTCGAGCGGCTGCGCGCTGGTGAGCGCGATGACGCGCGTGCCTTCGCTGCCGCTGCTGAACACGAGCGACGTGCGGAGGGCCCGGAACGCTTCGCCGAATTCGTGCGGCACTTCCTGGGACAGCAGCGGGTGATTGTTGCCTTTCACCGCCGGCACGAGACCCAGGAACGGCAGCTTCAGACGGCGCGTGATGTCTTCGGGCGTCTTCACCGTATCGTCGAGGTAGTCGATCGCCAGCACCAGCCCGAGCGCCAGGAGGAGGCCCGCGAGCGCGCCCATCATGAAGTTGCGGCGGATGTCGGGTGTGAAGGGAGAGCCCGGCACGACCGCGCGGTCCATCAGCCGCACGTTGTTGCCGCCGCTGTTGCTGACAATCTGCAGCTCGTTCTGGCGCTGGATCAGCGAGTCGTAAATCTGCCGGTTGCTCTGCGCTTCGCGCTCGAGCACCGTGTAGCCCACGCTCTTGCGGCTGAGATCCATGGCGGCGCCTTCCGACTGCTTGAGGGCTTCGCCCAGACGCCGTTCCGTTGCCAGCGCCCCCTCATACTCGTTCCGGATCTGCTGCACCGCCGCGACGAGCGCCGTCTGATACTGCTTGTTCGTATCGGCGATCGCGTTCTCGTTTTCGATGACCTGCGGGTTCTTCGGACCGTAGCGCTCGTTGAGCTGCACTTTCTGCCGCTGCAGCTCGGCCATCCGCGTGCGGAGGGTCGTGACCGTGGCGTTCGAGTTGACCGCCGGAGCATCGGCCAGCTGGGCCGGCGAGAGCGCCCTGATCTGGTTGTACATCGCCTCCTTCTGGATGCGCTCGGTGCGCGTCCGCGTGTACTGGTCGTTCACCTGCGTGAGGTTCGCGACCACCGTGTTCTGCCGGTCTTCGAGCGACAAGGCGTTATTCGTCTCGCGATACTCCGCCATCGCGCGCTCGCTGGCTTCGACTTTCGCCTGCTGCTTCTTGATTTCGTCGGCGAGGAACTGCAGGCTCTTGGCGGTCGCCTCGGTGCGCCGCTCGAAGTTCTGCTTCACGTACTCTTCGACGAGCACGTCGGCCGCCTTCGCGGCAAACACCGGGTCGGCCGACTACACCGACACGTTGTAGAGCCGGCTGCCACGCACGGGATCGACACTCACTGCGCCGAGGAAATTGTTGACGAGCGCATCGGTCTCTTTCGTGGCGCGCGCCGATGGCTGGGCCGGAGGGGTGCCGCCCGTCACGCGGGCGAGGGCGCCTTGCGCCTGCCGCTTCATCGTGTCGAGCACCGCGGCCAGGCCGGTCCGCTGGGGACCCTGCCCGTTGAACTCAGGGACCGCTGCAAGGTTGAGGCGTGCGACCACCTTCGTCGCCAGCTCGCGCCCTGTCAGAATGCGGAGCTGCGTCTGGTAATAGGGCTCGGGGTCGGAGATGTATTCGTTGTTCGTCGCGGTGTTGAATCCGGCGACCGACGCGGAGCGCTCGTCCTCGATGAGCACGCTCGTTGTCGCGCGGTACATCGGCGTCGTCGTGAACGTGCGCACCGCCACGGCGAGCAGCACGAGGAGGAACACGGTGAGGACGACGTAGCGGTATTTGTAGATGGCGTTGAGCCGATCGAGGATGTGCGTGTCGGAGTCGGTCGGGAATAGTCCCTTACCGACGGCACGCTGGGGTGCCTTCGCAGTTCCAGGGGCTTCGGGTCTCTCGCTCTGGGCCATCGCTCAATCGTAATTATCGGTAAAATGTCTCTAAATCGACAGAGACACTAAGCGTCATCATATGACAAAATAAGACAATAGCGACGTTGTTGTCAAGATGAAGGCTATGGCGCGCCCGCCACACAGGGCGCCTTGGCGCTTGGCCCTGTGCAACATTTGTGCTACGGGCCAACGTGCGTAAAAGGCGGCTATTTCCTGGGGCTGACTTCGGGCAGTGTCGGGTCTATGACAGTCAGGCCTGTCCCGGTCGCCGCGGACATGACAGAACTGGCCGTGTCGCCGAACACGCCCGCGAGCGCCGGCAGACGCGATGGCAGCGTCACGATGGCGCCCGCCACTTCTCCCGCGTTCGCCATGATCACGTCGCCGACCGCGACGATGCGCCCGGCTTGATCGATGATTTCCACGACGTACGCGACGTCCGGCCGTGCAATGAAACTGAACTCGCCCAGATCGTTCGCGGTCACGACCTGCTCGACCTTGTTTTCGTCGAGATTTCGGAGGCGGATCGTCGCGTTCGGCAGCGGCGTCTGATCGGTGTCGATGGCGACGCCGTTGATGAGGCTTCGGATATCGCCCGCGGCACGCTGCGCTGCCGCGTTGGCAGACTGGCGCGTAGCCTTGACACCTTTGCCGACGGCGACGGTGCCGGGACGTACGGCCTGCTGGGCCGACACGATCGACGTGGACAGCACCACGCCCGCGAGCGCCACTTTGAGCCGCACATGCATCGGAGCCATATTACTCTCTCTCTCACTGTTCCATTCCATGCCACGGCATGGCGGAATCGTAATGCGATAAGCTGCAAACCCATGGGAAATCAACGGATTCGCGTGTTCGCACCTGCCACCATTGCCAATATCGGGCCAGGTTTCGACGTGCTCGGTCTGGCACTCAGCAGCCCCGGCGACGTGCTCGAGGCCGAGCTCTGCAACGAGCCTGGGGTCGTCCTGGTCGAGGTCACGGGGGACGGCGGCCGGTTGAGCCGCGACGCGATGAAGAACGTCGCGAGCCGCGCCGCAGCCGACGTGCTGCGCCGCGCTGGAAGCGCGAAGGGGCTTCGGTTGTGGTTGCACAAGCAGATGCCGCTCGCGAGCGGGCTCGGAAGCTCGGGCGCCAGCAGCGCCGCGGGTGCGGTCGCCGCGAACGAAATCCTGGGGCGGCCGCTGTCGGCGCGCGACGTGGTGTTGAGCGCTATGGAAGGGGAGTGTGCCGCGTCAGGCACGCCGCATGCGGACAACGTGGCGCCGAGCGTGATGGGTGGATTCGTGCTCGTCCGCAGTTACGACCCGTTCGAGATCGTGCAGCTTCCCGTGCCCGACGGCTTGCGCGTCGCCGTCGTCCATCCGCACTGCCAGGTGTCGACCGCAGAAGCGCGGCGCCTCGTCAAGGAACGCACGTACGGGCTCGACGTCATCGTGCCCAACATCGGCAGCGTGGCGGCGCTCGTCGCGGCGCTCTATCGCGGCGACCTTCCGCTGCTCGGCCGCAGCATCGACGATCGCATCATCGAGCCGCTGCGCGCGACGCTCATCCCCGGATTTGCCGAAGTGAAGAAGGCGGCGTTCGGCGCGGGGGCGCTGGGCTGTTCGATTGCCGGCTCGGGCCCGTCGGTGTTCGCGTTCGCCGACGCCGACAGCGCCGCGCAGCGCATCGGCGCGGCGATGCAGGCGGCCTTCCGGTCGGCGGCCGATCTCGACAGCGATCTGTTCTGGGGGAAGGTGAGCACTGATGGCGCGCGTGTGGTTTAACCGGACAGGACTCAAGTCCTGTGTCACCGGTGGCACAGGGCTTCAGCCCTGTCTACTGCTGTTCGGCACCGCAGCGGCCGCACGCGTTGCCTATCTGCTCATCTTCCGTCCGTCTCTCGACAGTTATTACCTCGGGCTTGCCGACGGTCTGGTCCTCACCGGTGTGCTCGGCCGCGATGGCATTCCATCGACGGCGTTCGAGCCGATCTATCCGGCTGTGCTCGCCGCCGGGCGGCTTGTGTTCGGTGGGCGAGTCCTCCTGCTCCAAGTCATCCAGGCCTGCATCGCCGGCTGCGGGGCGGCGTTGTCGTACCGGCTCGCGCTCGAGCTCACGTCTTCGCGCCGCACGGCCATGGCTGTGGGCCTGATGTTCGCGCTTCACCCGTTGCTGATTCGCCAGGCGGCGTCGGCGACCGATCTCTGGCTGGCAACGACGTTGCTCGTCGCATTCGCTGCGGCGTTTGTCGCGATTCATGATGTGCGCAGCGCCGCAGTGGCCGGCGTCTGGCTCGGTGTGACGGTGCTGACGCGCTCGATGGTGCTGCCGGTGCTCGTGTTCGCTGCGGCCATCCTCGTCGCCAGACGGCAACGGCGAGAGGCGCTTGCACTGACGCTGACAACGGTCCTCCTCGTCGCGCCCCTGGCGGTGCGCAACTCTACGCTGAGCGGATCGCCGTGGCCGGGGAGGAGCGGCCTCAACCTCTACATCGGCAACTCGCCCTTCACCGCCGCGCTGCTGCCAACCTACGATCTCGACCTGCTCGAGCCAGAGGCGCACGAGCGATTCGTCCGGTTCCGCCCCGATATCGCACCGGACAGCCCGCGGTTCGACGCCGAGTTCGACGCGTTTCTCACCCGGCAGGCGCTCTCTTACATGGCCGAGCACTCGTGGACGACCCTTCGTCAGAAGATCCTGAACGTCGCCTACTTCGTGTCGCCGCGGGTCGTGCCATACGAAGTGGGAGGTCCGGAGACGCGTGTACGCATCGACGGTGACACGGTGGTGAGTGTAGAGAACAGCGTCGCGCGCCCTCGATCCGAAATCGTGGCGCACGCCGTCGCATCGCTGGTACTGCTTGTCGGGTGCGCCACAGGCGCGTATCTGCGCAGGCGTGACCTTCGGCGCGACGCCATTCTGTGGGCGATTGTCGTGACCTTCGTTGGTGTCAACGCGATATTCGTGCCGGCGACGCGTTATATCGCTCCCATGCTGTTCGTCATGATGTTTTACGCCGCGGTCGCTGTGAGCGGCGTCAAGAGCAGATCTGAGGAAGGCAGTGGCCGCTAGCGCGCGTCCGACGCGACGTCATCGATGATGGCCTGTCTCAACTGCGGCATCGAATCAGGGTCTCTGCGGTAGCTCAGCGTCTTGATCGGCGCAGCTTGCACGAGGCGGGTCACAAACCGGAATTGGCGCTCGAGACGTTCGCGTTCTTCGATCCAATGACTGGCGGTCAGCGCGACGATCTGCGGGACTGCGTCCGACGGTTTGATCCTGCAGATGACAGGATCAGATGCGCTCCGATCGTCTGTCGGTTTCAGCAGGTAGAGCGCGTGAAACCTCCGCGGCCCCTGGACCGCCTGCGAGGGCCCTAGTGGAATCATCAGCTTGTCGGTGGTCGGGTTCATCGGCACTCCGCGGTAGCCCGCATCCAGGATGCGATCGGCGGTCTCCGGGAAGAGTTTCAGGCGCGGGGGCCCCGGGTGGGCGACGAATCCGTCTCCCTCCGGCGCGAGCACGAGCATGTCGTCGGTGACGAGTTGATACCCCGCTCGTACAAACAGCGCACCGAGCGTGGATTTCCCAAGCCCGCTTTCCCCTCCGAACGCAATCACCCCCTCGGGCGTGTGCACAGCCGTGGCATGCAGCGGCTCGAGGCCCATGCGAACCAGGGCGAACAGCAGTGCATCGACGAGCAAGTAGGCCTGAAACGCCTCGGGGTTGGCCTCTGGCATCGCACGCGCCTGCACGCGCCGCGCATCGGATGAAATGACAAACTCGAGCAGATTGGCCCACTGGCGATAGCGGGATCCATCCGGCAGCGTCGCGTGTTGTCCCAGCCGCTCCCGATGCGCCGGCGCGACGTGCGTCGCCGCCTCCTCGAAACTCTCCGCCGCGGCTTCGACGAACTCGACATCCCACGCGGTGTCGGTCAGACACGGCAGCGCGGGAATCGGCCAGGGAGTGCGTATCCGGATGCCGTACACCTTGTGCACCACGGGTCCACTCATGCCGCCGCATCCAGGAAGAAATGCCGCAGCAGCATCTCGAACCCGCAGAGATCGATGACGCGGTCGGACAGGATTCCATCATCGGCTGCGCGAATGTCGCTCCTCCATCGATCCAGGTGGCTCCACAACACCGGCCCATCCACATAGCCGAGCTGAACCGACAGCGCATCCCGGCCAAGCAGCTCGCGAATCGCAGGGAAGTCCCGCTCGACACCCTCGTTGGCGAGATAGGTGAATTCTCCCTTGCTCCTGCGATTCACAATGGCGGGAGGCACGACGCCGCACATCGCGCTCCGCATGAGGCCGCGCTGCACCCCTTCATGGGACTGTATCTCGCCGGGCAGGCTGATCAAGAACTGCACGAGGGCCCGATCGAGATACGGAAATGCCATCTCGACGCCGTACATATTGCCGATGCGCGCGTTCCATTCCATGCAGTGAAGATGGTACCCGAGCCGCACCTGCTGATAGATCGACCAGGCGTGGCTCGATCCGGCGACGCGCCGCACGCGCGGCGCGGAAAACCGCTCACGCAAAATGCGGCGGAAGCGCCGGGTGAACCAGGGTTGCGCCCATGCGCCGCTCGCGGCGCCGCGCGCACTGATGAGGATCGATTCGACAGATGACGGTGCGTAGCGCGCAAGCATGTCCCGTGCGACGCGCGCCGCGAGCGTAGACCTGCGCATGCGCCATTTCGCGCGATGGACGTCGCACGCCCGCAGCGTCCCCGGCCGGAAGAGATCCTGCACGTAGCTCGAATCCGACAGCACCTGGTCTCCCCAATGACCTGTCAGCAATCGGCCGGCGCCCTCCTCGCGCACGCGCGAGAGAAACGCCTCGCGAAGACTGGCGAGCCCTTCGATGCCGGAGGTTTCTGTCTGCCACACCTCGCGGTCGGCCGACTCGAGAAATCCGGAGCGCTGCCGAACGGAGGCGATTGGTGTCCCCGTCGCGCGTTCGAGCTCGAGAATAAAGGCGGTCTCATCGGAGGCCGATCCCTGAGTGCCTCGATAGTTGACGCCTACGAGTGATGGGCACAGCCCGGGCTCTTTGCGGAGAAGCTGGTGGGAGACGCAGTAGATATACGAAGAGTCGAGCCCTCCGCTCACCGAGATCGCCACGGGCCGCGAACTGCGCAGCCGTTTGCGCACGGCTGCGGTGAACACGTCCCGAAAGGCGGCGACGTAGGCGTCGAAGGTGCCCAGACGCAAGCGTGCGGTGGTATCGAAGTCAAAGTATCGCCGCACGGTCTCGCTGTGCGCCGACAGTTCCAGGCAGTGCGCAGGAGGAAGCGATCGTATGCCCTTGAAGAACGTGCGCGTTTGCCCGTCGGCCGCGAGGAAATACAGGACGGAGTCGGCCAGCATCGCGTCATCCGGAGCGGCGTGGACGCCCGGGTATGCCAGCAGCGCCTTGGCGTCGGTGGCGAAGAGGAACGTATCGGCGACTCGGGTGTAGCACAACGGGCGAAGGCCGAGGCGGTCGCGCGCGAGAAGCAGGCGCTTCTCGCGGTCGTCAAAAATTGCAAACGCGAAATCGCCGTCGATGCGATCGACGCAATCCCTTCCAAACTGCTCGTAGGCCGCGAGCACGATGGCCGCGTCGGGCGGCACCGGATCGGGCGCCGGCTGAGAGTTCAGCTGTGCTTCGAGCTCTGCGCGGTTATCGAGCCGGCCGTCGAAGACACAGCTCAGATGCTGATAGGTGACCGGAGGGCTGGGCTTGGATGCCAGCGACAGCGATCCGATCGGTGCGGCGGCGGAGACCGGACCCGATGGTGTGAGCAGGCTGGCGCAGTGTTCGCAGGTGGAAGAGTCGACGTTGCCGGGATTGAGGCGCCAGGCTCCGAAAATGCCGCTCATGCAGCAGAACAGCTCGGACGGATGGCGTCAGGGCTGGCCGCTGTTGAACGTTCGCGGCCTCCCGGTTTCGCGCCTGTTGCTGCCCTTCGTCGCCGTGATGACCCGCAGGTCTCCGTGCA
>CAYHHH010000028.1:9369-11211 GCA_964356125.1 uncultured Bifidobacteriaceae bacterium | reverse complement strand
AGGTCTCCGTGCACCGTGAGCGTCGGCTTCGAATAGGGTTTCCTGCTGCCGTTGCCTTTCGGGACGTTCTTGCTGCTCATGTGTCGCCGCCTCTTTCAAATACGGCTTCTGGATGAGATCCTAGCGTAGCAGAAAAAAACACCCGGCTCCAGAATTCCAACCCGATCAGTTCCAGTGTCCGATCGTCGACCGAGTTCGCGTCCCTCAAAAACCCCAGCGCGCGGCACGCAGCCAGATTGACCTGCATGCCCAGGTACGCCTGGCGACCGAGGCGGTCGAGCGCTTCGTCCGTCGTCCCTTCGTCCGGCCAGCGGCGGCGCAGGATGACGTCGGGAACGATCCCGCGCATCGCGTCGCGCAGCAATGCGCGCGGCACGCCGCCGCGAGTCTGCACGTCGCCCGGAATGCTCATGAGGAATGCGATGACGTCGCGGTCGAGGAACGGCGTCACCCGTTCGAGCCCCCGAAGCGAGGCCACCTTCCCCTCGGCTTCGAAGTGCAGCCGGTGAGCCTTGCCGCGGATGCCCTGGTAGATGTTGCGCGCGTGCGCGGTCGCGTAGGTGGGGTGGCGCAGGTACGGTCGAGCGCGTCTGGCGTGGGCTTCCAACGACGCGGCGAGTGCGTGATGGGGAGTCTTGAGCGCGACCGTCCGAAATCGGCGGGCCTGCGATCGCAGCGTTGCCGGCGTCAGATTGAGCAGCATTTCTTTGAGAAAGCCCGACACGAAGTACGACGGCCTCACGTCAACGAACCAGTGGCTGTATTCGCGCAGATGCTGCGCGATCTCACGCCACGCCAGCTCCTTGAACAAGTCGGTGAGATAGCCCATCCCGAACATGAACTGGTCGCTCCACAATCCCATCAGCAGCGTCCTCGCGCCCTGCGAGCGCGCGCGGGCGAGAAGCGGCGCCTCCATGCTCCAGCCGCGATCGAAGAATGGACATTCAGAGTGCCAGGCCGCCATCCGGAGCTGCTCCAGATCGCCGGGCGCGCCCATGGGAAGGCGCTCGATGCGCAGACCGCGCGTCTGCTCGAGCAGTCGAATAAACCGGTTCTCCTCGGTGTCGGGATCGTCGCCGGGCGCGTAGGTCAGCGGAAGCAGGGCGGCGCTCGTTGCGCCGCTGCGGCGCAGATCGTCCGCCAGACAGAGGACGATCGACGAGTCGAGCCCGCCGCTCACCGAGATGGCGACGGGCCAGTCGGAGCGCAAACGGCGGCGGACCGCCTGGGTCAGCAGTCCGCGAAGCTGATCCACGTACTCCTCGTACGTCCGGTACCGGAGGCGGGCCGTTGGATCGAAATCCCAGAAGCGCGAGCGGGTCACTCCAGCCGCGGTGACGCGGACACTCCATCCAGGCAGGATGGCCTGCACATCCTTGAAGAACGTCTCCCCTTCGTCTTCGTACGGAAGCTGGACCAGCAGGAAGAAATCGGCGATCAGCTCGTCATTCGGCTTGACGGCGACAGCCGGATGGGCGATCACCGCCTTGATCTCGGAGCCGAATACCACGGCGCCGGGACCGGCCCAGTAGTACAGCCCGCGACATCCGATCGGATCGCGTGCGAGCGTCAGCGAACGTTCCCGTGCATCGAACAGCGCCAGCGCGAACTCACCGTTCAGCCGCGACAGGCAACCCGCGCCCCATTCCCGCCAGGCCGCCAGTACCAGTTCGGGATCTGGCGCATCGAGCGCGGGGCGCTCGGACGTCAACGCTCGAAGAATGTCGTCGCGGTTGTCGAGGCGGCCGTCGAAGACGAGCACATTTCCGCACGCATCGACCAGCGGCTGCCGCTCGTGGCGGGACTCCGGCGTCACCCGGAGCACCTGAGCGGCGAGGCAGA
>CAYHHH010000028.1:0-9269 GCA_964356125.1 uncultured Bifidobacteriaceae bacterium | reverse complement strand
CCGGCGGGCGTGCCAGCGCGTGCTGGCAGGAATGTGTGAGGCGGCCAGCAGCGTTTCCCGAAACGCCTCGCGCCACTTCCTTCTGCCGGCAAGCAGGCTCGCCAGTTGCAGCCGCTGCCGTGCTCCGACGCTGCGTGCAGTGAAGGCGATGCGATAGCAGGCAATCGCCTTGTCAATCGCGCCGCGACGCGCGTGCACCCGGCCAAGGTCCGCGTACCCGATGCAATGGTCTTCGTCGATCAATGCGCTCGCGCCGCCGGGCATGCGCACATGCCACGACATGGGCTTGTGCCCGTGGAGCGCCAACTGAAGCGACCGCTCGTAGTGCCGCGCGGCCGCATCCAGATCTCCGACCTTCATGCACGCGTTGCCCAGCCCGCGATGTGCGTCCAGGTTGTCGTCGCAGGTTGCCAGCGACCGCTCGAACCACTCGATCGCGCTGCGCCATTCCCTCCTCGCCGCCGCGATCCACGCCATGCCGACTGAGGCGTGTGGATCGAGGGGATTCAGTCTCAGCGCATCCCGGAATTCCGCCTGCGCGTCGGCGTGTCGCCCCTGCCAGAAGTAGTGTGGGCCGAGCGTCGCGAATCCCGTGGCGTACGAACGATCGATCTGCCTCGCTCTGGCGGAATGTTGCTGCGCCAGATGTCGATCGCCGCGGTGCAGGTGGAGAAGAGCCAGATGGTGCTCGGGCGCCGCGGAGCCGGGCAGCAAGCGCGCGGCCTCGCGGTATTGCTCTTCCGCTCGACCCGTGTTCCCTTCCTCCAACGCGGCCACCGCATTCCGCATTCGCTCGAATCCGGCGATCGCGCCGGAGTCCGGGTTGCGCAGCCGTTCGGCCAGCTCATCCCCGAGATACTTCCAGCGCAGGGGGGTGTAGCAGCCTTCGACGGAGTACGCGATCGTGACGAGGCTTGCGCGGATATCCGCGCGTTCCAGGTGCGACAGCAGCTCAGCCGGCCAGCGCCAGGGTGTACTGCAGTGAGTGTCCGGCCTGTTATGGGACACCCGCGGAATCACGAGATAGTCCACGTCGATATCGAGCACCACTTCGTCGCGCATCTTCGGCAGCGTGTCGAGGGTGCAGATGCGGAAAAGCCGTCCCTGGATGGTCGCCGTGATGGAAGCCGCGTCTGAGCTGACGATTCGCGCGTCGTCGGGGTGACACCGCAGCAGACTCTTGATTTGACGCCGCAGCGCGCGCCGTGCGTCGCAGCTGTGGAACGCGCCGTCGGGCACCACCCAGTAGATGTCGCGGAACATCCCGCTCGTGAGCGCCGGGCAGAGAAAATTTGCCGCGGTGGTCGAACCGTCGTCGTCAACCCACCACATGTCGTGATGGGCGTCGATGTGCACGAGTGTTCGATCGTCCACGCCGGCCTCGCGCCAGACGTCCAACGCGGCGTCATGGAGCTCGAAGACGCGAACCGGCGGGGTCATGGCTGAATGTCGATGAGTCCCTGCTTGACGAGGTCGCTGAGCAGTTGGCGGAGGTCGGTCTCGAGCACGTCGGCGTCGACGTCGAACTCGAGCAGCATCGCCTCGCGGATCTGAGCGAACGTGACCGGTTCCTGCAGCAACGTCCAGATGCGCGCTCCAACCGCATCGAGTCCGTAGTACACGCCGTTTTCGAGGTTCAGAATCGCAACCTCGCCGGCGAGGTCGCACGATACCTGATTGCTGGAAAGGGTGATGCGCGAGCCGTCTGTGAGTGGTGAGACGCTCATGGATGGAGGTGTGGGGAAGGATACCTCAAGAGTGCGCGGCGGTACCGCGGTGCCGATCGATCTCCCATAGATATAGTCTGCACGTGTCGTCACCGATCCGAACGATTTCCACCTCCTGAGGCTCCCAGCCGGCGATGTCGGTGTTCAACGCGACGATGCGCGCTCCTGGCGGCAGTTGGGCGCGCAGCTTCGGCGCGATGCGATCGTTCCATTGAGGCGCCAGGGTCAGCGTCACAAGCGTGGCCGACCGGAGGTCCGCATCAAAGGCGTCGAGGCGCTCGAAGCTGACGCGATCGCCGACCCCCTGCTGCCGCGCCTGCTGCCGGGCTTCCTCCAGTCGGACCTCGTCGACATCAACCCCGACGCCTCGAGCGCCGAAATGTGTCGCCGCACGAATCACGATGCGCCCTTCGCCGCAGCCGAGGTCGTACACGAGATCCGACGAAGCCACCCGGGCCAGACGCAACATCCGATCGACGATTTCGACTGGCGTGCCAGACCATGGCGGCCGCTGGGGTCTGGCACCCGCCCCGCGTTTGGCAAGATCGACCGCATACCGCAGCGGGCGGACGACGTAGTACAGCGGGTCGAGCCACGCAGGAACCGCCGCGGCCGGCGCATCCTGCGGCCCGGGCACTGCCAGGGTCAGACACTGCACGATCTTTTCTCCGAGGGTGTCTTTGAGTGCGAGTTGAAATCGAAGCCGTTCGTTCAACGCGGGAGGCCTGTGCGCGGCGGTGAGGGGTCGCTCGAAGACGGCCCGGGCGACCGACATCGCGCCATGGTGCCGGGCGATCTGTTCCTGCACTCGGGCGGGCACCTGAACGCCGAGGCGGGAGCCGGCGAGTAAGAGCGCGAGCGCCACACCGGACGAACACCGCTCGCGCTGTGCGTGCGCAAGGAGGGCATCCCAGTCCAGATCGGGATGTGTGCCAATCAGCTCTGCGAGGTCGCACAGGTCGCTCAGCCGTTTCCACAGGTGCAGCGCCCCGCGCAAACACGACGCCAGCACCAGATCGGAAGCGGAGGGGATGAGGATGGTCGCATCGGCGACGGTGATTCGGCGCGCGTCGAGGAAGAGCCGCTCGATGTCGAACGACGTGGGAAAGCTCGACGGGGTGATCGCGTATCGGAGGTTGACCGGTATCTCCACGGCGTTCGTGGCGAGGACATAGCCGCGATTGGCCGTCACGAAGATCCGTTCGCGGGCTGTCGTCGTGCCGGGGCCCGCAAACACGGCGGATTCGCATCCGTGCGACGCGAGCAGGCGCCGTGCGGGGGCAGCGTGTCGCTTCCGCACGAGCAGGTCGATCTCTGACACCAGCCTCGAGGAGGCTCCTCGCGTCACAAGAACCGGCACGCCCTCGGATTCGAGCAGCGCGGTCGCCGAGGCGATCCATGCCGAGGCTTGTGATGCCCGCCGTTCATTCTCGCGATAGGCGATGGTCAGCGAATGGCGCACCCGATCGGGCACGTGGTCCCAGCCGCGGCTTTCCATGTGCCACGACAGCATCGGCAGCAGCCCATGAACCTCGGCGCTCCAGCACAAGTAGCTCCAGTCCACGTCGTGCGACACCATGTCACGAAGCCGAGCGTCCGCCTGCGACCAGCCGGCGCGCGCGCAGCAGAGGAGGATGTCATCTTCGAGCCGAAGCGTTGACTGGAGTGGTTCGTCGCTCACGTGGGAACTTGATACCATACTCGGGCGCATGCATGTATGGCACAGGTTTCGGCGGCTGCCGCCTCGCGATCGAGTGCTGATTGCGGAAACGGCGGGCTTGATCATCGTCGCGCGGCTGGGGATGCGCCTGTTCCCGATTCAGCGTGTCCGGGCTCTCCTGGCGCGTAACCGCCAGGGGCGGCAAGGTCGCGCAGGTGCCTGCGCGGCGGAAACCAACCGCCGTGTGGCTTGGGCTGTGCGCGCGGTTGCGTCGAGGCTGCCCGGGCGGACCTCCTGCCTGATTGAGGCGCTCGCGGCTGAGGCGATGCTCCGGCGGCGAGGATACGAATGCCAGCTGCGGCTCGGCGTCCCGCCCGCGGACGGTGCGAAACGGTTTGCCGCCCACGCGTGGATCGAGAACGAGGGCCATGTGGTTGTCGGCGACGTCGACAATCTTCACGACTACGCGACGTTTTCTCCACCCGCAAAATCCTGAGGCTTGGCTGTGTCAGCCCGAACCGTTGACGCGATCGTGTCGGTTCTCGGCGGCGACCGTGTTCCCTTTGCTGCGTGGCGCGTCACGACGCGCGACGTGATCGATGCGTGCATCGAGCACGACGTAGCCGGCTTGATGGTGGGCACGCTCGCCGGGCGCGACGACTGGCCCGTCGAGATTCTCGAGGAACTGACCCGTCACGTCTCGGCAGATGCCGCGATTGAGCTGCTTCGACGCCGGGAGATCTCGAGTGTTCTCGAAGCCGTTGGCGCCTCCGGCGTCGAGCCGATACTCGTCAAAGGCACCGCTCTGGGCTACACCATCTACGGTACGCCGTATTGCCGCCCGCGAGCGGACACGGATTTTCTCATTCGCCGTCAGGATGTCGACGCCGTCAGGAACGCCATGGCGCGCCTTGGATACGCGACAAGCGTGTTGTGCGACGGCGAAGCGCTGTTCTGTCAGTTCGAGATGTGCAGGCACGACGAGTTCGGCGTCGAGCATGTCTGTGATTTCCACTGGAAGATCAGCACACAGCCCGTGTTCGCCGACGTGCTGACCTACGATGAGCTGCGGCGCCGCGCGATCGACATTCCTGCGCTGGGCCCACGCGCCGTGGCGGCGGGACCTCTGGACGCGCTGTTGCTCGCGTGCGTCCACCCGGTGATGCACCATCGCAACGCCCAACGCACGCTGTGGATGTATGACGTCCATCTGCTGGCGTCGAGCCTATCGGCCGCGGACCTGCTCACGTTCGCAACGTTCGCAACTGAGAAAGGGGTCGCGCACATCTGCGCCCAGGCGCTCCGCACCGCTCACAGACTGTTCAACACATCGGTGCCCGACTCAGTCGTCCGCCGTCTGGACGCCGCGGGGGCCGAGGCGTCGGCCGAGTACCTCCTCGTGAACCGGCGATGGCACCATGAGCTGATGTCGAGCCTTCGCAGCCTGCCCAGCACGAGGCATCGCCTGAGGCTGCTCCGTGAGGTGCTCTTTCCGAGTCCCGCGTACATGTTCGACGCGTATCGATTGAACCGCAATCGCCTCGGCCCGCTATTCCTGCCCGCGCTGTACCTGCACCGCAATCTGCACGGTGCCTGGAAGATCTGTTCGGGCCGGAAGTGAGCGACATCCTCCCACGTGCGTTCGTCACGCATCGGCGTGTCGCCCTGACGGTCTGGGGGCTGATGGCCGCGCTCAATCTGGTGGCCGCTCTGTTCATTGTGTTCTGGCCCGAGCGCCAGGTTGACCTCGACACGATTCAGCGATGGAGTGGCAATTGGCTGCTGCGTGGTGACGAGATCTACGCGAGCGATTGGGATTATCCCGACTATCCGCCTCACGCGATCGTCTTGTTGTCGCCGCTTGGGCTGATGTCGCTGGAGCCGGCGGTGCGCGTGTGGGCGCTCATCAATCTGGCGCTGGCACTTGTCGCGCCGTATCTCGCGCTTCGGCATATCCGGCCGGATATATCGGCGTTGGAGGCCGCTCTCCCGGTCTTGATGTTCGTGTGCTGGTCGGGGAGTCGCACGCTTCTCCAGTTCAGCCTCCTGGCGCTGACGTTCGGACTGGCCTCTGCCGTTCTCGCGGATCGCCGTCCCCTGTGGAGCGGCGTGTGTCTGGGTCTGGCGCTGATGAAACCGCAGATAGCCGCACCGTTCCTCGTATGGGCGGTCATCGCCAGGCGGTGGAGCGCGGTATCGGTCGCGCTGGGCGTCATCGTCGGCGGATTCGGTCTGTACTGCGCGCGCGCGGCGGCAAATCCGGTTGACGTGATCAGGAACTACGCGTCGATTCTCCAGTATCTGTATACCGGCGAAGCCATCATGCTCGGGCTTGCGCAGCTGCGTCCCCTCTTCCAGATGGCCGCCTCCACCACGTCGGCGGTGGACGCCGTGTCTCTGGCGGCCGCAGTGATTCTGCTCGGCATGCTGGGTGGCGTGGCGTGGGTCGAGCGCCGGCTCGACGATCGGAGCAAGCTCGCCGCTCCGCCGATGGTGGCCCTGTGGTCGTTGCTGACGTTCTACCATCTGACGTATGGGTTTCTGATCCTGCTTCCGCTCGCCGCCCATCTGCTTTTCGTTGAGAGCCCGGGCACGCGGGTGTTTCGCCGGCGGTTGTTCTGGTCGCTTCAACTGGCGCTGATGTTCGATGTGCCTGGCTGGTCGCGTCGCCTGGTGCCGCTCCTGTCCATGCCTGGATGGGTCGATGCCGTGCTGAGTCACTTCGACCGCGTGCTGATGCTCGGGCTCTATGCGGCGACAGCGGCGCTGGCCCTGAAGGCCGCCCGTGACATAATGGGGCTTCAGAATCGGCGACTTCGAGCCGATTTCTTCAGCACATGGCAGCCGTAGACGATCCCAAGACGCTTGGACGAACCCGCCTCTCGTTCGCGAGCGAGGCCGATATCGACGAGTTCGTCGCCACGCTCGAGAAGTTCGAGACCGGCGAGCTGACGCCCGATCAGTGGCGGCTGTTCCGCCTCCTCCGGGGCACGTACGGCCAGCGGCAGGCCGGCGACGTGCAGATGCTGCGCGTCAAGATTCCGCAGGGCGTCCTGACCGCGCCGCAGCTCGAGGCGCTCGCCGACGTGGGCGAGCGGTTCTCGCGCGGCTTCGGCCACATCACCACGCGGCAGAACATCCAGTTTCATTTCGTCAAGCTCCACGACGTCGAGCCGGCGATGCGCATCCTGGCCGATGCGGGTTTGACGACGCGCGAGGCGTGCGGCAACTCGGTGCGCAACATCACATGCTGCCCGAAAGCCGGCGTGTCGCCGACGGAGCTCTTCGACGTCACGCCCTACTCCGAGGCGATGACGCGCTATCTGCTGCGCCATCCGCTCAGCGCGTCGCTGCCGCGGAAATTCAAGATCGCGTTCGAAGGGTGCACCGACGAAGACCACGCGCTGCTCGGCATGCACGACCTCGGCTATCGCGCGGCCATCAGGGACGGCAAACGCGGTTTCCGCGTCGTCGTCGGCGGCGGCACGTCGATCATGGTGAAGTCCGCCGAGCCGGTGCACGAGTTCCTGCCCGCGTCGGAGATCTTCAACGTCGCCGAAGCGGTCATTCGCGTCTTCCACGAGTTCGGCGACTACAAGCACAAGCAGGCGAATCGCCTGAAGTTCCTCATCAAGACGCTTGGTTGGGACGGCTTCCTCGCCGAGTACCGCAGGAAGCTCGCGGAGTTCCGGGCGAAGGGCGGCGCGACGCTGCCGTTCGATCCCGAGAATCCGCCCGTCGAAGCGGCGCCCGCATGGCACCGTATTGATTCGCCGCCGATTCTGCAGACCGTGTCACGCGCGACGAGCTCGCAAGTGACAGGTCCCGGCATCGTGCCGCAAGTGACGCCGATGCTGCCGACGATGAACGGCGATTACTCGCACTGGCTCAGCACCAACGTCGCCAAGCAGAAGCAGAGCGGCTATTTCTTCGTGAACGCGACGATTGTTCTCGGGGACTTCACGAGCCAGCAGATGCGCATCCTGGGCGATCTCGCGACGGCGTTCGCCGACGGGACGATTCGCATCACGGCCGAGCAGAACCTCGTCTTCCGGTGGGTGCCGGCCGATGCGGTGCCCGAGCTGTATCGTCAGCTCGCCGCGGCGGGAATGGGGCTTGCCGATGCGGGCACGATTGCCGACGTCACGAGCTGCCCCGGCGCTGAATCGTGCAAGCTGGCGGTGACGCAGTCGCGCGGGCTTGGCAAGTTCCTCGGCGATCACCTGCGCGAACATCCCGAGCTCATCGCGAAGGCGCCCGATCTGCAAATCAAGATCAGCGGCTGCCCGAACGGCTGCGGGCGCCATCACATCGCCGGCCTCGGATTCCAGGGCAGCGTGCGCAAGGTCGCGGGCAAGGCGATTCCGCAATATTTCGTGATGGTCGGCGGCGGTCCCGAAGGGGACGGCGTGCACTTCGGCCGCCTGGCCGCAAAGGTGCCCGCGCGCCGCATGACCGTCGCGCTCGAGCGGCTGCTCGACCTATACGTGAACGATCGCACCGCAGGGGAGACGGCCACTGCCTTCTTCCGCCGCGTCGACGTTGCGCGCGTCAAAGGCGTCCTGTCTGATCTCGAGCAGATGACACCGGCCTCTACGGCCGCCGACGACTTCATCGACCTCGCCGAAACCGTCGAGTTCAAGCTGGAAATCCAGGAAGGGGAATGTAGCGCATAGGGATTGGGGATTCGGGATTTGGGATTAGATCTGCGACGAGTATCACGCGCGTTCAGCGCGTTCAGGTCTAATCCCTAATCCCCAACCCCGAATCCCTGTATTCATTCCTGAAACAGATACATCAGATTTAAAAATTATATTTTACTTATGGACTGGTGTACCCGATAACTATCCCTTCCTTCATGGATCGCGAACCGGGTTGTCCTCCCCCCCAAGGACTCTACGACCCGCGCCACGAGAAAGACGCGTGTGGTGTCGGGTTCGTCGTCAACGTCAAAGGCGTGCGGTCGCACTCGATCGTCAAGCAGGCCTTGCAGCTGCTCGTCAACCTGCTGCATCGCGGCGCGTGCGGCTGCGAGGTGAACACCGGCGACGGCGCCGGCATCATCATTCAGATGCCGGACACGTTCCTCCGGAAAGAGGCGCGCAATCTCGGCATCACGCTGCCGGCGGCGGGCGAGTACGGCGCGGGCTGCGTGTTCCTGCCGCGCGATCCGTCCGCGCGCGCGGCGATCGAAGCGCTCATCGAAACAATCGTTCAGGAAGAAGGGCAGACGCTGCTCGGCTGGCGCGATCTGCCGACCGACGATCGCCTGGTCGGCGCGTCGGCCGCGGCCGTTGAGCCGTATTTCAAGCAGATATTCGTCGGTGCTGGCGCACCGACGACGTTCCAGGTTCCGGTTCCTGTTCCAGGTTCGCCGAACCCGAACCCGAACCGTGAACCCGAACGCGGAACCGGAACGCGGAACCCGGAACCCGGAACCCGGAACCCGGGGCCCTCCCGGTTCGAGCGCAAGCTCTACGTCATTCGCAAGCGCATCGAGCACGCGGTCGACAAGCTGCCGATCTCGAGCGCCGACCGGAAATATTTCTACATCCCGAGCCTGTCGGCGAACACGCTGATCTACAAAGGCATGCTCATCGCCGATCAGATCGAGACGATGTTTCCCGATCTGACGGATCCGGCCGTGGAATCGGCGCTGGCGCTGGTGCACCAGCGGTTCAGCACCAACACGTTCCCGTCGTGGCCGCTCGCGCACCCGTACCGCTACGTCGCGCACAACGGCGAGATCAACACCCTTCGCGGCAACATCAACTGGATGCACGCGCGCGAGGCGATGTGCGAGTCGGACCTGCTCGGCGACGATCTGAAGAAGATCCTGCCGATCATCCGCGAGGGGGGCAGCGACACGGCCACCTTCGATA
>CAYHHH010000027.1:24209-40474 GCA_964356125.1 uncultured Bifidobacteriaceae bacterium | reverse complement strand
GCACGTCGAAGAACTTCAGGATGTCGCGCTTGGATTGCTCGGACACGGTGAAGATACGGTCGGACTTGTGCGCGGCGGTGTACAACGACGCGCGCGCGAACGCGTAGCCGAGACGATGCCGGAGGTACTCGGGGAACATCAGGTGAATGCAATCGTGGATCGTGACGACGCTGCGCGACGTCGTCAGCGCCGGCAGGACGTAGTGCGGCGCGTGCAGGAGATCGAGCTTCTCGCGCCTCACGGCGAGTGGAATGGTGATCTGCTCGGCGAGTGAGTAGTGGCCCGAGCTGTCAGGCACGGCGCGGAAGTTCTCGCCAAGCGACGCCGCGACGCTCACGTCCTGAGGTCTCGTGATGAGCACATATTCTGTGGTCTGGTCGAGCGCCGCGAGCTCACGAAGCAGGTTCCGGATGTAGGTGCCGATGCCGAAATCGTGAAGCTTCCGCGCGTCTATGCCGATGCGCACTACTGGATTCTACCGGCTCTGGGCTCTGGGCTTTGGGCTCTGGCAAAAATCATCGGTCAAACCCCGGCCAGTCCATCCGGTGCTGGCGTCGGATGTCGCGCAGTTGTCCTGGGAGCACCGATGCCCGGCGCGCTTCCTCCTGGGCCGTCCCCATCGCGGTGCGCAGTTGCCCGGCCATGTCCTGGAGCTCCTCGACCGCTGCGCCGCACGAGGCGTCGGGCGAGTCGAGCTTCGCGCGTCCGTCCCAGAGCCCGAACCATTCGCGGTCGTATCCGGGCGCCACGCGCACGGTGCAGTTCGCCTTGATGCGGTTCCAGTACGCGTCGATCTGTACAGCCTGGCGCGACACCGCTTCGACGATTTGCGCGTAGCGCGTCGTGCCTGCCTCGCGGGCGATGTCGGTGGAGGATCGCGCGCCGAAGGCGGGAGCGAGTTGCTGGTTGTGCTGGGCCGATGCGCCGAACTGCGGCTGCGTCGACCCCCCCCCGCTGAGCAGTGCGGTCGCATGATCCGCGGCGACGGCAAACCCGAGCGATTCGGCTGGGCCGCCGACCTTCATCGTATTGATGCCCACCACCACTCCCTGGCGATTCAACAGGGGACCGCCGCTGTTGCCCGGATTGATGGCGGCGTCGGTCTGCAGCATCACCGTACGATCGGCGCGCCGGACGGCGCTGATGATGCCGCGCGTCACGCTGTTCTGAAACACGCCGAGTGCAAGACCGATGGCAATCACTTCCTGTCCAGGGCGCACGTCGTTCACGGTACCCAGCGCCAGTACCGGCTGCGAGGGCATCGCGCTGTCGACCCGGACGATCGCGAGGTCGTACTCAGCCGACGACGTTTCGACGCGGCCGGGCAGTGTTTGTCCGGTTGACAGCCGCACCGTCACCGACACGTTGTCCTGAATGACGTGCCGATTGGTGATGACCGTGCGCGGCGCCACGAAAAATCCGCTGCCGCGTCCCTGGCCGGTTTCGATCGAAACGATCGCGGGTATCGCGCGGCTGACGACGTCCTCTAACGACCCATTAGGTGCGACAGGTGCGTTAGGTGCGTTAGGTGCGAGAGGTGCGAAGGGTGCGGGTGCGATAGGAAAATCCGGCACGTAGCTGGATGAACTAGGTGCGTTGGGTGCGTCAGGGGCGTTAGGTGCATCGGGTGCGTCAGGTGCGCTGGGCGTGTCCCGCCGAAGCTCCGCAGGTTCACTCGGAGCGGAGGCGGACGCCGGCTTCACCGGCATCACTTGCAGGGCGATCAGTGTGCCGGCCGCGGCGAGCGCGACGACACCGAGGATGATCCACGGCAGCTTCGACGCCGTCGGTGGCGGCGGTCCCCAGACGGTGGCTGTGGTCTCCGCATCCGCCTTCGCGCCGGGATCTCCCATCGCTTCGGCGGACAAGCCCCCTTCGCGCAGGAATCCACACCGGCAGGTCTCGAACCGGTTCGGCACTTTCCGCGCGCATTCCGGACAAATCCACGAATACTGCGGTTGGACGGGAGCGTCGCTCATAAAAGGGGTGAGGGGTGAGGGGTGAGGGGCAAAACAAGCCGGTTTTTGCCCCTTACCCCTTTCCCCTTACCCCTTTCTTATCGGCCGCTTACCCCGGCAGCTTTCCGCGAAACGCTAAATACACCTTCAGGAGCGGCACCCAGAAAGGGTGGTGCTTCCGGTAGAAGGCCAGCTGGCTGCGGCGGTAGCTGTCGGCAGTGGCCGCGGGGTTCGTCCGCCACGACCGCCCCCGGAGGTGAACGACCTTGGCCAGCGGGGTGAAATAGACCTTGCCGCCGTTCGCGCGCACGGCTGCACAGAAATCCACATCCTCGCAATACATGAAATACCGCTCGTCGAGCAGTCCCGCCGCTTCGGCGTCCCGCCGCCGTACGAGCATGCAGGCCGCTGTCACCCAGTCCACCTGCCGCGTTTCGGACGTCATCATCGAGAGGGTGAGCGGCGATGCATGCCGCACGAGCCACTTCTGCCGCAGTTCTGCAAGCGGCGTCATCATGCGGCCGTACGAGAGCTCTGCGTGCCCGTCGCCGTCCACGATCTTCGGTCCCACGATCGAGGCGCCGGTCAGCTCCCGCAGCGCGCCGATGAGCCGGTCGATGTCCCCTTCGGGCACGATGGTGTCGCTGTTGAGGAGCAGGATCAGCTCGCTCTCGGTGCGGCGGATGCCGGTGTTGTTGGCCGACGCGAATCCGACGTTCGAACTGAGCGCGACCAGCGTGACGCCGGGCCATCGCGCGCGCACCGCCTCGACGCTGCCATCGCGCGACGCGTTGTCGACGACGACAATCTCATGCGACGCGCGCGGAGGATGGTCGTGCAGCGATTGCAGGCAGTTCTCGAGATCGATCCTGGTGTTGTAGCTGACGATGACGATCGCGAGGTCTTTCATCCGACACTCTCGATCGCCGCGAGCGTGTCGGCAGCGGCGCGTGTCCACGAATAGCGCGCGAGCACCGCGGGGCCGGCGTCGAGCACCCGCCGCCGCACGGTCTCGTCGAACAACAGGGTGTTCAGCGCGGCGGTCGTCGCGGCGATATCTCCCTTCGCCACGTACAACGCCGCGCCGCCGCACACCTCCCGCGCCACATCGGTATCGAGCAGCACGGATGGCACGCCGGAGCCGAGCGCTTCGAGCGGCGGATGGCCGAACCCTTCGTACTCAGACAAGAGCGCGAACGCGCGCGCGCGCCCGTACAGTTCGGCAAGCTCCGCGTCTGGCGCGTACGGTCGAATCGAGACCTGCGACGCAATCCCCGCCGCATCGGCAATCGCCGCCAAGTCCTCGTGTGGATGCGTCCGATTGTCCCCGACGATCTCCAGGCGCGCCGCCGCATGGCTCTTCGCAATCGGTGTGAACGCGTGGATGAGATCGGGAAGGTGGCGGCGGTTGAAGACCGACCCGACGAACAACACCATCGGGTCACGTACGTAGGGCGGGTCTTGCTCTTTAGATCCGCCGTCCCCGCCCGGTACGTAGGCCGGGTCTTGCTTGCCCGCCGTAGCGTCTTCGCGAAGGCGGGTAGACCCGGCGTGCGCGTGCAGTGACATCACTCCCGGATAAATGCACCGCACGCGGTTCTCCGGCAGCCCGAAGTACGAGAGAATTTCGCGGCGCGCGCCTTCGGAGACCGTCAGCACCAGCTTCGCGTGATGGCTCGACCATCGCGTCAACGAGCGACGGCGTACGCCTTCTCTCCAGCGGAACCATTCGGGATGCGCGGCAAACGAGATGTCGTGCACGAGCACGACCGTCGGCGTGCTCAGCAGCAGCGGCGCCGTGTAGCCGGGCGCGAAGAAGACATCCAGATCATCCTGTTTCGTCGCCTTCGGCAGCGCGAGCTGTTCCCACGCCGTCCCTGGTGAGCCCGGAATGACGCGCAGCTCGGCGTTGCGCACCGGCGTGGCGATCGACTCGTGCGCGTAGAGCACGAAGGTGTGTCGCGACGCGGCCGCATCCGCGGCCCAGGCGCTGAACAACCCCGACAGATGACGGCCGACGCCGGTCGGTTTGCCGCAGAGCTCGCGGGCGTCAATGCCGATGCGCATTTCGACTGTGAACGCCCGGCTGCGCGCCGGCGAGAACGGGCGTGCGCTGACGCCGCGCGAGCAGGGCGTCTTCATAGGCGCGCCGCACGTCGCGCGCCGTCTGAGTCCAGGTGAAGTGGCGCGCGCGGTCGAGGCCCCGGCGGGCGCAGGCCGCGCGCAGATCGGCGTCACCGAGTATCCGAACCAACGCCGCCGTCAGGCTTTCCACGTCATCCGGATCGATGAACAGTCCGGCATCTCCAACGACTTCAGGCAACGCGCCGCGGTTCGACACCACGACCGGCACGCCGGCCGACATCGCCTCGAGCGCGGGTATGCCGAATCCCTCATCGAAGGCCGGCAGCACAAACGCTTGTGCGCCCTTGAACAGCGCTTCGCGATCGTTCGTGGGAACGTAGCCGCGGTACTCGACGTGGCCCGCGAGCGGAGGCTGATTCAGCCGCGCCAGCACTCGGGCGCTTCCACGTTCTGCGCGGCCGGCGATCACGAGGCGCGGCGCGCCGGCGCGCCGCGCGCGCAGCCGCGCGTATGCGTCGAGCAGCCCTCCGACATTCTTGCGCGGCTCGATCGTGCCGGTGTAGAGCAGGTAGCCGTTCGCGTCCGCGCTCGCTGCCGGGCCCTTCCACTCGGGCGCGCCGTTGGTGCAGACGGAAATGCGGTCCGCCGGAATGTCGAGCAGCCGCTGCACTTCGCCGGCCACGTATCGCGAGACGACAATGATGCGATCGGCGCGGTGGGCGTGGGCGCGAACGAGGGTGGAGTAGTCGCGGCGAATCTCTGCCGACGTGCGATCGGGATGCGTGAGGAAATGCAGGTCGTGAATGGTCACCACCTGTGCCGCCGACCGCGACGGCAGCAGCAGTGGATGCGGTGAGTGGGCGATGTCGTACTCGCCCCCGGCAAGCGCCTCGATCGGCGGCCAGCGCAGTCGATGCCACGCGAAGTTGAGGGCGCCTACGGGCACACGACGATCGACGATCCGCACGGAGGGGAGCTCGGCCGCCAGCGTCGAGGACACGCGATCCTTCCACGAGCTCGAGAACGCCGTGAGCTCGTCGCTGCCGGTCAGCGCCAGGGCGCGTGTGATCTGATGGATGTGCTCGCCGACGCCGGTGCGGGCCCGGAGGGCCGGACGGTAATCGATGACGATCCGCACGCGGCCGAGACTATCACAACCGGACCATATCCTTGCTGGTCAACGGGTTGGAAGGATATACTCGCGGGCGCAGCGAGTCGAGGGAGACCATCACGAATGAAAATTGCGGTCGTCGGATCAGGCTACGTCGGCCTGGTACTGGGAGCCTGCCTGGCGGAGAACGGGAACGACGTCACCTGTATCGACAAGGACGCAGCGAAGGTGCGCACGCTGCGTCGCGGCGTCATGCCCATTTACGAGCCCGGCCTCGAAGAGATGGTCACGCGCAACCGGGCAGAGAAGCGTCTTGAATTTACCACCGACCTGCCGCGCGCGGTCCGGGCCGCCAGCATCGTGTTCATCGCCGTCGGCACGCCGCAGCACGAGGACGGCTCAGCGGACCTGACGCACGTGCTCGCGGTCGCGCGTGACGTTGCGAAGGCGATGAACGGCTACAAGGTGATCGTCGACAAGAGCACGGTCCCTGTGGGCACAGCGCAGCGCGTGCGCGAGCTGATCAAGAGCGAAACCACGCATCCCTTCAGCGTCGTCAGCAATCCGGAGTTTCTGAAGCAGGGGGCCGCGGTCGAGGACTTCCTGAAGCCCGATCGCGTGGTGATCGGCGTCGAGGACGATCGAGCCAGGACGCTGATGACCGAGTTATACGGGCCGTTCACGCGCACGGGCGCGCCCATCATGATCATGGACCTGGCGAGCGCCGAGCTGTGCAAGTACGCGGCGAACGCGATTCTGGCTACGCGCATCTCGTTCATGAACGAGGTCGCGAACGTGTGCGAAGCGTTCGGCGCGAACGTCGATCAGGTGCGCAAGGCGATCGGCGCCGATAAACGCATCGGGCCGTCGTTTCTCTTCCCCGGCATCGGATTCGGCGGCAGCTGCTTTCCGAAAGACATCAAGGCCCTCATCAAGTTCTCAGGCGACAAGGGGTACGACTTTCAGACGCTGAAGGCTGTCGAGCGCGTCAACGAAGCGCAGAAGGTCCGCTTCGTGGCGAAGCTCGAAAAGCACTTCGGGTCGCTGAAGGGCAAGACGATCGCCGTGTGGGGGCTGTCGTTCAAGCCGCGCACCGACGACATGCGCGAGGCGCCGGCGATACCGCTCATTACCAGGCTGCTGCGCGCCAAAGCAAAGGTGCAGGCCTTCGACCCGCAGGCGGGGCCGGTCGCGAAACGGATTTTCGGCAACAAAATCACATTGGCCGATAAGAGCTACAAGGCGCTGAAGGGGGCCGATGCCCTCGTGATTGCCACCGAGTGGAACGAGTTCCGCGAGCCCGATTTCGGACGCATGCGCACGCTGATGAAGACGCCGGTCATCTTTGACGGCCGTAACATTTACAGCCCTGATCAGATGAGAGCTCAAGGATTCACGTACTACTCCGTGGGCAGGTAATGGCAGGCATAAAAGGGAAGCTCACCAACCCGTTGCTGTCGGTCGTGATGCCCGTCTACAACGAGCGGGATACGATCGAAGGCATGATTGCGCGGGTGCTGGCGGTGCCCAACCTGCGCATCGAGCTCATCGTCGTCGACGACGGGTCGAAGGACGGCACGTCGGAGATTCTCCGCGATCTCCAGGGCCGATATCCCATCAAGCTGTTCCAGAAACCTAACGGCGGAAAAGGATCGGCGCTTCGACTCGGCTTCAAGGCAGTGACGGGCGATCTCGTGGTCATTCAGGACGCCGACACGGAATACTCGCCCGAGGAATTTCCCGACCTGATCGAGCTGATCGTCCAGGGGCGCGCCGATGTCGTCTACGGCTCGCGCTTCCTCGGCCGGCATCGCGTGTTCCTGTTCACCCACTACCTCGGTAATCTCTTCCTCACGTTTCTGACCAACGTCCTCTACAACACGATGCTCACCGACATGGAGACCTGCTACAAGGCGATGCGGGTCGACGTGCTCCGGTCGTTTACGCTCGACAGCGACGGCTTCGGCATCGAGCCCGAGATCACGGCGAAGATCTTCAAGCGCGGCTACCGCGTCTACGAGGTGCCGATCACCTACGACGGCCGCGGATACGACGAGGGAAAGAAGATTACGTGGCGCGACGGTGTCGTCGCGCTGTGGGTGCTGCTGAAATACCGCTTTACCGAGTGAACTCGTTCTTCCGGCTCCTTCGTTACGCAAAGCCATATACGGGCCGCCTGGCCTGGGCGGTGCTCGCGATGGTGATCTATGCCGTCGCGTCGGCGCTCGCGATCTACCTGATCAAGCCGATCCTCAACGAGGTCCTGCCGACGGGAACAGGGCTGCGGACGATCGCGTTCGCGCTCATCGGCCTGTATTTTCTGAAAGGCGTCGGCTCGTATTTTTCGGGCTACCTGATGGAAGACGTGGGGCAGCGCGTCGTGATGGACGTGCGCGACGAGCTCTACGGGCACATCCTCGGGCAGTCGGCGAGCTTTTTCAGCCGCAACGCCGTCGGCCAGCTGTTGTCGCGCGTGTCCAACGACGTCGGGCAGGTGCAGCGCGCGGTGTCGGAGACCGCCGCCGATCTCGCGCGCGAGACGCTCGCGCTCGTCGGGTACGCGGTGATCCTGTTCTACCTCGACCCGCGGCTGGCGCTCGTGTGTCTGACCGGCGCGCCTATTCTTCTCTATCCGCTCGTGCGGCTCGGCCAGCGCGTCCGGCGCACGGCCCGCCGAAGCCAGGAAGCGCAGGAGTACATGTCGCACGTGGGCGCCGAAACGTTCGCCGCCCATCGCATCGTCAAGGCGTTCGGCGCGGAGGAGCGGGAGACCAGCCGCTTCCGCGACGCGCTGCGGCATCTGTACCGCACGAACATGCGCGTCGTGCGCGCGTTGTCGCTGATGCCGCCCGCGATGGAGCTGCTCGGCGGCATCGGCATGGCCGCGGCGCTGTGGTACGGCAGCAACGAGATCGCCACGGGCCGCCTGACGACCGGCGATTTCACCACGTTCCTGGCGGCGATGCTGATGATGTACGCCCCTGCGAAGAAGCTGAGCCGCGTGAATGCCAACCTGCAGCAGGCGATTGCCGCGGCGGACCGCATTTTTGAGATGCTCGACACGCACACCGAGGTTGCCGAGTCTCCCAACGCAATACCGCTGCCGCCGTTTTCGCAGGCGATTGAATTCCGCGACGTCACATTTGCCTACGAAGAGCCGCGAGCGGCAGGCCACCCCAACGCGGCTGCCGCGCTGGGGGCCCCGGCGCGGGGCGAGGGGGCCCCGCGCGCGATTCTCCGCAACATCAGCCTGACGGTTCCGGCCGGGCAGATGGTCGCGATCGTCGGCCGCAGCGGCGCCGGAAAGACGACGCTCGTGAACCTGATTCCGCGGTTTTACGACGTCAGCGGCGGCGCGATTACGATTGATGGGTGCGACCTGCGGCAGGTGACGCTGAAGTCGCTGCGCGCGCAGGTGGGGATCGTCACGCAGGAGACCGTGCTGTTCGACGACACGATCGCGAACAATATCGCGTATGGCGCCGCGCAGGCGACGCCGGCGCAGATCGAGGCCGCCGCGCGGGCGGCGCACGCGCACGAGTTCGTGTCGGCGCTGCCGGAGAAGTACCAGACGCGCATCGGCGAGCGCGGCCAGAAGCTGTCCGGCGGGCAGCGGCAGCGCCTCGCCATCGCGCGGGCGCTGCTGAAGAACGCGCCCGTCCTGATCCTCGACGAGGCGACGTCGGCGCTCGACGCCGAGGCCGAGCTGCTCGTGCAGGATGCACTGGCCACGCTGATGCTGAACCGCACGTCGTTGGTCATCGCGCACCGGCTGTCGACGATCATGCGCGCCGACGCGATCGTCGTCCTCGAGCGCGGTCGCATCGTCGAGGTCGGGCGCCATGACGATCTGCTGAACCGCGAAGGCGTCTATGCGGCGCTCTATAAAATGCAGCTACTCGAGCCGAAGCGCGCGGAGAATCCGGTGATTCAATAATGATTAAGAGCATGACGGGGTTCGCGTCCGCGACGAAAGAGTCCGAAGCCGCGACCATCACCGTAACCATCAGGGCCGTCAATCATCGCCATCTCGACCTGCAGATGCGCGTGCCGCAGACGCTGGCCGAGGCCGAAGGGCGCATTCGCTCGAGCGTGCAGCGCCGCATCGGCCGCGGGCGCGTGGAGATCGCCGTCAACGTGCAGTACCGGCACACCGCCAGCGTCGAAGTCGAGTTCAACGAGCCGCTTGCGGTGGCGCTCTCGGCGGCGCTCGAAACCGCGCGAAGCCGAGGCATCGTGCAGGGTCCGCTGACGCCGGGCGACCTGCTGCGCCTGCCGCAGGCGCTCGCGGTGCGCGAGCGTCCGGTCGAGCGCGACGCGGCGGTGGTGGCACAGCTCGTCGAGATGCTCGAGGCGGGTGTGGAAGAAGCGATCACGCAGCTCGACACGATGCGCACGACCGAGGGGGATCATTTGAACGCCGACCTCGAGATACGGCGCGCGCTGCTCGGCGGCATGCTCGAGGAGATCGCGGATGCCGCCGATCAGGGGCGGCTCGAGCTGCAGGCACGGCTCGCCGCGCGCGTGCAGGAGCTGACGGTCGAGCTTGCTGCCGATGCCAACCTCATCGCGCAGGAAATCGTTCGCGTGGCGTCGCGCTCCGACATCAGCGAGGAAATGGCGCGTTTCCGCGCGCACCTGGCGCATTGGCGATCGCTGGCCGAGTCGCCGGAGCCCTGCGGCCGGAAGCTGGATTTCCTGTTGCAGGAAATGAATCGCGAGGTCAACACGATTGGATCGAAGGCAGACGGCCTGCGCGTGTCGAATCTGGTGATCTCGGCCAAGGCCGAGCTCGAAAAGATGCGCGAACAAGTGCAGAATGTCGAATAAGGGCTGCTGCTTGCTGTTCATTGTCTCCGCGCCGTCGGGCACGGGAAAAACGACGGTCGTCGAGCGTCTCGTGCGCGTCACCGACCGCCTGAAGCTCTCGCGCTCGTACACGTCGCGCGCGCCGCGCGGCGACGAGGCGGATGGCGTGGACTATAATTTTGTCAGCCGCGAGACGTTCGAGGCGATGATCGCGAAGGGCGAGTTTCTCGAACACGCCGAGGTGTTCGGCAACTTTTACGGCACGCACGCGGGGGACGCCACTCGCTGCCTCGAGTGCGGCGACGATGTGGTGCTGGTCATCGACGTGCAGGGGGCGAGAAAGGTTCGCCGAGTCGGCCTGCCGCATGTCGCCATCTTCGTGCTGCCGCCGAACTACGAGGCGCTCGAGCATCGGTTGCGCGGGCGCAGCAAGGACAGCGACGAGGCGATACGCAGGCGGCTCGACGTGGCGCGCGAAGAGGTGTCGGCGTTCGAGGAGTACGATTACGTCGTCATCAACGACCATCTCGAGTCGTGCGTGGAGCGCATCAGAGCGATCGTCCTGGCGGAGCGCTCGAAGCTGCAGTGCATCCGCCCCCAGGCGCTCGACATTTTGCGAACGTTTCGGTGATGCTCAACTAAAGTTGAGCCCTACCGGGATGGGCGCTCAACTGAAGTTGAGCCCTACCGGGATGGTCGCTCAGCTGGCATCGGTAGGGCTCAACTTTAGTTGAGCAAAGAGGTAGGTCCCCATGGCCATGATTGCTGTCGGCGTGTGCGGCGGAATCGGCGCCTACAAATCGGTCGAAGTCGTGCGCGGCCTCCAGAAGCAGGGGCACGACGTGGTCGCCGTGATGACGCGCTCGGCGCGCCGTTTCGTCGGCGAGCTCACCTTCGAGGCCATCACGCGCCATCGCGTGTTGACGAGCCAGTTCGAGCCCGGTGCGAATGCGGACCGCCTTCGCCAAGGCTCCGGCGAGTCTCGCCGAAGCGCCTTCGGCGCGCAGGCGGATATCGAGCACATCTCGCTGGCGTCGAGCATCGACCTGCTCATCGTGGCTCCCGCGACCGCCAATATCCTCGGCAAGTTCGCCAACGGCATCGCCGACGACTTCCTGACGTCGCTGTACCTCGCCACGAAAGCGCCGGTGCTCGTCGCGCCTGCGATGAACACGAACATGCTCGATCACCCGGCGGTGCAGCGAAATCTCGAGACGCTGGCGGCGCGCGGAACGCACTTCGTCGAGCCGGGCGCGGGTTATCTCGCGTGCGGCTGGATCGGCAAGGGACGGCTCGCGGAGCCGGCGGATATCGTGATTGCGGCCGAACAGCTCCTCACGCCTTCCGGGCCTCTGCGCGGCAAGACCGTGATTATCACAGCGGGACCGACGCGCGAGGCGATTGACCCCGTGCGGTTCATCGGCAATCGGTCGAGCGGCAAGATGGGATACGCGCTGGCAGGCGCGGCCCGCGCGCGCGGGGCCGCCGTCGTCCTGATCAGCGGACCTACGGCGCTGCAGCCGCCGCCCGGAGTGGAGCTGATCCGCGTGACGACCGCCGCGGAGATGCGCGACGCCGTCCTTCCGCGCGCGGCGCACGCAGACGTGGTCATCATGGCGGCCGCCGTGGCCGATTACGCGCCTGCCGCTGCGACGCTGCAGAAGATTCACAAAGACTCCGATACCCTCACGCTTTCGCTCGTGAGGACGCCGGACATCCTGGCCGAGTTGGGCGCGCAGCGCGCCTCCGGTGAGCGGCCGCTCCTCGTCGGCTTCGCGGCGGAAACCGATAACGTCGTCGCGAGCGCGCGACGCAAGCAGCGGGAGAAGAGAGTCGATCTCGTGGTGGCCAACGACGTCTCGCGCAGCGATGCGGGCTTCGAGGTTGACACCAATGAAGTGACGCTCGTCTCGGCCAACGGCGAGGAGACGTTGCCGCTGCAATCGAAATCGGCCATTGCTGCGCAAGTCGTCCAGCGCATCGAGACGCTGCTCGCGGAATCCCATTCCGCAGTTCGAGCGTAATGTCGGACCCACGCGATCAGTTTGCCGAGCACCTGAAGTTCTTTGGGGAGCTGGGTGTGGCCGGGTACCGTCGCGACGCTGCGTGGGCCGCCCGGGCGGAGTCGCCAGTCGCCAGTCGGGAGTCGACAGTCCAGAGCCCAGAGCCTAAAGCCCAAAGCCCAGAGCCAGGCGTCATCGCATCGCTCGCCGCCCTTCGCGAGGATATCGGTGACTGCGTGCGATGCAAGTTGTGCACGCTGGGGCGGAAGCAGATTGTGTTCGGCGTCGGCAACCCGAATGCCGATTTGATGTTCGTCGGCGAAGCGCCGGGGCGCGACGAAGACATCCAGGGCATCCCGTTCGTTGGGCGTTCCGGGCAGAAGCTGACGCAGATTATCGAGGCGATCGGGCTCACACGTGAAGATGTCTACATCGCCAACGTCATCAAGTGCCGCCCGCCGGAGAATCGCAATCCCGAGCCCGACGAAGTGGAGCAGTGCGAGCCGTTCCTCTTCCGGCAAGTGGACATCATCAAGCCGAAGGTGATCGTGACGCTGGGCACGTTCGCGGCGAAGTCGCTTCTCAGGTCGACCGAACCGATCTCGCGGCTGCGCGGGCGCGTGTACGAGTACCGCGGCGCGAAGCTCGTGCCGACGTTCCATCCGGCGTTTCTCCTTCGCAATCCGAGCTGCCGGCGCGAAGTGTGGGAAGACATGAAGAAGGTCCGCGCGCTTCTCAACGGCGAAGCGGTGGCGTGATTCGGTGCGGCTGATCTCGGTCGCCGTTCCTGTTCCATTTCTCGACCTCCTCACATATCAGGTGCCTGACGGCGTTGCGACCCCGCCGCGCGGCGCACGGGTCGCCGTGCCGCTGGGCAAGCGGGTCGTGACAGGCATCGTCATCGATCCGGCTGCAACCCTCGATGCGGGGCAGACGCCGCCGGATAAAATCAAGAACATCCTCGACGTGCTCGACGCTGAGGCGTTCCTGCCGGGGCCGGTGGTCGACCTTGCGCTGTGGGTATCGGAGTATTACGCATGCGGCGCAGGCGATGCTCTGGCCGCGGCCGTCCCGTCGACGCAGGCGCACAAAACGATTCGCATCGCCACGCTGACCGCCCAGGGACACGATCCTGTCGTGCTCGACTTAAGTCGAGCCCTACCGATGGGCCGAGCCCAACCGATGGGCCGAGCCCTACCGAAGCGGCAACGGGAGGCGATTGATCTGCTGCGCGGATCTCCCCATGGCATGTCCGTGCCCTCGCTCAGCGAGAGAGGTATCTCGGCGGACGTTCTGCAGCGGCTCGCCGCGAAAGGGCTGATCGTTGTCCACCACCAACGCATCGAGCGCGATCCGTTTGCAAGCGGAGTGGCCTCGTCTATGGCGATCGCGTCGGCCGGCCGCGTGCTGACCGATGAGCAATCGGGCGCTCTGGAGGCGCTCGCCACCGCGGCGTCTACCGGCGAATTTTCGGTGTTCCTGCTGCAGGGGGTCACCGGATCGGGCAAGACCGAGGTGTACCTCCGGCTTGCCGATCTCGTGCTGCGCCGCGGCAAGTCGGTGCTCGTGCTCGTCCCCGAGATCGCGCTCACGCCCGCGGTGGCCTCGGCGTTTCGCGACGCGTTCGGCGATCGGGTGGCCGTACAGCACAGCGGGCTGTCCGACGGCGAGCGCTCAGATCAGTGGTACCGCATCCGGCGCGGCGACGTGTCGGTCGTCGTCGGGACGCGCTCGGCGGTGTTCGCGCCGCTCGAGCAGCTCGGCTTGATCATCGTGGACGAAGAGCACGATACGTCGTTCAAGCAGGAGGAGACGCCGCGCTACAACGGGCGCGACGTAGCGATCGTGCGCGGCCGGAACGAGCGGGCGCTCGTCGTGCTCGGCTCCGCGACGCCGTCGCTCGAAAGCAGCCAGAACGCGGCGAGCGCGCGATACACGCGTCTGGTGATGGAGCGGCGCGTGCAGGATCGCCCGCTCGCGTCCGTGTCGGTCGTCGACATGCGGCAGGAGTACGCCGAGCACGGCCCCGACGTCATCCTCAGCGGCCGGTTGAAGAACGCGATCGCGAAGCGGCTCGACGCCGGACAGCAGTCGCTGATTCTTTTGAATCGCCGCGGTCTTGCGACAGCCGTGTTCTGCCGTCAATGCGGCGGCACGATCGAGTGTCCGAACTGCAGCGTGTCGCTCATCGTGCACACGGAGGGGCGCGATCGGCATCGCGCCCGGTGTCACTACTGCAATTACGGCACGCTCGTGCCCAAGGCGTGTCCGGCGTGCAAGGGGCCGTATCTGGAACGGCGCGGCTTCGGCACCGAGAAAGTCGCACAGGAGATCGCCACGCTGTGGCCGGCGGCGCGCGTGGCGCGGCTCGATCGCGACACCGTGCGCCGCAAAGGCGCAGCGGCCGATATCCTTCGATCGATGGCTGCCGGCTCGATCGACGTCCTCGTCGGCACGCAGATGATCGCGAAGGGGCACGACTTTCCACGCGTGACGCTCGTCGGGGTCGTCTCGGCGGACGTCGGCCTGGGGCTCGCGGATTTCCGCGCCGCCGAGCGCACCTTCCAGTTACTGACGCAGGTGGCCGGACGAGCCGGACGGGGCGCGGAGCCCGGTGAAGCGATCGTCCAGACCATTTACCCTCATCACTACAGCATCGAGCACGCCTGCCGGCAGGACTACGGCGCGTTCTTCGCGAAAGAGATCGGCTATCGCCAGGCGATGCACTATCCGCCGCTCACCGCGATGGTGAACATCGTTGTGAAGGGCAGCGATGCGCGCGCGGCGCTGGCCGACGCCGCAACCCTCGCGCAGCACTTGCGGACCAACGCCGGCGTGGGCCGTTTCACCGTGCTGGGCCCCGCCCCTGCGCCCATGGCGAAGCTGCGCGGCGAGTACCGCGCGCAACTCTTTCTCAAAGGCAGCCACCGCCCGAGCATGCGCGAGGCCGTGCTGGCCGCGCTCGCCGCCGAGCCCGAGATGCGCCGCCGCGTGTCGGTCGACATCGATCCGGTGTCGATTCTGTGAGCGGACCGCTTTTCACCAAGCCGTCGCGGCGCCTGCTGATGTGCTGGGGCGCGCTCGCGTTGTTGAACCTCGCAGCCGGCGTTGTCGTGTCGTCGCAAGAGCACCGCCTGTACGATCTCGAGTCCGTGATGCGATGGGGACGCTACTGGCTCGTCGAAGGCACGAACGTCTATGAGCCCGGACGCTGGGGCGCCGTCGACTATCCACCGAACGCCGTCGTACTCCTGTCGCCGCTGGGTCTGTTGTCGCTCGCCGTGGCGCATCCCATCTGGCTGCTGATGAACCTTGGGATGGCGATACTCGCGCCCTACTACGCGGCGCGTTTTTTCCGGCCGCACGATCCGTTCAGAGTGATTGCGCTGCCGATCCTGATGTTTCTCTGCTGGGGAGGCGTGCGCACGCTCACGCAGTTCACGCTCGTCGCGTTGACATGCTCGATGGCGGCGATGGCGGTCAGCGTCGGTCGCCCGATCGCCGGCGGCGCCTGGCTGGGACTGGCGATGATGAAGCCGCAGGTCGCCATTCCGGTGTTCCTGTGGAGCGTGTTCACGCGCCGGTGGTCTGTCGTGCTCACGTCGCTGGCGGTGATTGGCGGCCTCGTGGCCGTGTTCTGTCTTCGCTCGGACGCCCACCCGTTCTGGGTCGCCGCCAGATACGTCGAGATTCTCATGGTGCATCACACAGGTGAAGCGATCCTCGCGGGTATCAGCGAGCTTCGGCCGCTGATCCGTGAGCTCGTCACCGAGACCTCCGATGTCGATGCGATCGCCGGCTCGATCGCGCTTGGGCTGATGGCGAGCATCTGCGTGACCGGATTTCAGGAAGGGGCGGTGAGAAAACACGTGCTCTATGCGGCGCCGCCGCTTGTCGCATGCTGGTCGCTGATGACGTTCTATCACCTCACGTATGGCTTCGTGATTCTGCTGCCGGTGATGATGCTGCTGGCGCTGAACGACGCGCCGCGGTCGCGCCTGCGACGTGGGCTGTTCTGGGTGCTGCAGCTCGGCATGATGTTCGACATCCCCGGCCTGAGCCGCCGCGCCGGGCTCGCCGAGACCGTGCTCTTCACGACCGTCCTCGCGCACGCCGATCGCGCGCTGATGGTCACGCTCTTCGTCGGCCTCGTGGCACTCGCCTGGCGCGAAGCCCCCGAGGCTGCGGGGACGTAAGGTGATCTCAACACGGAGTCACGGAGACGCGGAGACTCACGAAGAAAACGATCAACCAACCATCCACCACCAACCACGAAAACACGAAGGCACGAAGCACGCG
>CAYHHH010000027.1:0-24109 GCA_964356125.1 uncultured Bifidobacteriaceae bacterium | reverse complement strand
CACGCGCCAAAGGCGCGACGTCGATGCTGTCCTCCGTGTCACCGTGTCTCCGTGATGAGACACTCCGAAAGACACGATTCACTGTCCGCGAAGTTTTGCCGCGCGAATTAACTGATCCGAATTCTGTTCAATAACCCGCCGCAGGCGCGGCGGGTAGTCCTTCTGGGCCGCCAGGAATGCCGCGACGGTCTGCGCTGCGGCGGGGGCGTTGTGGCCGCTGAGCACCGCGCTCGTCCAATCCAGTGGAAAGAAGATGTCGCCGGTTCGTTGAATCTCGGCGAGCATCTCGAGGCTCGGCTCAATGTATCGCTCGGCGTGTGCGCGGCGCAGCGGATGATTCAGGAAGCGCAGGCCGTCGGCGACCCAGCGCTCGTGCGCGCGGTTCTCGATGCGCGCGAGGCCCGCGAAAAACGCGTCGCGCTTCTGAGCATCGGGTGAGAGCGCGGGCGTGACAAAGGCGAACCGCGCCTTGCGATCGGGATTCGTGATCCGTGCATGCTGTTCCGCGAGCATCGCGCCGGTATCCGTCCCCCCGCGCAGCGCCAGATCCTGCGCCATCTCGATGAAATCATTTTCCGCGAACGTCAGGCCGGCAATCGGCTCCTGCTTCCGCCACACGCGGTCGAGATAGGCGAGGCCCTCAGGAGTGGTGACCGTTCGACGGAACGCGGCAAAGTACGCAGATGTCAGTGACGGCGTCGAAGCCCGCGCGAGGCCCGCCCGTAATGTCTGCTCGAGGCGGCCGGCGACCGACGCGCGTTCGGCGTCTGAGAGGTAGCGCCAGAACAGGTCGTGCGTGTGCGCGAGGATGCGCTCGACGTTCAGTTCCTCGCGCTCGCCGGCGAGCGTCCGCAGCGCCAGATCCAGCATCTGCCGCGGCGCCGCCCGCCCTTCGAGCATGTCATCCCACAGCGTGACCCAGGCGATGCCGCGCGTCAGGCCGTCGCCGATCTCGCCAAGATGGTTCAGAAAGAATTGCCGGCTTCTGTCGTCGAGCGCGAAGAGCCCGTAGCCCGTGCCTTCGCTGTTCGCCAGGATATAATTTGGCAGCGGCAGATCGGCGACCCGCGGCAGCTCCACCGATGGCCGGTCCATCTTCACCGCCGTGATGCGCGCGCCATGCTCGTATCCGAGGGCCACCTGCAGTTCTTGCGTCCATCGAAGCGATCGGCCGCGCGGGTCCGATTGGGCGAGTGTGAGCCGGGACACCTTGCCGTTGGCCGTCTCCAGGTTCGTCGCGATCGTCGGTCTTCCGGGCTCGTCGACCCATGCGCGGCTCCACGCCGCGAGGTTTTCACCGGTCCGCGCGTCAAGGATCGCAATGAGATCGGTCCACGTGGCGTTTCGGAACGCGAAGCGGCTGAGGTATTCGCGCAAACCGTCGCGCAGCTCATCGGGCCCGAGTATCTGCTCGAGCTGGCGCATGACGATCGGCGCCTTCAGGTAGATGATTGGCCCGTACAGGCTGCCCGCGTCTTTCAGGTTGTCGAGCGGCTGCCGGATCGGGTTCGTGCCGGCCGTGCGGTCGACGTCGTACGCCGCCGGATGGTGCTGCAGGAAGAAGCGCAGGTCGTGATTCATGTCGGGAAACGTCGGGTTGACGATCTTCGCCGCCATGAAGTTCGCGAACACTTCCTTCAGCCACACGTCGTCGAACCATTGCATGGTGACGAGATCGCCGAACCACATGTGCGACGTTTCGTGCGCGATCAGGTTCGCCCGCCGCAACTGGTCGTTCTGGGTCGCCGTCGCGTCGAGAAACAGGTAGGGTGCGTTGTAGAAGATCGCGCCCGCATGCTCCATGCCCCCGAACTGAAACGCCGGCAACAGGATGAAATCGAGCTTCTGAAACGGGTACTTGCGATCGGTATAGGGTTCGAGCCATTCGATCGCCTGCTGATGCAGATCGAAAATCGTGTCGCGGTTGGCCGCCACTTTCGCCGCGTCGGTCTCGCGGTGGTACATCTGAAAAACCCGGCCGCCGCGCTCGGCGCGCTCGACTGAAAACTTCCCGGCGGCGAAGCCGTACAGGTATGTCGGAAGCGCGGCCGTCTCGCCGAACCGCACCGTTACGCGATCGGCGGATGCGTCGCGGGCCTGCCCCGCCGAAGCCGTGCGAAGGCGGGATATTTCCGGCGCGTTCGACACAGCGGCCCAGTCAGCGGGAACCTCCAGCGAGAGCGACAGCGATCCCTTGATGTCGGGCTGATCGAAACAGGGGAAGGCCTGCGAGGCGCGCGCGGGCACGAACAGCGAGTAGAGAAACTCATCGTTCCGATTCAGCGCCTGATCGCCGGCGGTGAAGGCGATCTCGACGATGTTCTCGCCGCGCGTCAGCGATTCCGCAGGCACGACGAGATGACCGTGCTCGGCGCGGACAGGGACTGCCTGGCCGTTTGCCCGGATCGACGACACGCTCTCCGCGGGCTGCGCGAAATCGAAAATCAGCGGTGCCTGGTCGGCCAGGGCGAGGCGAACGGAGACGGTGCCGCGCACCCGTTCGGCTGTGTTCGACGGGATGCTCAGAAAAAGCGTGTATCGGACCGAACTGATGTTGGCCGCGCGCTCGGACGCAAGCGTCCGAGAAATCCCTTCGGTCGGGGGCGTCACGGTTACAATTCGAGAACCCATACGTTGAGCGAGCCACCACGCGGCGGGCACGCAGAGTGCGACCGCCGCCACGACAATAAATTTCCGCGACATGAGTCCGTGCCGCCAATGATACTTCGGACGACAGGGCACTGGTGGCACAGGGCTTTAGCCCTGTCCTTTCTTGTGATGACGTCGGCGTGCGCACAGGCGCCGCCACCGCCGCCTGCGATCCGCTTCAGCGTGCCCATTTCCGAAGGTCGTGTGCTCGGATCGTTCGCGGTCTCGCCCGATGGCGATCGGCTCGCGTATTCGGCGGAAAGCGTGCCGGATGGGCGCCGCCGCCTGGTCGTGCGATCGATTGCGTCGGACACGGCCTCCGATCAGGAACTGGCGAACACCACCGGCGCAACGGCGCCGTTTTTCTCGCCGGATGGTTCGTCCGTCGCATATTTCTCTCGCGGTGCCATTTGGCGCATGTCGGCCTCTGGCGGGACCCCTGCTCGCGTCGTCGATGCACCCACCGGGTCTGCCGGTGGGACGTGGACGACCGATGGCCGCATCGTGTTTGCGCCGCTCGACAGCGGACTCATGTCGGTGTCGGCAGGTGGAGGGATGGCGGTGCGAGTGACTGAGCTCAACGCAGCCGACGATGAGCTCGAGCATGGATGGCCGCATGCGCTGCCCGACGGTCCGATCGTGTTCACCGTCTCGCAGCGCGGCCGGGATTCGCATCTCGAACTGCTGTCTCCCACAGGACAGCGCACGCGGCTGCGTGTACCGATCATCGGCCAGGCGCAGTTTGTCGAGACGGGACACCTCGTGTACAGCTTCCTTGGCAATCTCATGGCGGTGCGGTTCAATCTCGACACACTTATGACTGACGGTGTGCCGTTCGCCGTCGCGAAAGGCATTCAGACGTCGGCGGGATTCGGCGTGCTCGGGCGATCGGGCTTTGCCGTGTCGCCGACCGGCACGCTCGTGTGGCTGCGCGCTGGGAGCGACGAGGGAAAGAGCCGGCTGGTTCGTGTGGGGCGGAACGGCGGCGTGTCGATGCTCGCGGCCCCGGCGGATGTGCTGCAAACGCCGCGGCTCTCTCCGGATGGGCGGCGTCTCGCCGTTGTGGCCAGGTCAGGAGTGATGACGCGGGACGTTCGTGTGCTCGATGCGGCGCAACCCGAGCGGGTGATCTTGACGATTGAGGGGGGCGACAACCAGTCGCCGGCCTGGAGAGACAGCCGGCGGCTCTCTTTCGGATCGAATCGCGACGGGCTCCAGAAAATCTACGTGGTGTCCGTTGATTCGACGCGGCCGCCGGCGCCGCTCTTTACGGCTAACCCGCCTTCGCCGCTTCGCGGCTTCGGCGAGGCAAGCTACCTCGCCCGCAACCCCGCAAGCTGGGCCGAGAGGCTGCTGGCGCTCTACGAAATCGAGCCCGCGCGCGGGCGCAACGTGCTCGTGTATCGCATCGGCGAATCGATCGCGCCGATCGCCGCCACCGGCGCCAACGAGCGCTCGCCGAGCGTCACGCGCGACGGCCGGTGGATCGCGTATGTGTCCGACGCGTCCGGACGGGACGAAGTGTATGTGGCGAGACTGGATCGCCCCGGCGACGCGATGCCGGTGAGCACGACCGGCGCGACGGAGCCGGTGTGGGGGCGCGAGGGATTGTTTTACCGCGAGGGGGAGCGCGTGATGCTGCGCGCGATTGAGGGCGCGACACTCGGAGAACCACAGACGATCGTCGAAGGGCACTTCGAGCGCGATCCGGGATCGAACCTCGCGTCATACGACGTCGACCCGCAGGGACGCTTCTTCATCATGTTGAAGAGCGCATCGCAGCCCAGGGCGCTCGGAGTGGTTAGAAACTGGGGGACGGAGTTGCCCTAGGGTTCCAGGTTCCGGTTCCAAGTTCCGCGTTCGTGGTGGCGCCTTGAACCGTGAGGCGCATCTTTTGTTAAAAAAAGACGGCGTCCAGATTCCAACGCCCACCTCGAACGTGGAACCGGAACCGGAACCGGAACCGGAACCCGGAACCCGGAACCAGAACCTATTTGTCGGTTTTCAGCAACATGCCGCGCGCGCGGAGGTCGGGGCGGCGCACGCTCACGTCGGTTTTCGAGGGCGGCACGAGGCGGCTGAGTCTCGCGTACGTCACGCGATACTGATTCGACAATTCCGTCGCGAGCTGGCGCGATTTCAGCTCGAGGCTCGTCGGCATCAGCACCTCGTCGAATCGCCCTCCGGTTTCAGACGTGCCCTTGCTGACGACAATCTCGCGCCCCTGTCCGCCGAGCCCCGCGCCCACCTGCACGACGTGCAGCGACGCGCCGCCTGCGCGAAAGAAGCGCAGCACCTCTGTGTATTGGCGGTAGCTCATTTCAGGTCCCACCCCGGTAATGACCGCGATGGCCGATCGCCACATCGTCCGCTTCGACAGCCCCTGCGACGTCTCCGCGATGCCGTCGAGCAGGTAGTTGGCGGCTTCGTACGCGAACATGCCGTCGGCCGCCTTGTGCAGGGCCGCGCGATCGGTCGTGTAGCCGACGAGCATCGTCGGGCGTTCGGCCAGCGTGATGAGCGCGAGCTGCACGTCTTCGCGTGTCGCGTCGATGAACGCCGTCACCGCTTTGCGCAGCAGCGGGAGGCGAGGCCGCATCGAGACGCTGTTGTCGACGAGCAACGCGATCTGCAGCGGGTCGTTGTCGCGCGCCACGCGCAGAATCTCGCGCGCCTGGCCGTCTTCGCGGACGATGAAATCCTTGATGGTGAGGTCGAGCACCGGCGCGCCATCCCGATCGACGACGCTGGTGTAGATGACGCGCTCGTCCGCCTGCGCGAAAACAGCGGCTGGCGCCGCGATCACTACGGCAAGCGCGAGAAAGATACTGCGCATAAATGCGAAAAGGGGCAAAGGGTAGTTTACCCCTTGCCCCCAACCACCAACCACCAACCACGAACGACTTACCGCTTCCAGGTATACAGCATGCCCACGTACACCCGGTGCGCGCCGCGGCTCTTCGATTTCGCGAAGAACGCCGGCGCGTCGCTCTTCGAGTTGACGAACAGGTAGCGATAATCGAGACGGAATCCCCAGTTCGGCGCGTCTGCGCCGCGGAACAGCTTCACGCCGGCGCCGACATTCTCGGCCATGAACATCTGGGTCCCGACTGTATCGACGTCGTAGCCGAACACCTTGGTCGGCACGCGCGGCGCGAGCGTGACCGCGCCGATGCCGCCGGTGAGATAGATTGGCGCGCGCTTGCCGTTCGTGCCGCCGGGGAAGAACACGACGTTGCCGGCGTAGCTCCATACCGTCGGCATCTGGTTGTGGATGAGCGCGGCATGTCTGAACGTGACGTCCTGTGCCCAGCCGACGCTGCCCGTGAACTCACCTTCGAGGGCCACGGCCTCGTTGAGGTAGTAGGTCAGTCCGCCGCCGGCGGTATAGACGTTAAAATTGACTTCCTGGTTGTCGTCGCCGCCGATGAAGAAGGTGCCGCCGCCGGGAAACCCGCCGATCTCGACCTTTCCTGCACCGATCGTTGCATCCTGGGCCGACGCGGCCGTGCTTCCTGCGATCAGCAGCGCGACGGCGAAGATCGCTCTAGGGCCACGGGTCATTACATTCCTCCCAATTGTTTAAGGAATAGGCCGAAAAACGCGTACTTTTTCCGAACGGCGTGGAGTCTACCATAACTCCGCGCCTCCGGTGAATGCCGGATGGACTACCGGCGGAGCAGTTCGGTCGGCTCGATCGGATTCGGCGTAAAGCAGAGGACGAACACGACCAGCGCGAGCACGGCCAGCCAGATTCGCGTGCGGTCGAGCGGGATCTCTTCGTCGATGGTGCGAGGATGTCGCGGCCCCATCACCAGCGTCATGGCCACCAGCAGGAACGTCCACACGAGCCAGCTCATCGAGAAGAACGTCAGCGCAATCGCCGCGCAAATCGACGCGAGCGTGACGGTGGTGGAGCGCCGGCCCAGCACCGCGTACGAGATGTGGCCGCCGTCGAGCTGTCCGATGGGGAACAGATTCAGCGCGGTGGCGAGCAGGCCGAACCACGCGGCCAGCGCCATCGGGTGCAGGTTCAGCGAGTACCCGTCGGCGATCGATCCCCATGTCAGCCAGGCCGCGATTCGAAAGAGGAGCGGCTCTCCCAGATGAAAACCGACAAGTTCTTCCGGGACGCGCGCGACCGGGGACAGCGCGATGCCGATGAAGAGCGCGGGCAGCGCGAACACGAAGCCCGCAAACGGACCCGCGATGCCGATGTCGAACAGCATGCGCTTGGTCGGAATCGGTTCCCGGATGCGAATGAACGCGCCAAGCGTGCCGGTCAAGACGCCCGGCATGGGAATGAAGAAGGGCAGCGACGCGTCCACCTGATAATATCGGCAGGCGAGATAGTGACCGAGCTCGTGCGCGCCCAGGATGATCAGCACGGTCGCGCTGTACCACAGACCCTGCGCAATGAGCGCGGTGCTGAGGGGCACCTGATTGCGCCCGAAATCCGAGGCATAGGCCACGTAGTGATCGGCGCCCATCAGCGTCGTGCTCGCCAGCGTGAGCACGAACAGCGTCAGATGCAGCCAGCGGCGGTCCTGGAACTTGCGCGGGGACGTATAGGGAACGGGAAGCGGATCGTACACGCGGAAATTTTCGGCTAGCTGATATTCTGGAGATCTTTGCCGGGCTTGAAGCGGATAGTCCGGCCGGGCGGGATGCGCACTTCCTTGCCGGTCCGCGGGTTGCGGCCGATGCCGCGTTTGCGCGGCTTCACCTGGAAGACCCCGAAGCCGCGGAGCTCGATTCGCTCGCCCCGCTGCATCGACAGGCGCATCGCGTCGAACACCGCGTCGACGGCCACCTCGGCTTTGACCTTGGTGATGTCGGCGATCTTCGAAACCTCGTTGACGATGTCGACCTTGATCATGCTTAGGCTCTCCTGCGGGGTTGTAAATATATTAAGAAACAACCACTTACGCTGTCAAGGTATCGGCTAAGTGGGCTTTCGACTTCATACATGGCCTCCAAACAGCTCCCCGCAGTCGTCCTCGTCGGGCGCCCGAATGTCGGGAAATCGACACTTTTCAACCGCATAGCCGGCACACGCCGGGCGATCGTGAACCCGACTGCGGGGACGACCCGCGATGTCATCCAGCAGCCGGCCGATTGGCGGAACGTGCCGTTTCTGCTGACCGATACGGCCGGCATGTTCGGCCAGAGCGAGGACCCGCTGCAGAAGGAGGTGCTCGATCACGGTTGGCGGGCCCTCGAAAATGCCACCGTGTTCGTGTTCCTCGTCGACGGGCGCGAAGGACTCGTGCCGGCCGACCTCGAGATCGCCGAGGCGATTCGTACCAAGGGGCGCCCGATCATCGTCGCCATCAACAAAGCCGACGACAAGCGCGCCAAGGCGGGCGCGCTCGACTTTTACGAGCTCGGGTTCGAGCCGGTCATGGAGATTTCAGCCGAACATGGGCAGGGGATCGGCGACCTCCTCGACGAAGTGATCGCGCGGCTGCCCGAGTCGCACTCGGAAGAGCAGAAAGCGGAAGAGCCGGAGCCGCGGATTGCGATTGTCGGCCGCCCGAACGTGGGGAAGTCGTCGCTCGTCAATCGCATCCTGCGCGAGGAGCGGATGCTCGTCAGCGACGTGGCCGGCACGACGCGCGATTCGGTCGACACGAATTTCCGATGGCATCACCGGCAGTTCAAGATCGTCGACACGGCGGGCATTCGAAAGCCCGGCCGCGTCGCGCGCGCCGGGGCCGTCGAGTCGGTCAGCGTGCTGTTGGCGCGGCGCGCGATCGCGGATGCGGACCTGATTGTGCTGGTCATCGACGCGACGCTCGGCGCGGCCGATCAGGATGGCGCGATTGCCGGTGAAGCCGAGCGCGCGGGGCGCAGTGTGATTATCGCCGTCAACAAGTGGGACCTGATGAAAGGCCGCGGACAGGATTTTCCGGCGGAGTACGACGACAAGCTGCGCTTCAATTTGAAGTTCCTCGATTTCGCCCCGATCGTGCACATCTCCGCGCTGACGGGCGAGCGGACGCCGAAGCTGCTCGAGGTGGTCGACAAGGTGATGGACGAGCGGACGCGGCGCGTGCCGACCCCCGAGCTGAACCGGTTTCTCCAGGAGGCGACGGCCGCGCATCCCATCCCGAGCCCCGGCAGGACCGCCGTGAGAATCCTCTACGGCGCGCAGGTGGGCGTCGCGCCCCCGACCTTCGCGCTGTTCACCAACGTGGCGACCGAGCTGCACTTCTCGTACGAGCGGTTTCTGAAGAACCAGCTCCGGGAAAAGTTCGGATTCCTGGGGACGCCCATTCGGTTGCAGGTCAGAAAACGTAAGCGGTAGACTGGCAGTAGACCGTGTCGCCCTGGCTCGATGCCGAGCCTCCCCCAAGGCGCATAGTAAGGAGCCAATATGGGGAAGGCGCGCCTGCTCATCCTGGTAGCGTGGTTACTCGCACTCCTGCTGGGCGGCAGCCCTGTTGCGCGAGCTCAAGAATGGTTCGGGGCGATCGGCGGGACGGTGAGGGACACAAGCGGCGGCGTGCTGCCGGGTGTGTCGATCACCGTCGTCAATCAGGCGACAGGGCGCAGCGTGACGCTCACCACCGATCACACCGGCGAATACCGGGTCAACGACCTGGAGCCTGGCCGTTATACGGTGCGCTTCGAGCTGAACGGGTTTGCCCGCAGCGAGGCGAGAGACGTCGTGGCGCAGCTCGGCAGGACGTCGCCGTTGTCGGCGGTGCTCGGAGTCGGCGGCGTGAGCGAAGCTGTCCAGGTGATGAGCGAGGCGCCGTCGCTGATCGACGTGCGCAACACGACCGTCGCCCATAACGTGTCCGCCGAAGAGTTCGACCGCTTGCCGAAGACGCGGACGTTTCACTCGATGGCGATGAGCGCGGCGTCGGTCAGCGCCGGCGAGCTCGAGGGCGGCATTCAGGTCAACGGCGCGAGCAGTGCGGAGAACGCCTTCACCATCGACGGCGTCGTGACCAACAGCCTGATTCATGCGCGCTCGCGCCAGAACGCGGCGTTCGAGTACCTCCAGGAGGTGCAGGTCAAGACGACCGGCATCGATGCGGAGTACGGCGGAGCGCTCGGCGGGGTCATCAGCGCCGTGACGAAGTCGGGCGGCAACAGCCGGCACGGTGAGCTGCACTATTACTATCAGGGCAGCGCCATCAGCGCGGCGCCCGTCAATCGCCTGGTCCTCAGCCCGATTAACGATACGACGGTCAGCTACGTTCAGGACGGCACGCAACCGGACCACAGGAGCGAGCTTGGCGGCTCGCTCGGCGGGCCGATTGTCAGGGATCGGCTGTTCTTCTTCGGCTCGGTGTCGCCGCAGGTGATTCGGCGCGCGAACACCTATCTGTTCGGCAACGGCGCGACCCGTGGGGAGATCGCGCAGCGGCAGACCGTCGTACAGGCGTTCGGAAAGCTCACGCATGCGACTCGGCGCGTGAACCTCAACGCGTCGGTGCTGTACACGCCCACCCGTTCCAGAGGAACGCTGCCGTCCTACGACGGCATCGACCGGAATTTCATCGTTAGCTCGATCGGCAGCAATGCCTCCAACGCGTCGCGCGGGTTCGACACAGCCGCCGCCACCGCGAGCACGAACATCGATGTCACGCTCTCGAGCCAATCGTTCCTGACGGTGAAGGGCGGTTACTTCCGTGATAACTACAGCGACACCGGGATCCCCGAAACGACCAGCGTGACATATCAAACGTCGAGCATCGGCCTGGCCGGAGTGCCGCTCGCCCTTCAGGGCCCCATCGGCACGCAGAACACGCCGCGGGCGCTCGCTGTCGACCACGACATCACGAAACGGGCGTTCGTCAACGCGGATTACCACCACACGTTCGTCGCCGGCGGCCGGCACATGTTGAAGGCCGGCGTGGGTTTCCAGCGCACGACCAACGATGTGAACGCCGGATATCCGCAGGGGTACGTCTTCCTGTTCTGGGGACGGACGTTTTCCTTCGACGGCAGGAGCGGCCGCGGGACGTACGGCTACTACGAAGTGCAGAATCGCGGCATTTACGGCGTTGCGAGCGCGGACATGACGTCGCTCTACGTCCAGGACCAGTGGACGCTCGCCGATCGTCTGACGCTGAGCCTCGGCGTGAGGACCGAAAACGAGAAGATTCCGACCTACCGGCCCGATCTGAGGAAGTACGGATTGCAGTTCGGCCTCGACGACAAGATCGCGCCGCGTGTGGGTGCGGCCTACGACGTCAAGGGCGACGGCAAACTGAAGCTCTATGGCAGCTGGGGCCGGTACTTCGACTGGACGAAGTACGAGCTGCCGCGTGATTCGTTCGGCGCCGACTTCTGGACGATCCGGTACCGCGCGCTCGACACGCTCGACATCAACGCGCTGAGCCTTGCCAACATGCCGGGCGCCGACCTGTGGATCGTACCGGGATCGTTCCGCGATCAGCGCGTGCCCAATTTCGACCGCGTCGATCCGAACATCAAGCCGACCTATCAGGACGGCATCAGCGCCGGCATCGAGTATCAGGTCCATCCGACCGCAGCCGTGACGATTCATTACGTTCACAACGATCTCAGGCAGGTGATTGACGATGTCGGATCGCTCGTCAACGGCAACAGCGTTCTGTTCATCGCCAACCCGGGTGAGGGAAGCGCCACGCTCATGCCGACCTCTGGCCCGACGGCGCCATTTCCCACGCCGAAGGTCTCGCGCGTCTACGACGCGCTCGAGCTTGGTGTCACGCGACGCTTTGCGAACCACTGGTTCGGCACCGCCAACTACACCTACAGCCGCCTGTACGGCAATTACGGCGGCCTTGCCAGCTCGGACGAGATTCGGACGCCAACCACGGGCGCCAGCTTCAAGGCGCATCAACAGCAGTCGGGCAGCATCGCGAACCCGGGCGGCAGCGTAAACAACGCCTGGAATATTGATCAACTGGTGTGGGATGCGCACGGAAGGCTCGACGTCGCGGGGCGGCTGGCCACCGATCGGCCGCACGTGGTCAAGCTCTACGGTGCGTACTCCTTCTCGTTCGGCACCGATCTGGGTTTTTCGTTTTATGGCGGGAGCGGCACACCGATCAGTACCTACGTCAACACGACCAGTCAGGCCGAAGTCTTCGTCAACGGCCGTGGCGACATGGGGCGCACGCCGGTGCTGACGCAGACCAACCTGCTTGTGTCGCACCGGCTCGCGCTGCCAGACGCGAAGCACCTGCGCTTCGAGCTGAACGTCATCAATCTTTTCAATCAGAAGACGGCGCGGCACCTGTTCAACTATCTGAATCGCGGCGGCGGGACGGCACGGGCGTCCTCGGCAATTGATTTGAGCCGCACCGATCTCGCCAGGGGCTACGACTACGATGCGCTGATTCGCGCGACGCCCGACGGGGCCGGCGCCTACGATCCCCGATACGGAAAGGGCGATCTCTTTAATGAAGGCCTGCAGGGCCAGGTGATGATCAAGCTGGTCTTCTGACGCGCCTGTTATAATCCGGCGACTTGCCGCACACCATGCCTGATGTCGACATTCCCAAGCGCGCACTCTTCAGGGCATCGGAAGTGTGTGAAATCGCGGGGGTTCAATCCTACGTGCTGCGTTCGTGGGAGTCGGAATTCCCCGATCTCGGGGTGTCGAAATCCACGGGCGGTCCCCGCGTCTATCGGCGCGCCGACGTCGAGCGCGTGCTGCACATCAAGCAGCTGGTCATCGTCGACGGTCTGACGCTTGCGGGTGTGCGCCGGCGGTTCGACGAGCAGGCGCCGCCGGTGCTCGACGAGGCCGAGGCTGCGCCCATCAAGGAGCTGCTCGGCCGCAACGCGAAAGAACGGCTCGTCGAGGTGAAGCGCGGGTTAATGGGCATCCTCCAAATGCTCGACGCGCGTCCCGGCGAGGCGCGGATGTTCGCGCCGCCGCCCACGGCGCGCGCCGTGGCGCCCGCCAAACGCAAGAACGGCTCGCGCGCAGGTAAACCCGCAGCGAGAACGGCCAAGAAGCGGTCGTCCCGCCGTTAATTGTCAGACACCGTTCATCGACCCAGTGACCCAAGACCATCGCCTATCGACCATCAGGACGGTGATTCTCGTCGTCCTGATGTTCGGGATGGCCGGGCTGCTGGCCGAGCTGGCGCTGATCGCCCACTATGAGGACGCCACCCAGTGGATTCCGCTCGCGCTGCTCGCCGGCGGGCTCCTGTTTCTCGTCCTCGATCTTGTCCTTGCGCGAACCTGGATCCATCTCGTCGTTCAGCTGATCATGGTGCTGATCGTCGCAGCGGGCATGCTGGGGGTGTATTTCCACTTTCACGGCAGCAGGGAGTTCCAGCTCGAGATGGATCCGCAGATGCGCGGTACCACACTGGTGTGGCACGTGCTGCGGGCGAAGTCGCCGCCGACGCTGGCGCCCGGGTCGATGGTGCAGTTGGGCATCCTGGGTCTCGGCTATGCTTACTTAAGGAGAACAAAATGAAATTAGGTGCGACAGGTGCGTTGGGTGCGGTGCTCGTGATGCTTGCCGTGCCGGCGTCGGCACAGATTGGAACATCACTCGGCGTCGTCGATGCCAATACGGCCACGGAGCAGGTGCTCCTTGCGGCTCCGACCATGACCGCGCCGGTCGTCAAAGCGCTCATCGCCGCCCGCCCCTTCAACAGCATCGTCGAGCTCAACAAATTTCTGCTCGGCCACAAACTGACCCAGGAGCAGGCGGATCAGTTCTACGGCAAGGCGTTCGTGCACGTGAACCTGAACACCGGGACGCCAGAGGAGATCATGCTCATCCCCGGCGCCGGCAAGCGGATGGTGCGCGAGTTCGGGGAATACCGCCCGTGGCGCACCTGGTCGCAGTTCCAGAAGGAGATCGGAAAGTACGTCAACCAGGACGAGGTCGCGAGGCTCGCGCAGTACACGTTCATCCCGCTGAATATCAATACGGCGAGCGACGCCGACCTCCAGACGATTCCCGGCTTCGGCGCGCGCATGTTGCGCGAGTTCAAGGAATACCGTCCGTGGACGTCGATCGAGCACTTCAACAAGGAGATCGGGAAGTACGTCGACGCGAAGGAAGTGGGACGGCTGCGAAGGTACGTGGTGATTCAGTAGGTTGGTGGTTGGCGGTTGGTGGCTTGTGGTGGGTGGTTCAGTGAAACGACCCACCCTGCCGCGACCGCTATCCATGCGGCGAGAGCCAGGAAGACGAAGTAGCCCGCCAGATCGGTCAGAAACGGCACGTCGAGCGCCTGTGACAGCCGGATGGTGCACACCGTGTACATGCCGAGAGGGAAGACCGCTCCCCAGTAAAGCGGATCGTACTTCACTGGAAAATGCTGATAGATGTGGCGCCAGGTGCCGAGGATCAGGAGCATCGGAATCCACCAGGTCGCCGTCGACCAGAACAGCAGCGCCAGTCCTTTGAGAAACGGCAGCATGCTCGTGAGCAGCGGCGACGCAGGCGCGGCGAGCACGAGCATGGCGCCGGCCAGCGTGGAGATCGCCACCGCACCCATGTTGATCCAGTACGGAGGCGCAAGCTCAGACGGCAGCAGCGGAAAGAACGTATAGCGATAAAAAATAATGGAGATGATCCAGATGTAGAGCATTCCGCCGCCCAGCCACATGGCGAGCGAGAAGAACAGCACGTGCTCCTGGTTTGCGCCGAAGCCGGGCGCGAGCTGCGTGCCCAGGACCGACACCGACTGCGCCGCCACGACCGGCAGCAGCCAACCGCCGTTGATGCCCTGCGCGAGCGGCGGTTTGATGGATTTGACGGTCAGCACCGTGAGTACGGTATAGGTCACGAGCGCCCACAGCACGATGCCGGCACACCACAGTGCCGCGCCGACGCGCCACATCCCGGCGATCACCAGAAACTGGCTGCCCAGCACGCAGGTGCCCGCCACCGTCGTGAAAAATCCCACCGATCGCCCGTGGTCGAGCACGTCGGCGATCATGCGCTCGCGGTGACGAAATACCCGCACGGCGGTCAAGATCCACAGTCCGGCGTAGAACGCGATGTTCAACACGAACAACGCGAAGGCAATGCGCGGCATCGACGTCAGGTGCGCGGCAATCGACACGATGCCGGTGGCCATGACCAACGCGAAATACGCCGGATGCATGGCGGCGACGCTCACGAACGCGCCTGTTCAATTCGCTGGAGGTAGCGCCACAGCCCGGCGTTGAGGAGGAGACACAGCAGGCTGACGCCCGCCGCCGGCCAGATCACCGACTCGTCGCCTCCCAGGTAGGCGTTCATCGTGGCGGTGAGCAGCCACAGCTGCAGGATCGCGAGCATGAGCACGAACGCGAGCATGCCGTACACGATCGTTGCGCGTTGGTCGCGCGTGAACGGGCGTTGGACGGCCATGGCTACACGGTCCTCAACTCGACGCCAGAGGCGTAAATGTCGGCGCCGCGCACATCGAGCATCACGCGGGTGAGCGGCCGATTGGGCGGGCCCGCGATCGGCCGGCCCGATTGCAGATCGAACGCGCCTTCGTGGCACGGACAAAACAGGCGATTGTGCTCGGGTTGCGGGATGACGGCGCACGACAGGTGCGTGCACTGCTGGCTGTACGCCACGAGCACGTCCTCCGCCGGCCGGACCAGAATGCAGCGATCGGTCGGCCCGGGATACAGAAACGTGATGGCACCGCCGATCGGAATATCTGAGAGGCTGGCGATCCTTCTGATCGCGGGCATGCCCCGGCGGCGCCGGAACCAGTTCTGCGCGGCGATCCAGAACTGCCCCGCGGTGAACGCGAGGCTCGTCAGCACCATGAATTTCATGAAATCGCGGCGCGCGACGTACAGGTCCTGCGGCGTGTCGATCGGAAAATCCCGGCGCCATTTCGGTTGCTCGTCGAGCGGCCGGCCGTTTGGCGCACGCGTGATCTCATCGCTGTCGACGCTGCTCAAATGTCCACCTCCGCGAACGGGTCGGCGACGACTTTCAAACTGATGGCCCGGCTGGTGGACTGCTCCTGCATCGCGGCCGTCACATCGACGAGCGGCTGCGCGCTGGTCACCCGCTTCGGCACCATGATCGACACGCGGGTCGTAATCGTCTGGTTGCCGAACTGGAATCGGTTGGTCGGCTCGGACATCGGCCGAAGCTGCGCGATCTGCTCTTCGGTGCCGAAGAACAGCGCCTGGCTCGGGCAGACGGTGGAGCACATGGGCCGCTTGCCGGTGCTCGTCCGGTCGTAGCACATGTCGCACTTCATCATGATCTGCCGATCCTCGTACACCTCAGGCACACCGAACGGACAGCCCAGCACGCAGTTGCCGCACGCGATGCAGCGGGGCTTCAGCGCCGATTGCACGACGCCGTCGCCCGAACGCTTGATGGCATCGGCGGGGCACACCTCGGCACAGGTCGGCTGCTCGCAGTGCATGCAGACGACAGGCACCGTCTGCACGCTTTGCGCGCGGTTGACGAACTCGAGGTGAATCATCGACTCGCCGCGGTGCGTGTCGCATTCGGTGCACGCATGGACGCAGGCCTGACATCCGATGCAGCGGCTGGGGTCGACGTAGAAATTCAGGTGGCCCGGCTTCGGCATCGCGCGTCTATTGCTGCGGTTCCAGCACCGCGGCGTACGCCGGGGCCCCGTCGGCTTTGCGAACGCGGCACCCACACACTTTGTACTGCGGAATCTTGCTGATCGGATCCTGCGCAGCCACGGTGAGGCGGTTGATGCTCTTGGCGCCCGGCCAGTGATACGGCACGAACACGGTATCGGGGCGGATCGTCGTGACGACCATCGATCGAAGCGTGATCGCCCCTCTCCGGGTTTCGACGACGGTCCACGCGCCATCCTCGACGCCGAGCTTCTCGGCGAGGCGTGGATGCATTTCTATTCGCGGTTCGGGGTACTGCGCGACGAGCGGCCCGATGCGGCGCGTCTGCGTGCCCGACAAGAACTGACTGACGACCCGCCCCGTGGTGAGGAAGAGCGGAAACTCCTCGCTGATGTCATCCACCGGCACGCGGTAATCGGCGACGTTGAACCGCGCTTTGCCGTCGGAAAAATAAAACGGACCGGCGCCTTTGGCGACCGGATTGTAGCTGCCCGGCTCGAAGAGCCGCGGCGTGCCCGGGTGATCGATCGGTCTCCCGGTCTGCGGATCTTCGCTATAGCAGGGCCAGAACACCCCCATCTCGCGGTCGATCTTTTCGTACGTGATGCCCGAGTAATCGGCCACGCCGCCTTTGCTGGCGACCCGGAGCTCGTCGAAAATCTCGCGCGGCTCAGCGAACGTGAATCCCTTCGGGCGGCCGAGCGCCCGTGCGATGTCCTGAATGATGATCCAGTCCTGGCGCGCCTCTCCCGGACAATCGACGGCCTTGTTGATCTTGATGACGCGCCCCTCGACCTGCGTCACGACCCCTTCATCTTCTTCCTGCAGGCTTCCCGGCAGCACGATGTCGGCGTGGCGCGCGGTGTCGTTCAGGAAGAAGTCGATCGACGCGAAGAACTCGAGCTTGTCGAGACATCGCTCGATGAAGCCCGAATCCGGCAGCGACACCTTCGGATTGAAGCAGATCGCCAACAGCCCTTTGATCTCACCGGCGTCGATCTTGCGGAACATCTCGTAGGCATCGACGCCGGGCCCCGGCATGTCCGCTTCCTCGATGCCCCACACGCCGGCGATGTACTTGCGATGCTCCGGATTCGAGATGTCACGCCAGCCAGGAAGCTGGTCGCACTTCTGGCCGTGCTCACGGCCGCCCTGGCCGTTGGCCTGACCCACGATCGTGCCGTAGCCGCTCTTGGGTTTGCCGATGCGGCCTGTCGCCAGCACCAGGTTGATGGTGCCGAGCGCGTTCTGCACGCCGTTGGAGTGATGTTCGATGCCGCGCGCGTGGAACAGGAAGCTCGTCTTCGCCGTGCCCCACCATTCCGCCGCCTGCGCGAGCGATCGCGCCGGCACTCCGGTCACCTCGGCCGTGCGCTCGAGCGTCCACTGGTGGCAATACTCCACGACCTGATCGAAGCCGACCGTGTGAGCGTCGATGAAATCGCGGTCGATCCATCCGCGTTCGATCATCAGGTTCAGCACGCCGGCGAACAGCGCGGCGTCACGTCCCGGTTTCACCGGCAAAAACAGATCGCACGTGCGCGCGATCGGCGTCACACGCGGATCCTGCACGATCACTTTCGCGCCCTGCTCGCGCGCCTGCCAGATGTAGTTCGTCGTGATGGGAGAGCACTCGGCGACGTTCGAGCCGGCGACCCAGATAACGTCGGCGCCAATCATGTCGGACCACGGATTGGTCGTCCGATCGATGCCAAATGCTTTCTTGTTCGCCGCGCCGGCGCTCACCATGCACAGCCGGCCGTTGTAATCGATGTAGGGGGTCTTCAGGCAGACTCTGGCGAACTTGCCGAGCAGATACGTCTTTTCCGTCGTCAGGCTGGCGCCCCCCAGCAGGCCGATGGCGCTGGGGCCGTGCGCACGCTGAATGCGCTGAATCTCTGATGCCACGCGCGCGATGGCCTGTTCGTACGGGACATCGCGGAACCCGGCGGCAGCCGATTCGTCACGCTGCAGCGCGCTGACCAGGCGATCGGGATGCGACCCCTGGAGATAGCGCTTCACACCCTTCGGGCACAACATGCCGCGGTTGAACGGAAACTCCTCCCACGGCTCGAAGCCGATCACCTGGTTGTCTTTCACTTTCAGCTGAATGCCGCACTGCTGTCCGCAGAAGCAGCAGTGCGTGCGCACGAGCCGTTCGGGCTCGATGCTCGTCGACAGCCGGTCGCCTGCCATGACGGCGAGGTGCGGGCCGAAGCGCTCGGTGATCTTCACATCATCTGCGGGGCGTGTCGCCATCGGTACCTATTCGCGGGGTGAGCGCGCGTCCTGCCACAGTGCGCCTTGTGCAAGGCCGAAGAGCGCGCGGCGGCAGCGCGGGCAGATCTGTTGATAGTGCGTCGTGCCGCCGGCGCCACTCATCTCGTAGCTGAACCCGAGCTGCTTCTCGACGAGCGCGAGATCGTTCACCATCAACATCGACGCGAACGGTCCCCCGCACCGGCCGCACCGCGCCTGTTCGCTGTGACGGCCGGCATCCGTATAGAAGCTGACGCCCAGCTGCGCGGGGCGCTGGAAGATATGGAACAGCTTGCCGAACGGCAGCCACAGCAGCGTGAAGATCACCGTGATGGCGTGGATGATGGCGAGGAAGTCGTACGCGTAGCCCTTCATCCACGTATAGCTCGCCGTCAGCAGCAGGCCCGTCACGCTGATCGCGAACAGCAGAATGAGCGGCAGGATGTCGGCGATCTGCTGCACCGCGATCGCGCCGTGATCGACCATGCGACGGCGGAACGCGATCATCACGCCCGCAATGACGAGCAGCGATGACCAGACCAGGCCATGAAAGATCACAAAACCGGCGAGCGATGCGATGGGGAAGTCCCCGGCAGGAAAGCCGAACACAAACGTGCGATACAGGTCGAACCGCCCCGGGACAGTGCGGAACTCGATCCATCCCCAGACCAGCGGAAACGTGATGGCCGCTGCGACGAGGCAACCCCACATGATCAGCCAATGCGCAGCTCCGCGTAGCATGCCTCGGCGGAAGATGAACCGATTGGCGGCGAACTCCAGAAAGAGGCGACGCGAAAATTGCGCCACCTTGCGGCCCGGCGACCTCGGCGTGAGAAACACCTGCCAGCCACGCCGCCAGTACATGCGCGTGGGCGGACGCTGCAGCCACATCGCATAGCGGTAGGTGATGCCGAACGTGGCGAAGAGCGTCGCGAACGTATAGCCGACGAGCGCGGCGTCGAAATGCTCGAGGCCGCGGGATCCGATCACGATGAGGACGCCCAGGGCGGCTGTGAACAGCACGCCCCACGCGGCGGCGCGGACTGTTTCGCGGGCGATCGCCATGGGCCAGCCCCATCTTGATTCGGCCGCGCGATTGAGTCAATCCGTGATTGCGGTGCCCGACGGCAGCGTCACGATGGCGGTCGTGCCGCGACCGTCTTCACTTTCGATCGCCAGCGATCCTCCGTGATGTTCGATCGCACGCCTGGCAATCGGCAATCCGAGCCCGCGGCGGGAGCTGCTCGTCGTGAAGAACGGATCGAAGACCTTCTGCCGAATGCCGCTGGGGATTCCCGGGCCGGCGTCGCGAATGGTTATCCGGCTCACGCGTCCGTCGTGCGTCAGACCGATAGCGACTGGGCCCGCGCCGTCCATTGCCTCCGCCGCGTTGCGCAGCAGATGCACCAGCGCCGACTCGACGAGCGTGTCGTCGATGGAAGCCGCAGCATCGGTAATATCCGCGATGTCCACGGTGACGCCGTCGAACCGGGGATCGCGCTTCAACGATTCGACGGCACGCCGCACCACCGGCATCAGCCGGCGCTGTGCCAGCTGTGCGCGCACGGGCCGCGACAGCGTCAGGAGATCGGCGACGAAGTGCTCCAGCGACTGAACGCGGCGGATCATCTCGCTTCGCACGTCCTGGTCGCGTGCGCTGATCGACGGACGCGCGCCGAAAACGTCGACGGCCGTCCGGATGCCCGCGAGGGCGTTGCGCAGCTCGTGCGCGATGACCATCGCCATCTCGCCGAACCGGGCCGCCTCGGCCTGCGCGCGCACACGCGCGTCCGCCAGCTTGAACCGCAGGAGCAGGATCGCCGTCGACCAGAGAACGACCGTCGTCAGCGTGCGGTTGAAGAGACCGAGAGACCAGTCGCCAGATGGAAACCAGAGCATGCGCACGACGATAAGCGCAGTACAGATCGCCGGCGCGGCGAGACCGCGGCTGCCGGCGTGCCAGATGGTCACGAGCGTGGGCACGATGTACAGCAGCGGGACGTTCGCACCGAGCGGTGCTCGCGCATCGAGGACGAATACCACCGCGGTCAGCGCGCTGAAGACAAGGGCAATCATCGGACCGGGGCGTCGATTATGCGCCCAACGGGCGCGGCCGGCTACTTGCGTGCGACGAGGGGCTGGAGCGATTGCGGCGATACGGTCGGCTGCATCAGTGCCGCCGGCCGCTGCCGCACGGTCATGATGATGTTGATCGTGAACAGGATCATCGCGGCCACGGCCGGCGGGCCCGACCATGCAATCACGTTCCACGCGCCGGGCCACACGCCGAATCCGATGGGCACCTCCAGCGCGCGCACCAGCATGCTGGCGTTGAGCAGGTAGAACGCCGCATCACGCGCGTGGGGGCTCCACAGCGGCTTGCCGGTGAAGTTCGGCACGACGCGGCTGGCGACGCCCAGCACCATCTGCGCCGCGAACCCGAATGCAAGCGCGTGGCGTGCGAAATCGTAGACGAGCACTGACTCGGCGGTACCGGTGAAGAGCCGGACGACTGTCCATCCAGGCCCCAGTGCGAGTCCGGCAAACAGCCAGGCCCACGCGCCGAACACGTACTTCTGCCACCCGTCTTGCGGGCTGCGCACCGCGCAGCCGAGGAGCGGTCCCGCCGCCGTGAGCACGCGGAGACCGGCGGTATATGCGATGACCGAGGTGATGAGCAGAATCGCTCCGAAAGCGCGGATGACATCGAGCATCACGGAGTCCGGGTGCGGCCACGCGCCGACGACCCACGCCGCGGCCCCGATCTGATAGACGATAAAAACCGGCCGTTCCAGATGAGGCCAGCGCGGCTGGCAGCCGAGAAAGATCGGCAGGATGCGGCGGCCGACGCCGAAGATCCACGAGCTGATGAAGCCCGACAAGGCCGCGGTCCACACGACGCGGTGCCATGTCACATCTCCAGTGACTGCTGCCGTCATCGCAAGCGCTGAGGCAACCACCAGCCACCAGGCACCGGCAGCGGTCCACGGGCGGAACGGCTCGGGCGCCGGCGTGCCGGCGGCGAGCGTGCGCAGCACGACCGTGCAGAAGAACGCTGCCGCAATGACGAGCGACGTGCTGCCTGCGATCCACAGCGGCCGCGTCGCCGGGCCGTCGTGAAAGAAGCCGCACGCGATCGCGACGACACCACATAGCTGCAACCAGAACGACCATGGAACAAGCCTCGCGCTTTGCAGCGTGCCGCCGACGAAGCGGGGAAGCACGTGGTACGCGACCCCCATGATGAAGAGCGCCATGAAGCCGAAGACCTGCACGTACCCGTGCGCCCAGACCGACGGTCGCGGCAGACCGCCCAGGCCCCAGTTGGTTGTAAGGCGCGCGAGGTTGATCATGCCCAGCGTGGCACCAAACGTGAGGGTGAGCAGAAGCGAGCCGATGAAGAACGGAACGAAGACGCGCGGCGGGGTTGTCATCGAGTCTTCACGTGTTCGGTGAGTTGTACGGCGAAACCGTCAACGTCGATGCCGCCGTTCGGGGCCTGGTGCTTCTTCACGCCGTGGTCGTGCAGCCGGATGTGCCGCGTCACCGCGCCGCCATGGCCGGCTTGCTCGAACACACCAAGCGCGCATTCGATCGGGCAGCCATCGATCACCCAGACCTCGCGGGAACGAAGCTTGGCCAGGAAACCGGGGCGCTTTGCGCCGATCCCGGCCAGGCACGACATTTCGGCATCGCCGGAGCGGTCGAGATGCCGCGCCATGTCGTCGGCGAGTTTGCCGGCGAATGAACAGCCAGAACAGGCGAAGACCAGCGGTTTGGCCGCGAGGTGTTCCAACACCTGCGAACTGTAGAACGCCGAAGGCGCTTTCGCGTATGACGGGCGTCATATGGATTCACCCGCCTGCCGGATAGCGTCTGACGCCACGTCTATGACAAGCCCCCACCCGCTGGGGACGCGCGCGCGCTTCGTTCGCGAACTGACGACTGGTGATTACGACGTCGTCGGCATCTCCGGCATCGCAGGGTCTTTCGGATCAACCGCCATTATCCGGCGCGAGGACGGACTGATTCGTACGCCGACTTCAGCCGCAAGACGTCGATCGCGCGACTCGGCATGATGAACGATGCGGCGGCGGATCAGAAGATCGGCGTCGTCGCCGAGTCGCTGCCGCCGGCACTTGATGTGACCGTGGAGGTTGACGGGCAACTCCAGAAAATGAATGCGAACAGCCGGCTCGCGCTTCGAGTGGACTACCGAGCGAACGGCCAGTTCGTGAAGGCCGCGAACTGGGGCGGAACGGCCCACATCAGCTTTCTCATGCAGAGCGCGGGCGCAGGCGCCCGAGCAAAGTTCACCGTGCGAAAGGACGTAAAATGAACAAAGTGAACCGACGACAACTGTTCGGAACGCTGGCCGCAGGTGCGCTGTCGGTCCGCTCCCTTGCCGCCGGGCAGGGCGTGATTTTGAGCGAGCTCGACAAGCCGGTCGATCTGGCGGGACTCCGCAAGAAATACCACGCCGGAGACCCCGTGGATTTGAACGCACTGCGGGGGGCGCGCTGGAGCCCGGATCGCGCGTTCAAGTACATGCAGAAGTTCGGGGTCGTCAAGGGCGTCAATTACAGTACCCGCGTCGGCGGCGTGTTCTCGAACTTCAACGAGCGCGTGATGCAGGAGCTGTTCGGATCGGGTGTGCGCCCCCGGATCGAGTTCCCGTTGGCGGAGTTCAACGAGCAGATCATCGCCCAGGAGCTCGGCTGGGCCCAGAACGTCGTTGGGTTGAACAGCCTCCGCATCTTCTTGAACGTTCAGGCTTTGGATCAGGCGAAGTTCTACACGCACTTCGAGCGGCTGCTCGAGATCGCCGCAAGCAAAGGCATGACGATCACGCCGGTCACGGGTGTGCAGGGCGTGCGCGACCCGGCGACTCTGAAGCCGACTGCGGACCCGCAGTTCGAATTCAAGCCCGGCGTCGTGTTCGGCGGCTTCCGCGGTGGCGCTGGTGGAGGCGGCGGCCGGTGGGACGACGAGTGGCCGAAGAACAAGAAGTTCATGAAGGACGCCCTCCAGGCGTTTATCTCGCGCTATGCCAAGGACGAGCGGATCATCTTCTGGGATCTCGCCAACGAGCCGGCGACAGCGCTGCGGCCTCTGGTGGAATACGTCTTCAAGTGGGCGAGAGAGGTGAATCCGTCTCAGCCGCTGTCGGTGTGCTGGAACGCGCACGACCTGTCGGACGTCATCACGTTCCACACATATATGCGGCCCGGCCTCTCTGCTCCTCAGGCCGCGCCTGCGCGGGTGGACTTCCTCACCGAGCTGGAATGGGCCAGGGCATGGAAACGTCCCATGCTGTGCACTGAGTGGCTCGCGCGGCCGTTCAAGAGCACGATTGAAAACACGCTCCCGTTCTTCAGCCGCTACAATATCGGCTGGTACTCGTTTGCGCTCGTGACGGGCGGCCCGTCGCAGTATCAGTATCCCTGGAACTGGCCCATCGGCTCGCCGCCGCCGAAAGAGTGGTTCCATGGGCTGCTGTATCCGGACGGCACGCCTTACAGCGCCGAAGAGATCCTGGCGATTCGGGATTTCAAGTACCAGCCGCCGCCGCCGTTTGTGAAAACGCAATCCTATTGGGCCTACGGTGACTCGGACGTTCGAGACGTGGCGCCGCCAATCGACTAGC
>CAYHHH010000026.1:12253-40815 GCA_964356125.1 uncultured Bifidobacteriaceae bacterium | reverse complement strand
AGGAGCGGGCCCGCAGCGATTACGTCGCCAGCGCGCGGCTTGAAGTCACGCACGATGGGACTCGTGAAGTTGTAGCCGAAACCGGCTGTATGAGTGAGCAGATGCCTGATGGTCGGAGTTCTGGCGGCCCGCCGAAGGGTGTAGGCGCCCGTCTGGGCGTCGAACGTGTCGAAGACCTTGAGGTTCGCCAGTTGCGGAACGTATTTCTCGGCCGGATCATCGAGGCTGAGCCGCCCTTGTTCCACAAGTTGCATCACGGCCAGTGAGGTAATCGGTTTGGTCATCGACGCGATGCGGAAGACCGTATCGACAGTCATCCGGCGGCCGGTACCAACATCCGCTACGCCGAAAGCTCCCTGATACAAGATACCGCGGCGGTCAGTGGCCATCGCGACGACCCCTGCAATGTCTCCACGAGCTACCGCGCCCGCCAGCACCGCATCGATCGATGACGCTGGTGTGCGGCTAGATTCGGAAGCTGCAGACTGGGGTGTGCGCGCATAGGCGGCGGCGGCGAGCATCGTCCCCAGGACTACAACGACGGCAACGCGTGCTCCATCGTTGCGACGTCCTTCACTCTTTTGCATCGTCGGCCTCCACTCCTCCCTGGAACGTCTCCGCCGGCGCGTACTCCGCGAGCCATTCCTTCGCCTCGCGCTCGAACCACGCGAGCGGGCCTTCCGCGGCATACGCCGGGTGAGAAAACGCACGCTCTCCCCTGCGCTCGAGACCTATCTTCGTCAAGACATGCTGCGATGCGTGATTCCCCAGACTCGCGATGCCCGCGATGCGCGGCAACTGGCGATCGACGTAGCCGTAGCGCAGCACCGCGTACGCCGGCGTGAAGCGGCGAAGCGCGAGCCGCTCTGTCGTGAGCCAATAGTTGCCGCTCATCCCAGCCATATAATCGCGTCGGCCATGAATATACGTCCGATGCGCAGCCTCTTGCTCGCCGGCTCCGAGAGCCGGTGGCTGCGCCGCCACGCGCCGAACCTGCCGTTTATCAGGAAGGCCGTCACGCGGTTCATGCCCGGCGAAACGCTCGAGGATGCGCTTGGGGCTGCGCTGGACTTGCGCGAGCGCGGGATGAGTACCGTGCTCACCGAGCTGGGCGAGAACGTCTCTGACATCGGTCAGGCTGACGAAGTCACGCGCCACTATATCGATGCGCTGACGAAGATTGGCGCGAACGGGCTCGATTGCCACATCTCCGTGAAGCTGACGCAACTGGGCCTCGATGTCGATGTGGCGCGTTGTCTTGAGAATCTGCGGTCGCTCGCCGCGCGCGCGCAGGCACACCACACGTTCGTCTGGATAGACATGGAACAGCACGCGTACGTCGATGCGACGCTCGAGGTGTATCGCAGGGTGCGCGCCGATTTTCCGAACGTCGGCGTGTGCCTGCAGGCGTACTTGTATCGAACCGCGAAGGATCTGAAGTCGCTCATAGGCCTCGGTGTGGCAGGCGGCGTGCGGCTCGTGAAGGGCGCGTATCGCGAAGGCGCGGATGTCGCCTATCCGAAGAAACGCGACGTGGACGACAACTTTCTCGCGCTCGCCAAACTGATGATGGGGCCCGAGGCGCGCGCGGCCGGACTTCGTGCCGTGTTCGGCACCCACGACAGCCGTTTAATCAACGCCATCCACCTGCACATGGCGGCAGCCGGCCAGCTTCGAGAGTCCGTTGAATTCCATTTGCTGTTCGGCATTCAACGGGCGGAACAGGAGCGTCTCGTCCGCGAGCGCTATCGCGTCCGCGTCCTCATCAGCTACGGCGAGCACTGGTTTCCGTGGTACATGCGGCGATTGGCCGAGCGCCCCGCGAATGTGCTGTTTGTGGCACAATCCCTCCTGTCTCGCTGAGCATGAATGACGCAGAATCTCGAAAGGACCATCATGATGCGCGCATACGCCCTTCGGCTTGGACTCGCGGCTGCAACGCTGGCGGTGTTCGTATCGGGTGCTCACGCGCAGGAAGGGCGCGGCACACCGCCGCCTCAGGTGGTGTCGCCCGACGTCGCCGCGGATCGCCGCATCACGTTTCGCGTCTTCGCGCCTCAGGCGCAGGCGATACGGCTCGCCGCGGGTGACATCCCCGGGGTGGGACAGACCACACAGCTCACCAAGGCGCCGAACGGCGTCTGGGAGGTGACGATAGGTCCGGTCGATCCGGGCGCGTATCGGTACAACTTCAATATCGACGGCGTCGCGACCATCGATCCGCGCAGCCCGTTCATCAGCGAGTCGAACAATAACGTGTGGAGCCTCGTCCACGTTGCGGGCGCCGACTTCATGGACACGAAGAGCGTGCCGCACGGCGCGGTCGCTGCGGTCAACTACTACTCCCCCGCGCTTGGCGCGTTCCGCCGCATGCACGTCTATACGCCTCCCGGATACGAGCGCAGCTCCGACAGATATCCCGTCTTCTATCTCCTGCACGGGGCGGGTGACAGCGACGAGGCGTGGACGTCGGTCGGCCGCGCCGGGTTCATCCTCGACAATCTGATCGCCACAAAGAAGGCGAAGCCCATGATCGTGGTGATGCCCGCCGGCCATACGCGCCGCGGCGCCGCCGCGGCCGGCACGGCCGCCATCGGCCGGTCGGCGACGGAAGAGTTCGTGGATGACTTCGTCAAGGACCTCAGGCCGTACGTCGAAAAGCAGTATCGTGTGCTCACAGGCCGCTCGAATACAGCGATTGCCGGCCTGTCGATGGGCGGCGGCCAGACGCTCCAGGTCGCCATCCGCGATCTCGACGACTTCGGGTACATCGGCGTATACAGCTCGGGCCTGCTCGGCGCGTTTCCAGGGCTCGGGGGACGCCGCGGCGCGCCACCCGCGGCGCCGGCCACTCCGGCTCCACAGCAGCAGACCGCTGCGGATTGGGAGAAGCAGCATCAGGCGACTCTCGCCAACGCGGGGCTGAAGAAGGGGCTGAGACTCTTCTGGTTCGCCACCGGCAAAGACGATTTTCTCGTCCAGACGACGGTCGCAACCGTCGAGCTGTTCAAGAAGCACGGCTTTGCGCCGGTGTACAAGGAATCAGCGGGCGGACATACGTGGATCAACTGGCGCAACTACCTCAACGAGTTCGCGCCGCAGTTGTTTCAATAGAAGCGGTGCTCTAACGAGGCGCTGGCAGTCTCGACTCGGGAATGCCGAGGGCGGACGCGATGTCGCGCAGCTTCGCCTGGACGGCGCGCACGTGTTGCGGGCCCATGCGGGGTAACTGCTTCTGCGCCGCCGTCATGGCCTGCAGCTCCTCGTCCTCAAACGCATACACCGTTCCGTGCGGTGCCAGCGCGACATTGCCATCGACGACAGGCACCTCGAGCAGCTCGACGATGGCGCGCTCCAGCACGCGATCGAAGTCGCCTCCAGAAGATGCGATGCGTGCGTATGCGTCGGTGATGCGTAGCCACAGGATCTTACAACCGCTTCACCCGCGCTATCCCGTATGCACCGGATGTCGATGCTGTCGACGTGAGCCGTCACACCCACTTACTCGGCATTTCGTCGCCGGCGCCAGACGAAATGAAATGCAATCACGACGACAAGCGCAAGGACTGCAACGATCGCCACAAACACGACCGCTCGATAGGCGTCCTCATATCGATCTGGAAACATGTAATCGCGTCGGAATCTCCAGAAGTAGAAGTAAGTCAATCCAAGCGCAGTCAGGTCGAGCCCGAGCGTCAGCAGCAGTCTCCTCGACAGTGTCATGTGGGCGATCAAGGCCCACCATAGAGGCCGATCACGATCGATACCGATACCAAGACCGTGATCCACCACATCGCTGGGAAATAGACCAACGCAATCGGCAGAGCGTAGATCCGGAATTCGCGAGCAAGGAACAGGAATCCCGCAACGACACTCAGCGGCATCGCCCACATTCCTAAACCACCCGGTCCCCATGGGTGCAGCTCCTCATTCACAATTACGAGAATGACTGCAACAACAGGAGGAAGAATCACCGACAAGACAATGCTCACGATCCTTCGTCGCGACATGGTCATTAGGGTAGGAGAACTCGACGAGGAACTCGAGGTTGATTTCTGCGGAAAGGAATGTCGCGATGTCCGTCGTCATCGACGAAAAAATGGGTAGGAAGCCGAGCAAAGGGCTAGCGTCCTGTCGCTCGTTCGTTATCTTCCACATGTTGACACCATTCCCTGTCGTGTCCGATCACCGATCAGCGTGCGGACAACCGACTGCATCCAGATCGGGAGCGTGTGAAGCCCTTGTCGAAGATCGTCACGAATCGCGGCTCCGTGATGTCGGTCGTTGAGGATTGCGGTCAGCCGCTTGAGAATAGTTGTCGGGTCTGATTGCAGGATGTCTTGAAGCCAGTAGAGCGCTTGGACGACGCGCATGCCGGCCGGTCGGCCCAATACAGGCGGCTTGGCGCCACGGTCTTGAACTGAACGCGCTGATTGCCGAGCCGGATTGGCCGAAGTCGCACGTCGGTCACAACCGTGATGCGCGCAGGTACAGCAGTCGTCAGCCCGGGGTCGTTCGCGGCGGTCAAGCCATCGACGATGACCCGGATCTGATCGCGCCGCACAACGGCGTCGATGATGGTGCGTTGATCGGCAGTCGTTGGCTTGCGCGTCAAGGCGCTCGTGCTCGCGCGGTAGTAAAGTCCGCGAGCCACTCGGGACAACTGCCCGGTCTGGACAAGGCGCTGGAGTGCTTTGTCAACAGCGGTTCGCGAACCAACGTCGAGAAAGTCTACGGGTGTCCAGACGGCTCCGGGCCTGGCCGCGATGCGATCGCGAACACGAGCGCATAAGTGGCGCCTCTGCGATCGCTGGTCTCGGGCATCTTCATGACCTGGTGTTCTTCTTGGCCAGGTGCTTCAGGACGTTGGTGACCTTCCACAAGATCGCAGGATGGCCGGCAATCGCGACGGCGGCGTCGGGCTCGCGTGGGAACAGGAGATCCGCGTGGATTTCACCACGCCCGATGCCCGCCACAAACTCGCGTTCAGACGCTGCGAGGTCGAGGAACGGGGCGACAACAGCCCAGGCCTGCGAGGTGAGGTCGGAGGCGCGGGCTGTCGTTCCTGCCACGAGCATCGGACGGAGTTGTTCAACGATGACCTTGTCGGTGACGAGCTGTTCGATTCGCGCCAGGCTGTACTCGGGAAGCGGATGAATCAGAATCGAGGAGAGCCCCACGAACAGCGGCCGGAATGCGCTTGATTCAAGAACCTGACGAACCGGCGCGGGCAAGTGTCCGACATCCCACGCATCCCGCGCGGCGGCGCGATCGAGCAGCGCCAAGAGCTTGCCGATCAGAAGCTCCGCGCGCCCCACGACAGCCACTTCAGGGCGGTCCAGGTCGCCTGGCTGCCACAACTCGTGTCGCTCGACATCTGTCAGTGGGATTCGGAACAGAAAGTTGAGATCGATCTCAATCCGGTCCTGAGGTCCCAACACGGACGGGTACGACAAATACAACTTCCGTCCAGCGAACGCGTCGGCGGACCGCTGGACCGTGTAGCTTCGACGCCGCGCGAGGTCGGCGAGAGCCGCTTCCATGCGCGGCCGGTCCTCCAGCATCCTCTCGCGATCCGCATGGGCGATGTAGTTGAAATCCAGATCGACAGAGAGTCGCTGCGGAGCGCCGAACGCCAGATTCAGCGCGGTGCCACCCTTCAACACCAACGCGTGTTGAAGCAGCGGGTGGCGTCCCACGTCAGCCGCCAGCTCACCGAGACGGATGACCTTTTCGATGGCGCTCGGCTGAAAGCCGCTGTCGGCGGCGCAGCGTTCGAGGTAGCCGAGACTAACGCTCATCAGGCTCACTCGGTTCCGCCAACACTCTCGGCACAATCACATTCCATTGCCCGGCCAGAACTCCCCCTCGGGTGCCGCGCTCCAGATATTGCGGTGAGCGCGGACGATGACGCACCATGCGAGCGAGAAGGTCGGGCGGCACATGAAACACCTGCCGGTATCGATCTAAGAACCAGCCGACGGCGGCCCAAAGATTCGCCGTCTCGTAACGACGCAGGATGTCTTCGACCAGGCGGAGATCCAAGGTCGGGAAGCCGCTTGCTGAAAGCACAAACTCCTCCAGCCCTCCCGCAAGCCCCAGTCGGCGGAACCCCTCGACGAGGGTGCGCTCCGGCCCAGTCACTTCCACCATGTGCCCTCGCCATTCGACACGACGTGTGGCCACGTGCGCCAGCCGCTTGGTTCGCAGTGGCTTCGGATGGTCGAGGAAACGAACCGTTGTCCCATCAAGCCCCAATGAACGGCGCGGGCTACCCGTGTAAAGCGTGCAGACCCGCCAGACGGAATGGGCCGCCCCAAGGAGCTCAAGGGCCGTGTGGTGCGAGAAGACGGCATCGGGCCGGATGGCCAACGCCACCAGGATTGGATCTGGTCGAAATCGATTGGCTGCTGCACCAGGCGGAACGACGGCGTAGACGCCTCGCGCGGCGAGGAACAACCGGCCAAGTTTCAGGTAATGCTTCAGTCGCTCGACCGTCTGAGCATTGCCGCTTGTCCCAAGCACGCGTGTGGCCTGCTCAAGAGAGAACACTGGCTGCGTTGCGAGAAAGTCGGCGGTTCTGACTTTACGATTCATGACGATATGGGTGGTATTTTCACCTATATCGGCTGTTTATATCAAGGCGCAGCTCACCTTTGTGGACTTGCTGGCAATGAGCCACCCACCAGCCTCACAGGCCCTCGACGGCACTCGCGACAGTCCTACATGTTCGCTGACGCGCGCCGCTACCAACGAAGTCGTGTCAAGGTTGCGATTGCGCACGGCAATAATAAGGGCCGTATTTGCATAGTCAGTACCTATGGCAATCGCGTCTGGACTGGCACCTCTGGAAAGCAGGTTCTTTACCTCAGCGATTCGATTCGATCGGAACCGCCTCGATCAGCGAACGATTGAGCCGCTCAACAGGCTCCGGAGGCGACGGCACCGGTGTCTGGCAGGCTGCGCCGACCAACACAACCAGGGCAACAATGGAAATCTCCGACGATAGGTATCTCAGCATCTCGAGGAGAGGCCCTTTCCGAAACCGGCTTCGAGATACTTAAGAGCATAGGGCGAGCACCGACATCAAAAGTCACTTTTTTCATAGAATCTGGCCAAAGATACTCAGTCATGCCATCAGCCCTCACGCATCTTCAGTGTTCCCGAGACAGGTGCGCCCAAGTGGTCTCGCACACAGCGCTGCAGAACCTCTGCTCTGCCTGCAAGGCGCCGCTGCTCGCGCGATATGACCTGTCTGTCGCGAAACGAACGTTCAACCTCGATAGTTTACGGACGCGCCCGCACACGATGTGGCGCTATGAAGAAGTACTTCCGGGTGCGCCGCCCATCACGCTCGGCGAAGGAATGACGCCGCTGATTCACGCGCGGCGCCTGGGTGAGCGGATAGGCTTGAGCCGCTTCTATATAAAGGATGAAGGGCTGAACCCGACAGCGTCATTCAAGGCGCGCGGGCTGTCGGCCGCCGTCACCATGGCGAAAGCGCTCGGCGCACAGACGCTGGCCCTGCCCACCGCCGGCAACGCGGGCGGCGCGGCCGCCGCGTACGCCGCAAAAGCTGGGATGGCATGTGTCATCGCGATGCCGGCCGACACTCCCGCGGCGAACATCATCGAATCGCACGCGTTCGGCGCCGACGTGCGCTTGATAGACGGCCTCATTTCCGACTGCGGGAAGTTCATCGCCGAGCACGCCGCGAAGGAAGGCTGGTTCGAAGTCTCCACGCTGAAGGAGCCGTACCGCATCGAAGGCAAGAAGACGATGGGCTACGAGCTGTGGGAAGAGTTCGGCGGGACATTGCCAGACGTGATCGTCTACCCGACGGGCGGCGGCGTCGGATTGATCGGCATGTGGAAGGCGTTCGAAGAGCTCGAAGCAATGGGGCTGATCGGACGCGAGCGCCCGCGCATGATTTCCGCCCAGGCCGCGGGCTGTGCGCCCATCGTGAAAGCGTTCGAGCAGCATCGCGAGAGCTCGGAGTTCTTCGACAACGCGACCACCCTCGCATCAGGGCTGCGGGTGCCGAAGCCGCTCGGGGATTTCCTGATTCTCGCCGGTCTGTATGCGAGCGGCGGCGAAGCGGTCGCCGCGACAGACGAAGAAATGATGGCCGCATGCCGGGACATGGCCGCGCTCGAGGGCATCTTCGCGGCGCCCGAAGGGGGCGCCGGGCTCGTCGCAACCGAGAAGCTCGTGAAGGACAAAAAGATTCAGGCCGGCGAGACCGTCGTGTTGTTCAACACCGGCAGCGGCTACAAGTATCTCGAGTCGTGGCACGCCGCTCTGGAATAACAGGTGGCGCGCGACTGGAGAACGCTCCACCTTCTCGGCGGGCCGCTCGCCTTCCTCGCGCTGCTGCTGGTACCCGCGTCCGCGCTGGATTATCCGGTTCGCGGAAGCATCGGCCTGCTCGTGTGGATGGCGTGGTGGTGGATCTTCGAACCGGTGAACCTGGCGGTCACCGGATTCCTCCCGCTCGTCGTCCTTGCGATCTTCAATTTCCTGCCGGTCGCCCGAATCCTGCCGTCGTATTCGGAAGAGCTGATCTTTCTCCTGCTCGGCGCCAATATCCTTTCCACCGTGTGGACCCGGTGGGGGCTCGATCGCCGCATCGCGCTCGTCTCGCTGATCGGCGTGGGCACCGGCACACGCCGGCAAATCCTGGTGTGGTTTGCCATCGCCACAGTCCTGAGCGCGTTCCTGCCCAACACCGTCGTCGCGGCGGCGATGATTCCCATCGTGCTGGCCATGCTCCGCTTCATCGGTATCGAGGACATCGGCAAAAGTGCGTTCGGGTCGGCGGTCGTCATCGCCATCGCGTGGGGCACGAGTGTCGGCGGATTGTGGACGCCGCTGGGCGGCGCACCTAACCTGCTGACGATCAAGCTTCTGCAGCAGACGGTCATCTCGCACGAGTTTCTGTTCATGACATGGGTCACGCGATTGCTGCCGCTGGCGATCGCGATCGCCGCCGTCTCGTTCTTCTTCATGCGGTTTGCGTTCACGCCCGAGGTCGAGCACGTCGAGGGCACGCGCGACTACTTCGCGCAGGAGCTCCGGTCGCTGGGCGCGATGACGACACCAGAGAAGTGGGGGCTGTCGTTCTTTCTCGCGGCGACGCTGCTGGCGTTCACCCGCCAGTTCTACGCCTCTCTGCTGCCTGGGCTGAACCCGGCGTACGTGTTCCTGACGTTCGCCGTGCTGTGTTTTGCCATCCGCCACAACGGCGAGCCGCTGGTGAAGTGGGACTACGCGCAACAGCACATGACGTGGGGCCTGTTCTATCTGTTCGCCGGCGGCGCGGCGCTCGGCGAGATTCTCAGCCAGACCGGCACCGCCACGCTCGTCGCCGACCTGTTGATTCCCTTTGCGGGGGGCGGCGGATTCCGCGCGGTGCTCATCTTTTCGCTGATGACGATCGTCGTGACGCAGATCACCAGCAACACGGCCGCGATCGGCATCATGGTCCCCATCACGATCAGTACGTTCCAGAGCCTGGGGATGAACCCGATCCCGTACGTCTACGTCGTCGCGGTCGCCGGAAATTGTGGCGTCATGCTGCCCTCGTCCGCCGGAGGTCCGGCGGTCGCCGCGGGATACGGCGTGAACCTGAAGATGATGTTCTCGCGCGGCATCTGGCTCGCGGCACTGCTCTGGGTGGTCATTGCGGTGCTGGGATACGCGCTCGCGGTCTACTGGCCGGGGTTCGGGATTGCGTGACTATTCCACAGCATACCCAAGCGCTCGGGCATTGTCTCGGACGCGAGTATCCCGCGTCACGATCGTGACCAGTGGGGGCGGCTCGCCGAGCAGTTCCGCGGTGGCAAGATGTACCGCATCGAGAGTGCGTACCGGTTCAATGGGAAATGAGCGGCGGACACGAGCGATCACGTCTCGGTCCACGTCGAGAATGAAGCAACGCCGCTCGAAGGTTCGAAGGGCTCGAACGGCCGCCAGCTCCTCTGCGGAGGTCAAGCGATCAGTCACGCGCGCCCGGATGATCGCCCGCCCTGCCTCGGCGAGGGTCAGAGCCGACGTCACGAGTTCTGTTCCAAACGGCAGCGGCTTCATGACCGCCGTGTCGTGCTCGAGCAGTGCTGCAACGAGCGCGCTCGACTCGATGTACCGAATGCTCGTTCCGGCAGGCTTGGGTTGGCTGGTACGCGTGGCGGGCGTCCGAAGCGCCCGTCGCCGCCGCGAGGCGCTACGCTTCGCCACGATCGCTGTCGATCAATTCGGCGGCAGTGCCCGGCGCAAGCCTGAAGTCCGGCCAGTCCTCGAACGGGTCTCCGGCTTCGACCGGGGGATGTAGAACGCCGGCCGCAAGGAGCTCGTCCCACCGGCTTCCGGGCGAAGAGCGGGCACCGCGTCCTGGAGGCCCCAGCTCGGCGACCACCCGACCGTGTGCCGTAATCGCGACACGCTCACCGGTCTCGACACGACGAATGTATCCGCTGAGGTTGTCCTTCAGTTGGCGAATGCCGGTGGATGTCATGAACTCAGTATAGCCACATGTGGCCACATCCCCAAAAGTACACGCTCAACGCCCCCGCCCGCCGCTGAATTTGCCTATACGGCCCGTAGCCGGTAGCAAACGCCTTTGCTACAAGCTACGGGCTACCAGCTACCGGCTAGAGAGGATAGACCGGGTGTATTCCGCGACGCGAAAGACGACTCCTGTTCACATTACCAGTACAGCTTCACACCCAACTGCATCTGACGCGGCGAATTACCCTGCGAGGTAATCATGCCGAAATTCGCGTTGTTGAAGTCTGTGTTCGGTGCGCCCCACACGATGCGATTGAGCAGGTTGAATGCTTCCATGCGCACATCCAGCCGCAGTCCATCGGTCATCGAGATCGTCTTCGCCAGGCTGACGTTCTCCGACAGATTCCAGAAGCGCCGCACGTCCCCGTTGATGCGCGGGGCGTTGCCGAGCTGTCCTACCGGCTGCACGAACGCCGCCCGATTCAGGAACCGATCGGCGCGGGGATTGAACTCGTCTCCCGCGAGTGGCGCGCGCCAGTCGGCGCCGGTGACGTTGGGGCGGTTCGTGCCATTGAAGATCGGCAGCGGCGCGCTGGTGGTGACGCCGATCGGCAGACCGCTGACGTAACTCTGCACGGCGGCGATCCGCCATCCGCCCAGCACATGGCTCGCGATGCCGCTGTTGAGCCACCGCTTTCCGCTGCCCCACGGCAGCTCGAGCACCGTGTTCAGCTTGATGCTGTGCGTCTGATCGAACCGCCCGATCGAGTACTCGAGGTCGGGCTGGGCCGTGTCCATCGCACCGGTGCTGCCGCTGAACGCGTCCGCGTTGGTCATCAGCTTCGAATACGTGTAGCTGCCCTGGAACAGGAACCCCGCCGACAGCCGCTGCGTCAACTTCAGGACTCCGGCGTGATACATGGATCGGCCGGTCTTGTCGCCGCCGCTGTTGGTGGTGTTGATGCTGTTGTACTGCGGAAACGGGCGCAGCGCCTGCGCGACGTTTCGATTCGTCTGCAGGGCCGGATTCGTGAAGTTCGCGTACGGAATCTTGATTCCGGCCGCGACGGCCGCCGGCGAGCTGGCCGCGGAGTTGAGCAGCGTGACGGCACCTGCGGCGCCGAACCGCGAGATGAGATCGTTGACGACCGACAGCGGCACCTGGTTGGTGTTCAGGAGATTCGCCTGCAGGTTCGAACCCTTCGAACCGTTGTAATCGACCTCGAAGGTCATCCCGCGACGCACTTCGCGCTGCATCGAGATCGTCCAGGTGTCGTAGGTGGCCGGGCGCATCGCCGCGTCGCCATTCCAGTAGTCGATATCGCTGTTGTTCGAGAACGCCGGATTGATCTGCGGCGGCAGCGGGTACGCCGGCAGCCCCTGATCGAGCATGAACGTCGCGGTGACGCCCGAGTCGGTATTGCTGAAGGGGTACTGGCCGATGAAGCCCGCGAAGTGACTGGTGCCAGAGACGACCGTGACACGGCCGTACGAGCGGCCCACGCCACCGCGAATCGTCGTCTTGTCGTTGAGCGAAAATGCGCCGCTGAGCCGTGGCGCGATCGACCCGTAGTAACCCTCAATCAGGCTGCGCTTACCCTCGCGCCCTTCACCTTCGCCGGCAAAAATCAGCGCGCCGGGATATCCATTGACGCCAGGATTCGGCTTCGTCGGATCGAACTCCGAGTACTGGTCGCCGCCCGCGACCGGCGGCCGCGTGAACTCGTAACGGACGCCGTAGTTCAGCACGAACTTGTCGTTCATGCGCCAGTCATCCTGCGCGTAGAACCCATAGTACGGATAGACCTGCTGCAGGTAGCGGATGGTTTCGGTGCGCCCCGAGTGCGCGTAGCCGAGCAGGAACGAGGCGAACGAGCTGCCACCCGCGGTGTTGAAGTTTGTCACGCCCGGAATGCCGGTCTGCTTGAAGTCGAAGCCGGCGCGGCCGCCGTAATCCTGCTGGCCGAAGCCGTTCGCCTGCTGACGATCGTAGGTGAAGCCGGTCTTGATGGTGTGCGACCCCCTGATGAACGTCACGTCGTCCTTGACGGTGAACCGCGGCTGCTTCGTCCCGTTGTACGACGAGCCGCCCCACTGCGAGAACTCGGAGAACGAGATGATCCCCATGTTCTGGTCGCAGTCGACCGCGTTCTTGATGCAGACCTGGCTCGACCAGCCCTGATCGACGTTCGGCGAGAACGCGTTCTTGTTGAACGTGTTCGCGCCCACCGTCAGGTGGTTCACCATCTTCGCGCCGACCCAGTCCCAGGTCGCGCGATGCAGGTCGCCGTCGAACGTGTTCTGTGAAAAATCGCTGAACGGTGCCGGCAGCCCAGATGCGCCGTCCGGCCCTGCCTTGATGGCGTTGTTCGTCCGGTTGAACACATACGCCACGCGATTGGTGTTGCTGAGCGTGTGATCGATCTTCAAGCTGTACTTGTTCGTCGTTTCGACCGTGCTCTTGCCCGTTGACGCGAAGTTGTTGTTCACGTAGCCGAAGGTCCCCGGGGCCGCTCCCTGATTAGGCACGAGCACCGATCGCGCGAGCGCGATGTAATTCTTCGCCGTCTGGCTGAAGCGATTCGCGGGAATCCGGTTGTTCGGGAACGGGTCGCGAATCAGCGCGCCGGTCGGGCCGACCCGCGTCGTCGCCGGGTCGTAAATCGTGATGCGCTGGCCGTTGGCGTTCACCCAGTTCGAGAAATCGCCGTCCCACATCTCAGGCGTCGGCACGCTGCGGAAGGCCGCGTTGCTGCCCTGTTTGTTGTAGAAGCCTTCGTACGACACGAAGAAGAAGGTGCGGTTCCGCCCGCTGTACAAGCCCGGAACCGACAGCGGACCGCCCAGCGAGCCGCCGACGTCGCTCTGCTTGTAGATGCCCTTGGTCGCTTCGAAGAACCCCTTCTTGTCCAGCGAATCGTGGCGGAAGAATCCGTAGCCTGAACCCGACAGGTTATTCGTGCCCGACTTCGATGCGAACGTGATGCTGCCGCCGGCCGCCTGGCCGAACTCGGGTTTGAAGCCGTTGGTCTCGACCTGGAACTCGGTAATCGCCTCGAGCGACGGTGTGAGAAACGCCGTCTCGGTCGTGTCGGCCTGTCGATTCGTGTTTACCGAAATACCGTCAAGCGTCGCGCCGAACGCGCCGCCCTGGCCGCCGCCCAGCGATGTCGTGTTGCCGCTGCCGCGCGCTTCGGGCACGGTGCTGAGTAGATCGAACGGGCTGCGCATCGCGCCGCCGACGACGAGCGGCAGCTCGTCGATCAGCCGATTCGAGACGGTGGTGGCGACCTTCGCATCCTCGGTCGAAACCACAGCGTTCTCAGCGACGACGAGCACCGACTCGCTCACCGAGCCGAGGCTCAACATGACGTCCACGCGAGCGGTCGTTCCCGCATTGAGGGTGATCCCCTCGACCATCGAGGTCTGGAAGCCTTGCAGCGTGGCCTCGATTCGATACGTGCCGGGAGGCAGGTTCGTCGCGCTGTAGTTGCCTGAATCCGATGACACGACGTTGGTCGCCGCGTTCGTGCCGGTGTTGATGACGGTAACCGACACGCCGGGGACCGCAGCCTTCGACGAATCCATGACGAGGCCGGTGATCGTCCCGCGCTCAGTCTGTGCGAACGCGGCTAACGGAAGTGCGAGAACAGCCGCGATGAACGACACCGCAAGGCGCTTGAAACTCATGATTCCTCCACCAAACAGACGGGTTACAGAATTCCGCTGGCGCGCATCCAGTTCGCCAGCACCTTCGGCCACTCGGACAAGGCGGTGTCGTTCATGGGCATGCCCGCGCCGTGCGCGCCGTCCTTGAAGATGTGCATCTCCGCAGGCACGCGCGCTTTCCGCAGCGCGAGGAAGTAGTGAACGCTGTTCTCGACGGGCACGCTCGTGTCGGCGTTGGTGTGAAACAGAAACGTCGGCGGCGTGTCGGATGTGACCAGCGTATCGGTGGAGAGACGCCGCGCGAGCGCGGCGTCTGCGTTCTCGCCGAGCAACATGGTGCGCGAACCTTGATGGGTCCACGGTTCCGACAACGAGATCACCGGGTAGCCGAGGATCGCGAAGTCCGGACGGCTGCTGGCGCGATCGATGGCGTCCGCGGGCGTCGCGCTTCCACGATCGAACTGTGTGGCTGCCGTCGACGCGAGATGCCCGCCGGCGGAAAAACCCATGACGCCGATGCGGTCTGGCGCGAGATGCCATTCCGCCGCGCGCGATCGCAGCGTGCGAATCGCCCTCTGCATGTCGCCAAGCTCGATCGGATGGCGATACTTCGGTCCGAGGCGGTACTTCAGCACGAAGGCCGCGACTCCCAGCGAGTTGAGATAGTTCGCCGGAATCCGTCCTTCTTTATTCATCGACAACGCGCGATAGCCGCCGCCCGGGGCGACGATCACCGCCGTCAACGGCCCGGTCGTGTTCGGCGGCATATAAATCGTGAGCGTCGGAATATCCTCCGGCGCGTCGCCAAGCGCACCTGGCGCTCTGCCCTGCCACAGCGGAATGGTCTGAGGCTCCTGCACGATCGGCGGCGTATTCTGCGCGAACGCGCCGGAGCCGAGCGCAACGCTGAGAACGGCGAACAGGATCGTGCGTCGCATCTACTTCAACCGCTTGATTTTCAGGCTGCGGAATTCGATGAACGCGCCGGCCGGATCTTCGGGATGCGCCGACTGCAGGCCGATCGCGCCCGTCGCGGCCTGCTCGTTGCGAATGACGCCGTTGACCTCATTCTGCTCGGCCGGTGTCAGGGTGTTGGGCGCGGTGCCCTGCTGTGCCGCGGCGGGCAGCGCCGCGATCATGAGCCCTATAAGAAGAATGATGCGCATGGGGCACATCATACCTCGTGAGCGAGTCGAACCACCTGGGCCAAAGCCGGCACGCTTCGCATGGCCGTGACATCGAAGTGGAAATCGATCCGAAGGAAGATCGGCTGATCACTGTGAAGTGATTTTTCTATGTCTCACCGCTGAGGCGGCGCGAATTGGGAGCTCCGCAGAATGGCAGATTGGTAGACTCCGTTCTTAATCTACCAATCTACGAATCTTCCAATCTTCCAATACAGAGCGCTCGCTAGCGCTGCGCGTAGACGAACTTCTCGGCGTCGCGCGTGCGCATCCAGACAGCGGCGTCGCGATCGAGCGCGAATGTGCCGTCGCGCAGCTCGGTGAACTCCAGCGCGTTGAAGGTCGGGCGCATTAACCCGGTGCGGGCGTGGGTATGCGTGTCGAGCAGATAGTGCCCGATCTCATGGGCGAGCGCACGGCCGAGCACGACGCCAAGGCGCCGTTGGTCGACCGCGATGAGCTCGTACCCCGCCCTGCCGCGCACGCTCGCGACCAGCTGCTGCGCGCTTTCGATCGAGACTAACGCGACCGCATGGCCGTTCGATGGGCGGACCAGCTCGCCGACATTAATCGGCTCGACACCTTTTTCCACCAACCGTTTCTGCACGACCAGCACCCGCAAACGATTGGCAGCAACCGACCGGACGCTGGCAGGGGGAAGCCAGTCGATGACGACCCCTTGGTGCCGCCAGATCGCCGCGGCCTCGTTCATCATCGCGGTCCGCGCGGGTTCCGAAAGCGTCGGCGTGGTCGTCAGCAACACGTCGAGGCGAACCGCAGGCTCATCGGCCGCGAGGGTCTGCGGCCCTGCAGCGAGGATGGCCATCACGCCGAAGCGGACGAAGCGGCAGCCGGTAAGCATTGATTTCTATTAACACGGATTTAACATGACACCTGCCCGGATGCAACGGAAATGTAAATGGTTTTCCACAGGCCTGTGGAAAACTACGCTATCCAAAGGATTCTAAAGGGACTTACAGCTGTAGCAGTACCGGACACTTCTTTGGGGGAATGTGCCCTGATCAGGCGGATTTCGTCGCTCTGGCCCCAGAGGTTCGATGGTCGCCTTCTTGCTTTTCTCACCCGTGAGGTGCCGTTGCGAGAGATCTTCGGGTTACGACAGGACGAACGCCGGCATAGCGACGACCGCCGGCATTCGGAGCGGGGATTTTCAGACCGGCGGCGCTCCCACCGGCGCAAGCGCACATTACGCGGGCTGCTGTTCGGCATGTTCGCGATGTCGCTGCCGACCCACGTTTCGAAACCGCCCCTCAGCGTCAGCGGGTTCGTCTCCACGTCCGAGGATTTTCGGCCGCTGCCCGCCACTATCGCCTACAACGACGCGATTGACGAGGCGGCCCACTTGTACAGACTCGACCCCAATTTGATTCGCGCCATCATTCGCGCCGAGTCCGCGTTCAACCCGTTCGCCGTGTCGCGCGCGGGCGCGCAGGGACTGATGCAGTTGATGCCCGCGGTCGCCGAAGAGCTCAACGTGCTCGATCCGTTCGACCCCCGGCAGAACATCTTTGGAGGTGCACGCTACCTGCGCTGGCTGCTCGATCGCAATGACGGGAATCTCGACCTGGCGGTCGCCAGCTACAACGCCGGGCCAGGGGCCGTCGCGCGATACAACGGCATCCCTCCGTATCGGGAGACACGGAACTACGTGAAGAAGGTCAATCTGTTTCTGAAACACTCGAGGGGCAACTCGAGCGACTAGCGCGGCGGACTACGGCAGGCCCACTCTTACCAGCCAGTACGTGACGGCGCCGATGGCTGCGGCGGCCGGAATCGTCAGCACCCACGCCCAGACGATCTGCCGGGCCACGCCCCAGCGTACGGCGGACAACCGGCGAGTCGCACCCACGCCCACAATCGCACCGGTAATGGTGTGCGTCGTGCTGATGCCCACGCCGAGCATCGTCGCAGTGTAGATGGCGACCGCGGCCCCCGTCTCCGCCGCAAATCCCCCTTCAGGACGCAGCTTCGTAATCTTCGACCCCATCGTGCGGATAATCCGCCAGCCACCCGTCAACGTCCCCAGGCCGATGGCCGTGTGCGCGGCCATGATGACCCAGAAAGGAATCGGGAGCTCCCCATTCTGAAGCTGCAGATACCCGCCTGTCACAAGGGCACCGGCGATGATCCCCATCGTCTTCTGCGCGTCGTTCGCGCCATGCATCAGGCTGAACGCCGCCGCTGACGCGAGCTGCATCCGGCGGAACCATCGATCGACGCGGCTCGGCGTCGTCTGCGCGAAGAAGAGGTACACCAAATTCATGATCAGCAGGCCGACGCCCATGCCGATCATCGGCGCGAGCACGATGAAGATCAGCGTCTTCGTCCAGCCAGAGAGGATGACGGCGCCAAACCCTGCCTTCGCAATCGCCGCGCCCGCGTAGCCTCCGAACAGCGCGTGGGACGAACTCGTCGGCAGGCCCCAGTACCACGTGATGAGGTCCCACACGATCGCCCCCATCAGGCCGGCGAAAATCACGCCGTAGGTGACGATGCTCAAATCGACCATTCCCGCACCGACCGTCTTCGCCACCGCCGTGCCGAATCCAAACGCCGCGACGAAGTTGAAGAAGGCGGCCCATATCACGGCTTTCCCCGGGGAGAGGACGCGCGTCGACACGACGGTCGCGATCGAATTCGCCGCGTCGTGAAACCCGTTGATGTAATCGAATATAAGCGCCGTCAGGATGATGGCGCCGATGACGTAGAGCTCCGGAATCACGCGATGGTCTCTCGCTACGCGTTCTTGACGACGACGCCTTCAAGCAAGTTGGCGACGTCCTCACAGCGATCGGTGGCGTCTTCGAGGAAGTCCAGAATTTCCTTCCACTTGATAATCATCACGGCGTCATCCTCGTCGTCGAACAGGCGCCGGAGCGCTTCCTCGTGAATGCGATCGGCTTCGTTCTCGAGACGGTTGATCTCCACCGAGCGCTCCGCCACGCCCACGCGCTTCTCCAGCGCCTGGAGCGACAGTTGCACCTGGTCAACGCTCAACGTGACGATGTGCGCCAGCTCGCGCGCCCCGAATCGAACCGTCTTGATCTTGTACAGCCTGATGACCTTCGCCGACCCGTCGATGGCGTCCATCACGTCGTCGAGCGACTTCGCCAGCGCGTGGATGTCTTCCCGATCGATCGGCGTGACGAAGGTGCTGTTGAGACGCTGGATGATCTGATGCGTCAGGTGATCGCACTTGTGCTCGACTTCCTTGATTTCATCCGCCTTGTCCCAGATGACCGGATCGTGGGCGAGCATCTCCTCCAGCTTCTGTGCGCCGACTCGAAGCTCGGTCGCCAGCGTGCTGAACAGGTCGTAGAAGTCTTCGTTTCTGGGGATGAGGCGGAATCGAAACGACACGTGGTGATCTCCTTTAAAGGCCCCGCGATTCTAGTCGATCTATCCACACCTCGTTAAAACGGTGTAAACGAAAGGAATTAACACCGGCGAAACACGACGGATACACGGCGGAAATCCTGCGTTTATACGCTCGTTGCATGCGACGACTATCCTTGCTGGCATGGATGCTGGCTCTGCCGGCCGCAGCGTTCGCGCAGACCGCGGCCGCCGCGAAGGAGCCCTCGGCCTACGACAGGATTTGGGGGAGTTTTACCAACGTGTACGCCGACGACACGAACCCCGTCGTGCAGCGCGTGCTGTTGAGCGGGCGATTCCACTACGACTTCGCGACCATCGATTCCGACCAGGGCAATCACCAGGCATGGAATGTCAGGCGGCTCCGCATCGGCCCCCGCATCACCCTGTTCCGGAAGTTCACCTTCCACAGCGAAGTCGAGCTCGACCCGCAGCGGCACGACCCGCTCTACGTGCGCTTCACGGATCTCTACGTCATGTGGACGAAGAACCCACGCGTCGTGTTGACCGTCGGCAAGCAGAGCGCGCCGTTCACACTCGACGGCGCAAACTCTTCGCGGGAGCTGCTCACGATCGATCGAAGCAACCTGGCCAACAACATCTGGTTTCCACAGGAATACATCCCCGGTGTCAGCATCTCGGGCCGGCGCGCGCCGTGGGTGTATCGCGCGGGCGTCTTTTCATCGGGCGAAGCGAACCGCGAGTTCGGCGAGTTCAGTGGAGGCACGTTTACGCTCGGCGTGCTGGGGTACGACTTTGCGCCGAAGCTGAGCGCCAAAGAGGCGCTGCTCACCGGCAACTACGTGTATCAGCACCCGGATCGTGACAACACCTTCACACGGCAGCTCGAGCACATCGGCTCGATCACTTTCCGGTTCGAGGAGACGAAGTGGGGAGCGCGCGCGGATCTGTCGAAGGCCGCCGGCTATCTCGGTCAACGCGGCATGTGGGCGTTTCAGGGCATGCCGTTCGTCAATGTGACGAGCACATTTCAAGTCGTGGGGCGCTACACCTGTATTGAGAGTGACGCCCCCAACGGCATTCGTCTCGCGACCTACGAGAGCCGCGTCGTCCCCGGGAGGGGCGATGAATACAAGGAGCTGTATTTCGGCGCAAATTACTACTTCTACGGTCACCGGCTGAAGCTGCAAAGCGGCGTTCAGTTTGCAGACATGAGCGACCGGGCCAACGACGGCGGCGCCTATTCAGGCGTGGCGTGGACGACCGGGCTGCGAGTCGGCTGGTAAGGCATTTCGATTTATCTGGAGGCACATGATGAAGACGTTGACGGCAATACTCGCCGCAGTCGCCGTGACTGTCGCGTGCGGCGGTGGCAACAGCGGTCCGGTGAGGCCCCCTTCCGAGGGATCGCCGTCGGGAACGGTGCAAATCAACGGCGCGGGGGCAACGTTCCCCTACCCCGTCTATTCGAAGTGGTTCTCGGAATACAACACGCTCCACCCGAACGCGGAGATCAACTATCAATCGATCGGATCCGGCGGCGGCATCCGGCAGCTGCTCGAGCGCACGGTGTTTTTCGGCGCAAGCGACCAGCCGATGTCCGATGAGATGCTCGCGAAGGCGCCGGGGCCTGTCCTGCACTTCCCCACCGTGCTCGGTGCGGTCGTGCCCGTGTACAACATCGAAGGACTGGGCACGCAAATCACGTTTACGGGCCCCATCCTCGCCGACATCTTCCTTGGGAAGATCACCAAGTGGAACAACCCGGCCATCGCCAAGGTGAATCCAGGCGTCTCCCTGCCTTCGAGCGACATCACCGTCGTGCACCGTTCCGACGGCTCGGGCACCACGTTTGTGTGGGCCGACTATCTGTCGAAGATCTCGCCTGAGTGGAAGCAGAAGGTCGGCGCCAATTCGTCGCTCAACTGGCCCGTCGGCGTCGGTGGCAAAGGCAACGAAGGTGTGGCCGGCCTCGTCACGCAGTCGCCCGGTTCCCTCGGCTACGTCGAGCTCGTGTATGCGCTCCAGAGCAAGATCGCCTACGGCGCCGTCCAGAATCAGGCCGGCGAGTTCATCAACCCCGACGTCACGTCCGTCACCGCGGCTGCCGCCGGCGCCATGCCGACCATGCCCAAAGACTTCCGCGTGTCGATTACCAACTCGCCGGGCCAGGGCGCCTATCCAATCTCGTCGTTTACGTGGATCCTTCTCTACGAAAACCCCGAGAACAAGACGTACGCGACGGTGATGAACGACTTCATGAAGTGGGCCTTGTCGAACGGACAGCCGATGGCCGAGACGCTCGGCTACGCGCGACTCCCCGACGCGCTCGTTGCCATGGAGCTGGAACAGCTGAATCGGATCAAAGCGCAATGAAACGCGGAACCGATCTCGGGTTCAAGGTGACGACGGGAGCCTTCGGGGCTCTCGTCCTCGCCATCGTTGTGGCGATCGGCTTCGCCCTGTTCCGGGAATCCATTCTTTCCATCCGCGAATTCGGCCTGCACTTCTGGATTACCGACGTCTGGGATCCGGTTGCGGCGCAATTCGGCGCGCGCCCGTTCATCTGGGGCACGCTGTATTCGTCGGTGCTCGCCCTGCTCATCGCCGCGCCCATCTCGCTCGGCATCGCGATCTACCTGTCCGAGCTGTGTCCGCCCCTGCTGCGCCAGCCGTTGATTTTCCTCACCGAGCTGCTCGCGGCCATCCCGTCGATCGTGTACGGCCTGTGGGGCCTGTTCGTGCTCGTGCCGCTCGTCCGCGCGCTCGAAACAGCCATGCCCGGGTGGCTGCGCGAGACGGCGCTGTTCAGCGGGCCGCCGATTGGGCTGGGCATGCTGGCGGCTGCGCTCATCCTCGCCGTCATGGTGACGCCGTTCATTTCTTCGCTCGCGCGCGAAGTGCTGAAGGCGGTGCCGCGCACCCAGCGCGAAGGCGCATACGCCCTGGGCGCAACGCGGTGGGAGGCGATTCGCGTGGCGCTCGCCTACGGCCGTACGGGCATCTTCGGCGCCATCATGCTCGGCTTCGGCCGCGCGCTCGGCGAGACGATGGCCGTGACGATGGTCATCGGCAACAATCCGACGGTCTCCTGGTCGCTCTTCGCGCCGCAGTACACGATGGCGGCGGTCATCGCAAACGAGTTCACCGAAGCCACCGACGACCTGCACCTGCATGCGCTTTTTGAGATTGGCCTGGTGCTCTTCATCATTACGCTTGCCGTGAATGCGCTGTCGCGCATGCTCATCTGGAGCATGAACCGGCGCACGACGGCGAAGTCCAGGACGAAAGCCGAGCCGGCCCTGCTTGGAGGCGCGGCATGACCCGTAACACCCGGCGCCGCATCGTCTCGCACATTGCGGTGTCGCTCTGTGCGCTGTCGGTCATCGTTGCGCTCATCCCGCTCGCGTTCATCCTGTTTTTCGTCATCACGCGCGGCGTTCAGGCGCTCACATGGGACTTCTTTACACAGCTGCCAAAGCCCGTGGGTGAGACCGGCGGCGGCATGGCCAATGCGATTGTCGGGACCATGATGCTGACAGGGATCGGCGGTCTGTTCGCGATCCCGATCGGCATCATGAGCGGCATTTACATGTCGGAGTACGCAGGGACGAGGCTGGCGTCAGCTGTCCGCTTCGCGGCCGATACGCTGAACGGCGTCCCGTCCATCGTCGTCGGCGTGTTCGTGTACGGCATCGTCGTACTGCAGATGGGACAGTTCTCGATGTTCGCCGGCAGCATCGCGCTCGGCATCATGATGATTCCGATCATCGCGCGGACGACCGAGGAACTGCTGCGGCTCGTGCCGACGACGCTGCGCGAAGGGGCGCTGGCGCTGGGCGCCACGCGTGCGAGAGCGACGTTCAGCGTCGTGCTGCCCGCGGCGCTGCCGGGCATCATCACGGGCGTCATCCTGGCGCTCGCGCGCATCGCGGGCGAGACGGCGCCGCTGCTGTTCACGGCGTTCAACAACCGATTCTGGAACACAAACCCGCTGCAGCCGACGGCGTCACTGACTGTGCAGATTTTCACGTACGCCAGTTCCCCGTACGAGGACTGGCATCGTCAGGCGTGGGCGGGCGCGCTCGTGCTGGTCAGCATCGTACTGATCTGCTCGGTCGTCGCGCGCATGGCGACGCGGCGGTTGGAGAGAATGAACACGGGGAGCTAACGCTCTGACGAGACTACTCCTATCGGGCAACTCAGCCCAGTGCCGCCGTGCCCGCAGTACCCGCGTGGATTCTTGGCGAGGTACTGCTGGTGGTAATCCTCGGCGAAGTAATACTCCGGCGCCGGCGCCATCTCGGTGGTGATCGTGCCGAAGCCCGCCGCCGTCAGCCGCTTTTGATATTCGTCACGCGAGTGCTCGGCCGCGCGCCGCTGTGCGTCGGTGTAGTAGTAGATCGCCGAGCGATACTGCGTGCCGACGTCCGCGCCCTGTTTCATACCCTGCGTCGGATCGTGCCCTTCCCAGAACTGCTTGAGCATCGCCTCATACGAGGTGGCCGCGGGATCGAACACGACGCGCACCACCTCCGTATGCCCGGTTTGACCCGAGCAGACTTCCTCGTAATTCGCGTTGGCCGTGTAACCGCCCGCGTAACCGACTGACGTCGAGTGCACGCCAGGCAGCAGCCAGAAGCCTTTCTCAGCGCCCCAGAAACAGCCCATGCCGAAGAGCGCCATCTCCTTGCCGGCGAACGGATCGTCCAGCGGCGTTCCGTGGATCGCATGGCGATCAGCGATCATCATCTTCGCCGCGCGCCCGCGCAGCGCTGTGTCTTTCTCGACCATTGAAAGAAGAATATCGGTGAGCGAAACGCTCGCTGAAGAGCAGCAGGCAAAGCTGCTCGCGGCGTGCCGATTCAGACCGTCTTCGAGACTTCCACCCAACCGGCACGCTGAAGCTGCGTCGCCTCGAGCGCGAACCGCGTCATCGCGTTCTCAACGCGGTGCCAGTCGTGCATCCAGGTGCGCCTGAAGATGTGATGATCCCGCTCCTCGCGCACTTCCCACCCGCGCTCGTCCGCATTGTCCACGACGAATTCCCGTATGTGCTCGTCACTCCGCAGGTGCTTCGAAAAGATCATTCAGCTCCTCCGTAACCTATCGACCAAGCCTCTTGCTAAAACCGGGCCAGTTGGCGGGACCGCGCCAGATGCCTAGAGAGCACCAATCGGCTGTCCAAAACCACTACACAGACCCTGCCACGCCGAAGCGCAAGCGCGAAGGCGGGTCCTTTACCCAGAATTAACAGCCAGGCAATCGCGGGGTAACACCACTGTCTTAATGTGCTTAGGAATGCCCAGCGCCGGAAAGACACGGATTCTGATCGTCGAGGACGAACCCGATATCGCGGGGCTCATGCAACACGCCCTTCAACGCGGCGGTGATCTGGAAGTCGAAATTGTCGCCACCGGATCGGCGGCGCTCAAATCGGTCACCGAGGAACCGCCCGGCCTCGTTCTGCTCGACCTGAACCTGCCCTTCATCGACGGCCTGGAAGTGTGCCGCCTCTTGCGGGCGCGCCCATCGAGCGCGGCGATCCCGATCATCATGGTGACGGCCAGGACGAGCGAAGCCGAGCGCGTGGCCGGGCTCGAGCTGGGTGCCGACGACTACGTCACCAAACCATTCAGCCTGCGGGAGCTCGTCGCGCGCGTACGCGCCATCTTGCGGCGACCGCCGCAGATCGCCCCGACACCGCATCTCGGCTACCAGCGCGGTGCGCTCACGATTGATTTCGACGCGGTGTCCGTGCGCGTGTCCGGGGCGTCGATCAGGCTGACCAAGCGCGAGTTCGAGCTTTTGCGCTTTCTCGTCGAGAACCGGAACCGGGTCCTCTCGCGCGATCGTCTGCTCGAGCGCGTCTGGGGATTCGAGCGGCAGGTCGAAACGCGATCGGTCGACGTGCACGTCGGCCGCCTGCGCGGCAAGCTGGGCCACGCCGGACGGCAGATCGAGACGGTCATCGGCATGGGTTACAGGTTTGTGGAGAATGACGAATTGGTAGATTGAGAGATTGGCAGATTGGAGGATTAAACTGCCCTTATGGAGAAGCTGCAGGGGCAGATCGTCGCGTTCTATCTGTTCGACGTCGCGGAAGCCATAGACCTGCACGCCGCGGCATCAGCCATCGGCAGCAGCGTCCGCGCAACGTTTGCGCCAAAGCCTGCGACCCCCGCCTACGTCAGATACCAGCAGCCTCCACTCCTGTTCGACGGCGCCGGCGTCGGCGCGCCGCCGATTGACGGGTTCCACGTCAGCTTCAAGGTGTTCGACTACGGCATCATCTCCCTGCGGCTGACGCGGGCGTTTGAAGGGACATGGCCGGATCTCGCGGACGCCTCCGAGCAGCTCGTGGAAAACGAAGCGCTCGAGCGGCAGGCCGGGCAGGCGTGCCGCAGCCTCGCCAACCGGCTGAAGCCTGCGGTGACCGATCCGCGTCAGGCCGCGCTGACCGAAGACTATGTCGTGTTTGCGATCAGCGACCTGAGCCGCCCGCACACCGCCGATGAGATCGTGGAACATCACGGCGACGTCATCGCGTCGGTGCTGCGGGGCGAGCGCGCGCCGCTGAGCCGCCAGGAGCGCGACGAGATTCTGCGCAATCGCATCTCATATCTCGCCAACGACCTCGTCATCCCGACGTGGAACGCCGCATTCGTGTACGATACTCCCGCCGGCACGCAGGCCGCGCTCGAGATTGTCGAGTTCGCCAACTCCCAGCTCCTGCAATTCCGCTATTACGACGAGCTGCTCGACAACGCGCTGGCCAGCATCTATGCCGACATCAAGAAAGAGGCGCGCTGGTACGACGCACTGCTCGGGCGGCATTACGCGCGTGCCGCGCGGCAGGTGCACGCGCTGTTCATCGACGTGAACGAGCTGACCGACCGGACCGAGAATGCGCTGAAGATCGCGGGCGACGTGTACGCGGCGCGGCTCTTCTCGCTGGTCGGCGCGCGCCTCGACCTGCAGAGCTGGAAGACCAGCGTGAACGAGAAGCTGACAACGCTCGACGACATCTACCGGTTCTCGGTCGAGCGCCTCAGCATGGTGCGCGGCGAGCTGCTCGAGATGTCGATCGTGGCGATCCTGGTGTTCGAGCTCATCCTCTTCTTCATGGGAATCATGGAATAACGATGGACGATGTGCTGGCGATCGTGCTCGGCGGCGGACAAGGGTCGCGCCTCTTTCCTCTCACGCACCAGCGGTCGAAGCCAGCCGTGCCGATCGGCGGCAAGTACCGCCTGATCGACGTGCCGATCAGCAACTGCCTGCACGCCGACCTGCGGCGCATCTTCGTGCTGACGCAGTTCAACTCGGCGTCGTTGAACCATCACGTCGCGCAGACCTATCGCATGGATCCGTTCTCGCACGGCTTCGTCGACATCATCGCGGCCGAGCAGACCCCGGACAGCTCGAGCTGGTTTCAGGGAACGGCCGATGCGGTGCGGCAGGCGGCGCGGCACTTCAAGCGCTACGCGGCCGACTATTACCTGATTCTCGCCGGCGATCAGCTCTATCGCATGGACTACGGGCGGCTGCTCGACGCCCACGTCGACGGAGATGCCGACATCACGGTCGCCGCGCTCCCGGTCACGATGCAGGACGCGCCTGCGATGGGCATCTTTCTCTTCGATCGCGACGGCCAGATCACAGGGTTCGAGGAAAAGCCCGACCGCGATCGACTGACGGCGATCGGCAGCAGCGTGCCGCCGGGCACGCTGTTCCGCAATCAGACCTACAACAGCGAGAAGCCGTTCGTCGCCTCGATGGGCATCTACGTGTTCTCGCGCGAGGTGCTTCTCGATCTGCTGCAGAACACGACGGTCACCGATTTCGGCCGCGAGATCATCCCAGCCGCGCTCAGGACGCACGGCGTGCGCGCTCACCTGCACGACGGCTACTGGGCGGATGTTGGAACCGTCGAGTCGTTCTACGACGCGAACATCATGCTCACCGAGCCGCATGCGCCGTTCAAGTTCTACGATCCGGGGAAGCCGACGTACACGCACGAGCGGTTTCTGCCGCCATCGCACATGCGCTCGTGCTCGGTGCGCGAATCGATTGTCGCGGAAGGGTGCTTTCTCGAGGAATGCGCGATCGAACAGTCGGTCGTCGGCATCCGGACGCACATCTCCCGTGGCACGCGCATCACGCGATCGGTGCTGCTCGGCGCGGACATGTACGAGTCCGAGCATTCAGGGCTGCTCGGTATCGGCCGAGACGTGGTGCTCGACCGCGTCATCATCGACAAGAACGCGTCGATTGGCGACGGGGCGCAACTGCGGAACGAGAGCGGCGTACAGCACGCCGACGGCGACGGCTATTACATCCGCGGCGGCATCATCATCGTGCCCAAGGGCGGCCGGATTGCGCCTGGTACTGTCGTGTAGGCGAAATCAGGGGTTCCGGGTTCCGGGTTCCGGGTTCCGATTCTGCGTCCGGTTCGGCTCTGTCGCGTGACACTCCTCGCCTTGCCCGACTCAGCGAGCCACGAACAATTTGGGTTCCCGCTATGGTGCGGTGCCCTCTTCCTGGCGGCTCGGCGTGCCAAATGAGCCAATTACCTTGCGCAGGCAGTCATAGCTGCCGTTCATGCGTTCGTCGAAGTTCTCGGTCTTCCCAGCCTTCTTGAACTCGCCGTTTACGAGGTGAATGCAGGTAACCCAACCCTCGACCGGCCAGGTGACATCAACATCAAAGAGCCCGTACCAGCGGCGACCCAGGCAATGCAGTGGAATCGGATCGGGCCGCACCTTCCCGCCATGCCGGAATCCGTGGAGCGCACGCGCAACATTCGCGAGGTGCTTCGCCTGTGCGCGGAACTCGGCAGAAACTCCGGCCGAATCACCACCTGGATGGTATGGGGAGTTAATCGGTGCAGACTGAATCGCTGTGGCACGTATGGCATGGACGTCGACGAGTTCAGCAGCGTCGATGCCGTGCACTCCGCGCCGGTCAAGCTCAGTCCATCGCTCCAAGGCGTGACCCATCTGAGACGTGATTCCGTCGTTGATTGGGTCCATCCGCTCGTCTCGTTTGGATCGATGTCTGTCAACGTCAGCGCTCACCCGCGGCCGCTCCGCGACAGCGCCGCGGCCGTCGAGTGCAGCGCATGTTAGCCAGTTCGTCGGTTAGCAAGCCAGCGCCCCAGCGAGGCTTGGCTCTCCCCAGAGCGTCGACCGGCCAGCAGGCCTTCGACGCTGATGTCTTCGTCAAGATCGGGCCAATGGATGCCTTCGCCTTCACCGATGAAGCGCCAATGGGCTCGTTCGGTGTCGCTGCCATGGGAGAGTCTGGGGTACCACGCCAGGGGGACCGTGATCGTTCGCCCATCGAGCAAGTCCACAACGAGGGCATCACCGGTGACGGTCAATCGCTGGGCCCGGGCTTCGATCGTTTCAATCGGCGATGTTGAAGTATTCATCCCATTTCTCCACCAGAAACGGCGCACGCTCCACCACACGGCGTTCGATGTCCCGTAGTTCCGCGGCGCTGAATCCACCGCTGCGCTCGAGTCGAACGGGATCCAGCCAGAACTTCGCGCGTTTCGTATCCCGCTCGACGTGGACGTGACGTGGTTCGTGCCGATCCGCCGAGTAGAAGAAGAATCGGAATGGCCCGTCAACAAGAACGGTCGGCACACCCAAGTGTAACGCCGTTACGGTACGTCTTGTATCTGGCTAACAGAGGCTGGCGGACAAAGCTGCGAGGGGGCGAGAGCCTTCTCACGCGCTGCGACATCCGCAGCCTAATGTGCCTCACGATGCTCGTTCGAACCTCCTGATCTCCTCTCCTGTTTCCTCTTGACGGCTCGGCCAGCACGAACGCGGAACC
>CAYHHH010000026.1:0-12153 GCA_964356125.1 uncultured Bifidobacteriaceae bacterium | reverse complement strand
GAACGCGGAACCGGAACCGGAACCCGGAACCTATAGACCCGCCAAGACTTCCCGCAGTTACACAGTATTAACGACTCCGTTACGGGCGTTTGATGACGCCTCGCTAGAGTTGTCTGCATATTGAGTTCGCACTCCTCGTCAGGTCATTCCTGCATTTCACAAAGGACGAATATGAGTTTGAAACGGCAACTGACAGCTGTTCTGCTGGGTGTTCTGATGGCCCTGCCAGCGGTCCCCGCGTGGGCGCAGCAGACCGTCCGCATCGTCGGCGCGGTCCGCGACGAAACGAACGCCATCGCCCTGCCCGGCACGCCGGTCGAAGTGGTCGGCACCACGCAGGTTGTCTACACCGACGTGGACGGCCGGTACATCCTGACCGTGGCGCCGGGCGCGCACGAGCTGAAAGTGATGCTCGACGGTTACCAGGAAAAGCGCGTGCGCGTCGAGGTCGGCACCGAGCGCACGACGACGGTCGACATCGGCATCGTCATGAATCGCTTTGCAGAGACGGTGAACGTCTCCGGCCAGGCGGTTGACGCCGACACGTCGTCTGCCGCCGCGCAGCTCGTCGAGCGGCGCAACGCCGACGTCATCACCGACAACATGGGCGCGCAGGAAATGCGCGCCAACGGCGACTCGGATGCGGCGGCCGCACTGTCGCGCGTCACCGGCATGTCGGTGGTCGACAATCAGTACGTGTTCGTGCGCGGCCTCGGCGAGCGCTACAGCAACACGACGCTGGCGGGCGCCGTGGTGCCCACCACAGAGCCGGACAAGAAAGTGGTTCCACTCGACCTCTTTCCTGCGGGCCTCATCGACAGCGTGCAGGTCGCAAAGTCGTACTCGCCCGATAAGTCGGCGGAATTCGCCGGCGGCCTCGTCCAGATCATCCCGCTGAAGCTGCCGAACCGGCCGGTCATGGATTTCTCGTACGGTGTCGGGTACTCCTCGACCGCAACCGGAAAAAGCATCCTTCTCAGCCCGATTGGCGGGCGCGACGCGTGGGGCTTCGACAACGGCGCGCGCGCGCTGCCCTCCAGCATTCCGGCGAACAAGATTGTCCGCCGCGGCGTGTTCACGCCGGATGTCGGTTATACGCCCGAGCAGATCACGCAGTTCGGCCGCGCGCTCGACAACAGCGTATGGCGTCCGAGGGCGTCGGATGGCGCACCGGGCCAGAACTGGAGCGTCTCGGCCGGCAACCGGTTCGGGAAGCTCGGATTCGTCGCCAGCGCCATGCACTCATACAAAGAGCAGTACGTCGAAGAGAACCGCAAGTTCTACCGCGTCGAAAGCGGCAGCGGCGCCGACGTCGTGCTCGAATCGACCAGCGACTACGCGATGCAGACGGGCACGCAGAAAGCGCAGCTGGGCATCGTCGGCAACGTGGCCTATCAGTTCACGCCGAACCATCGCCTCGGCATCGAGAACTTCTTCACGCACAGCGGCCGGGACGAGGGCCGGTTCTTCGAAGGCGACAACTTCGACAACGTGCTTCGCTACCGCAACTACCGCGTGCAGTACATCGAAGAAGGCATGATGTCGAACGGCGTCACCGGCGAGCACTTCTTCCAGGGTCTCGCCAACAGCCGGTTCGACTGGCGCGTCAACGTGGCGCGCGCGAACCGCGACGAGCCGGACCTGCGCGAGGTGTACTACGAGCGCCCGGCCACGGCTGCGGCGGCCGCGGCGAACGCACCGTACGTGCTGTCGGACGAATCGCAGAGCGGCTTCCGCATGTTCAACACGCTCGAGGACGACACCGTCGACGCGAGCGTGAACTGGGCAACGTTGAGCAATACCGGCGGACGCCCGACGCAGTTCAAATTCGGCTTGAGCTATGTCGATCGCAACCGCGATTTCCAGTCGCGCCGGTTCCGCTACATTCCTATCGTGCTGACGAAAGACGGGCCGTCGCTGACCAACAACACGCTGATGCCCGAAGAGCTTTACACCACCAGCAACATCGGCACGGCGTTCCGCTTCAACGAAGAGACGCGGCCGACCGACGCCTACGATGGGCATCAGACAACGGCGTCCGGATACGCCATGGTGGACATCGCGTTTTCGGGCCGCACGCGCATGATTGCGGGTGGACGCGTCGAGGGCTTCAACCAGGACGTGAATACGTTCGATCCCTTCGGCCTGTTCGTCCGCACGGTGACGGCGAGCAACAAGAATACGGACTTCTTCCCTGCCGTCAACTTCGTACAGGCGATGGCGGGCAACTCGAACCTTCGGCTGAGCTACGGTGCCACCGTCAACCGTCCCGAGTTCCGCGAGCTGGCCGAGTTCGAGTTCACCGACGTGGTCGGCAGCCGCGCGGTCAAAGGCAACCCCGAGCTGCAGCGCGCGCTCATCCACAACGTGGACGGCCGCTGGGAAATGTTCATGGGCTCACGGGGCATCGTGGCCGCCAGCGTGTTCTACAAGTACTTCGACAAGCCCATCGAGCGCGTCGTGCTCGCGTCGGCGACGCCGCTGGCGACATTCCAGAACTCCGACAACGCGCGGAACACCGGCCTGGAGCTCGAGGTGGCCCGCGATCTGGGCCGCCACTTCTTCGTGAACGCGAACTACACCTTCGTCGACTCGAAGATCACGCTCCTCCCGAACCAGCTCGCGACGCAGACCTCACTGCAACGGCCGCTGGCCGGGCAGTCCGCGAACCTGTTCAACATGACGTTCGAGGGCACCGCGGGCGGCTTCGCGGCGCGCATGCTCTTCAATTACTTCGGCGATCGCATCTCGGACGTCGGCGCGAACGACGCGCCCGACATTCTCGAACAAGGACGCGGCAGCCTCGACTTCGTCCTGTCGCAGCGCGTCAAGGGGCTGAACATCCGCCTCGCACTGGAAAACCTCACCGACAGCGAGTACCGGTTCACACAGGGCGTCGAGGATCAGCGCACGTTCAAGCTCGGGCGCGTCGTCGCGCTGTCGTTCAGCTACAACGTTTTCTAAGCAACATTCATATGGAGCACTCAAGGACAATTATGACGAGATCAACCCGCACCCTTGGCGCATGTGCCATCTGCGCCGGTCTGCTGCTGACACTCATCGCGCCTGTCGCGACCGAACAGGCGTCGCCAGTCACCGTGCCGGGAGTCGACAAACCGGTGATTGTCATCACCGGTGAGATCACCGGCACGGAGGACTGGACCAACGGGTTTTACTACGTACTGCGCGGCGCGGTATTCATCCGCGAGAACGGGACGCTGAATATTCAGGCCGGCACGGTCATCGTCGGCGAAGCCGGCAGCGTCGGCACGCTCATCGTCGAGCGCGGCGGACGGCTGAACGCGCTCGGCACGCGCGAGCAGCCTATCGTGTTCACAAGCGATCAACCTGTCGGCTTCCGGTCCCGAGGTGACTGGGGCGGCATCATCATCAACGGCCGTGCGCCGGTGAACCGCCCCGGCGGCCTGTATGTGGGCGAGGGGGACACCGGTGTGGCCGGCGGCAGCGACCCGAACGACAACAGCGGCACCATGCGCTACGTGCGCGTCGAGTTCGCGGGCGTCGAGTTCAGCCCCGACAACGAGCTGAACGGCATCGCGTTCCAGGCGGTGGGGCGCGGCAGCACCTACGACTTCATCCAGGTGCACATGAACCGCGACGATGCACTTGAATGGTTCGGCGGCACGGCGGACATCAAGCACGCCATCGCGTCCAACGCGGCCGATGACAGCTTTGACTGGACCTTTGGCTGGACCGGCCGGGCGCAGTTCATCGCCATCCATCAGCGGGGCGACGACGCGGATCGCGGCATCGAGGCGGACAACAGCGAGTTCAACAACAACGATCTCCCCCGCTCGAACCCGCAGATCTACAACATCACGATCTGCGGCGATCCCGATCGCAACGAAGGTGGCGAATCGTCAATCGCCGCCACCATCAGGCGGGGCACGGCGTTCACGCTGAGGAACTTTCTCATCACCGGCTTCAAGACCTCGGGTCCGCAGATTGTGGACGGCGCGACGCTCAACGAGGTCAACATCGGCACCTCGCAGATGGGCAACGGCGTCATCTGGAACATCGGCACACCGGCCAACGCGATTCACTCGAGCGTGGCCCCGTTCGTCAACAGCGGACGGTTCCCGAACATCCGCGCCAACGTGGACGGCGGCCTGTCGACGGACTGCTTCAACCACGAGAACCCGAACTTCCAGCCGACGTCAATCGCGACGCTCGCGGGCGGTCAGCTCGCTCCGGCGATTCCGCCGAACGACGGATTCTTTGAAGCGGTCACCTATATCGGTGCGGTTCCACCGGCTCCGTCGGACGACTGGACGAAGGGCTGGACGGCGTACCCGCAGCGGTAACGTGCAATTTCTGATAATCCTCGGCGCCCTGCTCGCGATCTCGTGCAGCAGGGCGCCGCTTCCCCACTCACACGAGTCGACTCAGGCGCTGTCCCGGGCGGTGCTCGCGGCCATCGAGCAGCGCGACGCCAATGCGCTTCGCGCGCTTGCGCTCAGCAAGGAAGAATTCGAAGCATACGTGTGGCCGGAGCTTCCGGCCGCGCGGCCCGGGCGAAACCTCTCGGTTAATTTCATCTGGGGCGATTTGCATCACAAGAGCAACATCACGCTGCGAAGCACGCTCGCCGCGCACGGCGGTAAGAAGTACGAATTCATCTCCATCCGTTTTCTCGGCGACACCACGGCGTACGAGACCTATCGCGTACATCGTGAGAGCGAGCTGACGGTGCGGGATGCAGACGGCAACGAGCGACAGCTGCGAATGTTTGGGTCGATGCTGGAAAAGGGCGGCCGCTACAAGGTGTTCAGCTACGTCATCGACGATTAAAACTGGAAACTGGAGGGATTAGGGATTGGGGATTCGGGATTAGATCTGCGACGGGTATCACGCGCGTTCAGCGCGTTCAGGCCTAGTCCCAAATCACCAGTCCCTAATCCCTTTACTTGCCGATTTTGCGCATGATGCGCGGCGTGAGGAACCAGCGCAGCTGGCCGGGGCCGGCCGGAGGCAGTGCGGCGACGTCGATGCGGCAGACCGCGCCCTTCTTGAACTCGAGCGGGCGGCGCACACCGAGGAGACGGCCGGCGAGCTCGCCGATGCCGGGCTCGTGGCCGACGAGCGCGATGTGATGGCGCCGGTGATGCTTCGAGATCTCTTCGATGATGGCGTTGTGCGAGGAGCCGGGCGCGAGCGACGGCATGTTGACGATCGGCGGCGGAGTGCGGAACGCGGCGGCAATCAGCTCGGCCGTCTGCCGCGCGCGCACGAGCGGGCTCGTCAGGATGACGTCGAGCGCGATGTCGAGCGCCACGAGCGCCTTCGCTTCCTTGCGCAGCTTCTGCACCCCCTCGTTGGTGAGCGGCCGCTTCGTGTCGTCGGGAAAATTCTCGCCGCGCTCGGCAGCGACGCCGTGGCGGATTAGGTACAGCTCGAACGGTTGGGCCTGCATCATTCTTAGTCGCGGGGGCCCCTCGCCCCGCTCCTCGCCGCTCGCTTGTGGGGGCCCTGCGCCCCACGCCGCTCGCGGCTCATTGGCGCCGTGCGCGAGGGCGCGCAGGCTGCTTGGCCGCGGCGACGTGCGCCTGACGCCGGGGCGGAGTGGTCAGAGCAGGCACGACGTGGTGGCGGACGTCTTTCACCACACCCGCCAGCTCCGCGCGATGCTCGACGAAATCGGCGTGCAGCCGGCGGCATCCCTTGTCGAGCGAATCCGCATAGGCCGTTAAATCGTTGACGCGCGAACCGACGCCGGGCGACGCTTCCGTCTCACGGACGTGCTTCAGGAGCATCTGCAGGTCGTGCAGGCGCCCGAGGCGTTCCTGATGGCGCTTGAGGACCCGGACAACGGGCGTCGCCGCGGCGACGTCCGCGTCGCGCGCGATTTCCAGCGCGTACCGCAGCTTCTTCGTCGAAATTCGCACGACGTGCAGGCGCTCGGGGACGTACACCGGACCGGCGTCTTCGATCGCGACCGCCAGCGCCTTCGCGCGGCGCATCACGCGCGTCGCGAGCACGCCGCGCCACTGCGCGTCGATTCTGCCCTCTGCCCTCTGCCCTTTGCCCTTCTTCCCTCTGCCCTCATCCCTCTTCCCTATTCTTTCCAGTTTCTTGAGCAGCTTCTTCAGGTCCCCCACCGGGGCGTTGTCTGCCAGCTCATCGCGCAACGCCTGCCGGCGGGACGCGACCTCACGCCGCACCATTTCTATCGCGCGGCCAGGCACCCCATCGGTCGTCGATTTGTCGTCGAGGATATCGAGCTCGACGTCGAGCTCGCGGATAGGACCGAGGCAGCGGGTCAGCGTGCGCATTTTCTTGCTGAGCTTCTTGACCTTCGCCGGCGCGGCGTCCGCGCCCACGATCGGCAGCGCCTCGCGGATGCGTCGCGATGCGACACGCGTCTTGTGCAGACCGCCAGTACTGCCGCTGACGAAATCGGGCCACACGGCGCTCAGCTCGTTCAGCCGTTTCCGCCAGAGCCTGTCACGGGAGGTTGATGTGTTCATGCTAGGATGCGGGGGTCCAGTGTGCGGCCCGTCCGAATCTGTCGCCTCCATTATAGGAAGTCTGTATGACAGCGACAACCCTTTTCTAATCAAATAGATGCGGATAGCGGCGATCGACTGCGGTACAAATTCAATTCACATGATCGTGGTGCACATCCGGCCCGATCTGTCCTTCGAAGTGATCGACCGCGAGAAGGAGATGGTCCGCCTGGGCTCAGGCGGATTGGACGGCAAGGCGCTCACCGCTGAGGCGATGGCGGCGGCCCTCCAGGCGTTTGGGCGCTTTCGGCGGCTGGCCGAATCCCACCAGGTGGAAGAAATCCTCGCGGCGGCCACCAGCGCCGTGCGGGAAGCCGAAAACGGCGGCGAATTCCTGGCTGCAGTCGAACGCGAAACCGGTATCAAGCCGCAGGTCATCTCCGGCACGGAGGAAGCCCGCCTCATTCATCTCGCCGCGGTCTACGGCGTCGATGTCGCGGGCGCGTCAGCCGTGGTGGTGGACATCGGCGGCGGCAGCGTCGAAATCACCCACGGCGCGGGCGCGTCGCTTCGCCTCGCCAAAAGCTTCAAGCTTGGGGTCATCAGGCTCACGGAACGGTTCGTCCACACCGATCCGCTTTCCGGACGGGACGAACGGAAGCTCGTCCGGCATATCGGGGACGAGCTGTCGAAATACCTGCGCGACATCAAGAGCGCGGGGTTCGACCGCGTCATCGGCACCTCGGGCACGATTCTCAGCGTCGGCGCCGTCGCATCTGCCGATCGCAGGCGCGCGAGCGATGAGATTCGCAACCTGCGCGTGCCGGCCAAGCAGATACGCCGGCTGCGGAAGGACCTCACCCATCTCAGCATCGGCGAGCGCATGAAGATGCCCGGCCTCGATCCGCGGCGCGCCGATCTGATCGTCGCCGGTGCGGTGCTGCTCGATACCATCCTGCAGAAGCTCGAGGCGACCGAGATTACGCTGTGCGATCTCGCGCTGCGCGAGGGGCTCGTGCTCGATTACATCCAGCGCAACCGGAAGCACATCGCGCAGGCGGGCCAGTACCCCGACGTGCGGCGGCGCAGCGTCGTCGAGCTGGCGGAGCGGTGCAGCTACTGGGCCGAGCATGCGAGCCAGGTCGCGCGGCTCTCCCTGTCCATCTTCGATCAGACGCGCAGCGTCCATGGCCTGACCGATCGCGAGCGCGAGTGGCTCGAGTTCGCGGCGCTGCTGCACGACATCGGCACGCACATCAGCTATCCGCGGCATCACAAGCACTCGTACTACCTCATCAAGAACGGCCATCTGCGCGGATTCGAGCCGGCAGAAGCGGAGAGCATCGCGCTGGTGGCGCGGTACCACCGCAAGACCCCCCCGAAGAAATCGCACGCCGACTTCGGCGCGCTCGGGGCGAAGCGGCGGCGGGCCGTGCGCACGCTGGCCGCGATGCTGCGATTCGCCGAAACGCTCGATCGCAGCCACGCGCAGGCGGTCACGGGCGTGGAGATGCACGACCGCGGCGGGGAATATCTCGTCAAACTTCGCACAACGGGCGACGCCGAGCTGGAGCTCTGGGCCGCCCAGCGTCAGATAGCGCCGCTGGAGCGCGCGTTGGGAAAACCGATACGCGTCGGCGCCGGTAGAGTCTCTTATGCTGAACAACCTGAGCAATCCGCACGAGTACCCGGGGAAGCTGTTCGTGGTCGAGGGCATCGACGGGTCGGGAAAAACGACGCAACTGGCGCTGCTGGCCAAGTGGCTGAGCGCCGCCGGACTGCGCGTGTTCGTGACCGAGTGGAACTCGTCAGCGCTCGTGAAGGCGGCGACGAAAATGGGGAAGAAAAAGAATTCCCTGACGCCGACGACCTTCAGTTTGCTACACGCCACTGACTTCGCCGACCGCCTGCTCTACAACATCGTCCCGCCGCTGAAGGCCGGGATGATCGTCATCGCCGATCGGTACGCCTACACGGCCTTCGCGCGCGACGTGGCGCGCGGCGTCGACCGTGCGTGGGTCCGCGATCTGTACAGCTTCGCCGTGCGCCCCGATCTCACGCTGTACTTCCGCGTGCCGATCGACGTGTCGCTGGAGAGGTTGATGGCGCGCCGGGTGAAGCTGAAGTTCTACGAGGCGGGCATGGATATGGGGTGGAGCCTCAACGCGCAGGAGAGCTTCCGGATCTTCCAGGGCAAGGTGCTCGATGAGTACGATCGGCTGGTCGACGAATACGGATTGAGCGTGGTGGATGCGTCTCTCGCGATTACCGACCAGCAGCAGATGGTGCGCAACCTCGTCTCGAGGCAGCTCGAAAAACCGGCGCTCGATGCGGTGAACCAGTGACCCTTTGCGGTAGTGCGCGGCTTTAGCCGCGCCGGAGCAAAATGACAGAGCCAAGAGCCGAGGGCAAAGAGCAGGCGCCGGATTTCGGCGCCAACGGCGGCATTCAACCCGGGCGCTATTACGGCCACGGCCTTCCCTATGTGCCGATGGACCACTACCCGGGCAAGATCATCGCCATCGAAGGCACCGACGGCGTGGGCCGCAGTACGCAGATCGCGCTGCTGCGCGAATGGCTCGAAGTGCAGGGGTACGGCGTGGTAGAGACCGGCTGGACGCGATCCGCGCTGATGCAGCCGACCATCGAGCTCGCGAAATCGAGCAACACGCTCAACAAGCTCACCTTCGTGCTGCTCTACGCCACCGACTTCGCCGATCGCCTGGAGAAAGAAATCATCCCGGCGCTCAAAGCCGGATTCGTCGTCCTGTCGGACCGCTACATCTTTTCCGCGCTCGCGCGCGCGGGCGTGCGCGGCGTCGATCGCGCGTGGCTGCGCAGCCTCTACGGCTTCGCGATCGCGCCGCACCAGGTGTTCTATCTGAAAATCGACGTCGATACCCTCATCCGGCGGGTGCTCTCGGCCCGCGGCATGGATTTCTGGGAGTCGGGTATGGACCTGAAGGGGGGCGACGACATCTACGACAGTTTCCGGTCCTATCAAAACAAGCTGCTCCGCGAGTACGGGTCGATGGCCGACGAGTTCGGGTTCCGCGTGCTCGATGCCCGCCGCCCGATCGGGATCATCCAGGAGGATCTTCGCCGCCAGGTGCAGGCGTTCCTCTCGAACTCGGACATCACCACGGACAATCTCCCCGGCCAGCCGCCCATTCAGCCCACGTAAGAGGGGCAAGGGGCAAAGGGTAAGGGGCAATTTATTAACATGCCGTTAACACCGCCACGGTAAAGTAATCCTGTTGTGGCCGAAGCCCTCACCATTGCACCGAAAATCACCAGGCCAGCGCGGCCTGCCGACGCCAAAGAGACGCCTCTCAAGATCCGCGTCGAGCACCTGAATTTCTACTACGGCGAGACCAAAGTACTGCACGACATCTCGATCGGCCTGCATGCCAACCAGGTGTCGGCGTTCATCGGGCCGTCGGGCTGCGGCAAGAGCACCTTCCTGCGCACGCTCAACCGCATGAACGACATCATCGTCGGCGCACGGGCCGAGGGTGAAATACTGATCGACGACGAGAACATTTACGGCGGAAAGACCGACGTCGTCAATCTCCGCCGGCGCGTGGGCATGGTGTTTCAGAAGTCGAACCCGTTCCCGAAGTCGATCTTCGAGAATGTGGCCTACGGTATCCGCATCAACGGGATGGCCACGGACCGGACGGACCTCGCGCAGCGCGTGGAAGAAAGCCTGAAGCAGGCCGCCCTCTGGGATGAGGCGAAGGATCGGCTGCACGAGTCGGCCAACGCCCTCTCCGGCGGCCAGCAGCAGCGCCTGTGCATCGCCCGCGCGCTGGCCGTGCGGCCGGAGATCCTGCTGATGGACGAGCCCGCCTCGGCACTCGATCCGATCGCCACACAGCGCATCGAAGAGCTCATCTTCGAGCTGAAGAAGGATTACACGATCGTCATCGTCACACACAACATGCAGCAGGCTGCGCGCGTGTCGGATTTCACGGCGTTCTTCTGGCTGGGAAAGCTGGTCGAGTTCGGGCGGACGGAGCAGATTTTTACGACGCCGAGAGAGAAATTGACTGAAGATTACATCACGGGACGATTCGGTTAATGGAACGCCATCATTTCCAGCAGGAGCTCGCGGGGCTGAAAGAGCGGCTGCTCGCCATGGGCGGACTGGCGGAAGATCGCGTGCGCACGGCGATGCAGGGGCTGGTCGACCGCGACAGCCAGCTGATCGACGAAGTGTTGAACGGCGACATGCCGCTCAACGAGCTGCACATCGAGATCGACGATCTGTGCCTGAAGCTGCTCGCGCTGCACTCGCCGATGGCCGCCGACCTGCGCGGCATCATGGCGGCGATCAAGATCAACAGCGACCTGGAGCGCGTCGGCGACATGGCCGTCAACATCGGCGAGGCCGCGCGGCGATACGCCTCGCACCCGCCGGTCAAGAAGCTCATCGACATCCCGCGCATGGCGACCACCGCGCAGAGCATGTTGAGGGACGCGCTCGACTCGTACGTGCGCGGCGACATGCAGCTCGCCCAGCACGTCCTCGACGAGGACGACGTGCTCGACTCGCTGAAAACGCAGGTATTCCGGGAGCTGCTCACCTTCATGCTCCAGGACCCCGTTACGATCGAGCCCGCCCTCGATCTCATCCTCATTTCGCGGCACCTCGAGCGCATCGGCGACCACGCGACGAACATCGCCGAGGACGTCATCTTCATGGTGTCGGGCCGCGACGTGCGGCATCACATCGCCGACGGACAGACATCTAGAGATCTATAGATCTAAGGATCTTTAGATCTATAGTTAGTGTCGTGCCGACTCGCGCGTGCGTGTTCTGCAGGCGCGAGTCCGCCGCGCCCCCGTGGGTTCCCTTCTGCAGCGAGCGCTGCAAGCTTCAGGATCTTGCGCGGTGGATCGACGGCCGCTATCGCGTGCCGGCCGAGCCGGTCAACGACGAGGCGGATACGGAAGAGAACTCCGACAGCTAGGCCGCGAGCGGCGCGGGGCGAAGGGGCCCCGCAAGCGAAGCGGCGGAGCGGGGCGGAGGGGCCCCCGCGACTAAATATGGATACGCTGACGATCACCGACAACCGCACGGGCAAGCAGTACGAAGTCCCGATCAGGGAATGCGCGATTCGCGCCACCGATCTCAAGCAGATCAAGGCGGGTCCCGAAGACACCGGGATGACGACCTACGACCCGGCGTTCCTCAACACGGCGGCCTGCCGCAGCGCCATCACCTACATCGACGGCGACAAGGGGATACTCCAGTATCGCGGCTACCCCATCGAACAGCTCGCCGAGCACTGCAATTACCTCGAGACGGCGTACCTGATCATCTTCGGCGAGCTGCCCACGGCCGCGCAACTGCAGAGCTGGACCGACAACATCACACAGCACACCCTGCTGCACGAGAACGTCAAGAAGCTGATGGAGGGGTTTCAGTACGACGCCCATCCGATGGGCATCTTCATCAGCACGGTCGGCGCCCTCTCGACGCTCTATCGCGACGCGAAGCTCGTCTTCGATCAGGAGGCGCGCAACCGCCAGTGCGTGCGGCTCATCGCCAAGGTGGCCAGCATCGCCGGCTATGCCTACCGCCACAGCATCGGCCGCAACTACGTCTACCCGGACAACGACCTGAGCTTCACCGGCAACTTCCTGAACATGCTGTTCAAGATGACCGAGGTGAAGTACA
>CAYHHH010000025.1:31307-43458 GCA_964356125.1 uncultured Bifidobacteriaceae bacterium | reverse complement strand
GGCTTTAGCCGGACCGTTAGTCATCAATGCAGCGGCGGCGACCAGAGCAGTCCGGCCGCGATCGCGAAGCCGAAGGACAGCGCCCAGCCGAGTGCGCACACGCCGAAGGCGCGCGCCGTGCTCGTATAGTCGAGCGCCTGCCGAATGGCGACGATCATCGCCATCAGCATCCAGAGGGCCGTGGCGGCGAACACGATGGTCGTCGTGCCGGGGATGACGCCGGCGATCCGGAGGATGCCGGGTGCGCTCGCGAAGCCGATTGTGCGCAGCAGTTGACCGATGTCCGCCTGCGTGCGCGGCGAAGGGAAAATGCGAGTTCCGATCTGGAGCGTCAGCAGCGCCCAGATCCCCCACACCGCGAACGCAAGCAGACTGATGCCGGCGAGGGTCGTGACGCGCGCGCTCGCCAGGCCGAGAGCCCCCACTCCCGCCGCGAGACTCGACAGCGCTACCACGCCCATCGCCTGCATCGTCGCCGAGCGATCGGCTTCGACCTCTTCGTAGATGGCCGGCCTCAACAACGCGGCCCCAGTCACTCGATTCAGAAATGTCGTCATGGCTCAGCTCATCTCGCGGAAGTAGTCCGCGAGGGCCTCGCGCCACATTCGCACAGACGAGGGCACGTGAAAGAAGCCGGCGCCGCGAACGATGTCGTCGGTCGAAAATGGCCGTCCGTACAATGCCGCGTTGGACGCCGTCATGTCGTCGACGATCCAGTCGTCGATTGTGACGCCGGCGAGGTAATTGTCGAACTGCGCGTACGCAAGGAGGTCCGCGTCGATCTGAACCGGCGTGCTGTGACCGAGCGCGCCGGGAACTATCGAATAGGGTGCGCCGCCGGCGAATCGTCCCAGAGTCAGGTAATCCAGCCCCCGGCGCGTTTGCGCGATGACGATGAAATCGACAACGCGGCTTTCGAGGTCGACGGGGATGTGACCTTCGAAAGCAATGACGGCCGGGGGCGTCCAATAGCCGGGGCGCGCGCCGCGCGCGCTGACCACGCCTATGCCGAAATAGCGCGTGCCGTCCTCGACGGCGGATGGAATGGCGGCAATCGCGGTTGCCCGCATCAGCACCGCCGCAGGAACGGCTGCCGCCGGGTTGGCCACGGCACGAGTGAAGACGCGCGTGGCAGTACGGACGAGCTCGTCTTCATCCGAGATCGGCGAGCGCGCCGATGTCGTGGCCGCCGGCGACAGCGCGGCGAAAATGCCTGCAAAGATCAGAAGGGGCAGAGCGGGCCATTTACGCATGTGCGGTCTCCCCGCACTGGATCGATGAGCAAGTTGGAGACCAGACGGAACCGCTGATTTCAGTGAGATTTCTCATCGCCGCGGCGTGTCGTCAGAGGCCGGCGCGGAAATTTCCACGCCCCGGGCGGGATTGTGCCCTGCGCAGTACGCGATCGCCGGCGCGGCCGAGCATGCTACTGAAGCTCGTTGCCCGTGCGCACGCCGTGCTCGAACGCCGATACGTTCGCCAGCGTCGTCTCGCTGATGGCCCGGAGGGCCTCTTGCGTGAAAAACCCCTGGTGCGCCGTGACCAGCACATTCGGAAATGTCAGCAGCCTCGCGAACACATCGTCCTGAATCACCTGTGCCGAGAGATCGCGAAAGAAGAGTTGTTCCTCTTCTTCGTACACATCGAGTCCGACATAGCCGACGTGCCCAGACTTCAAACCATCGATCAACGCCGCCGCGTCGACCAGCGCGCCTCGGCTCGTGTTGACGATCATCACGCCCCGTTTCATCTGCGAGATCGCAGCGGCATCGACCATGTGTCTGGTATCGCCCGTGAGCGGAGCATGCAGAGACACAATATCCGACTGCGCCCACAGCTCTTCGAGAGACCGGTAGTGCACACCGCGCGCGGCGCACTCCGGATTGACGGCCACGTCGTACGCGAGAATCCGGCAGCCGAAGCCGCTGAGAATTCGCGCGACGACTGTGCCGATCCTGCCGGTGCCGACGATGCCGACGGTGCGCCCGTGCATGTCGAACCCGAGCAGGCCGTCCAGCGCGAAGTTGCCTTCGCGCACACGGCGGGCGTCAGCCGCGCTTCGAGGTACTGAATGTCATGACCCTGCGGGCGGTTGGCTTCGTCGAAGAACTCGCGATCGAACCCGTGAGTACTGAAGAATGCAATGCGCATGCATTCAGCGCAGCGAAAACGTGACGGTGACCACCAGAATGAACGGCGCCGGAACGCCGTTCAGGACGAGCGGCTGGTAGCGCCACTGTCTGACGGCCTTGATAGCCGCCTGGTCGAGCACTTTGATCGATCGCAATACGGTGACGTCGGTGACGGCGCCGGCTTCGTCCACCGTGGCTTCGAGAATGACCGTGCCGCTGATCTTTCCAGACACCGCGACGCCCGGATAGTCCGGCTCGACGCGATGAAGGAGCGCCGGCGCCTGAAGCTCGCCGCCGACGCGTTTGGGCTTGACCGGCGGCGGAGGCGGCGGAGGCGCTTCGGTAACCATGCCGCCGAGGACTCCCCCAAGCACGCCGCCAGGAATGCCTCCTTCGACACCGCCTTCCACGCCCCCCTCGCCGCCCAGGTCGATGCCCGTTTCCGGATGGATCCCGACAGGGATCTCAGAGGGCACGGTAAATGTCGGCCCCGTAGTCGGAACTGGCTTCGACGTCTGGACGGGCTTTGCGGCTTTGGCCGCGGGCGGCGGTGGTGGTGGCGGTGGCGGAGGAGGCGCCGCCGCAACGAACGCCATCATCGATGGCACTTCAGGAAGTTTGTCGCTGACCGAAAACAGCACGACCCAGGCGATGCTGCCGAGCACCGCAATGTGGGTGGCGACCGACAGCGCGGTGGCCGCCGCGTGCTTGTCGCGGAAGGGCCTATCGATCGTTCCCGCTGTGAGATCGAACATGGTCGCCTCCCTCAGCGCGCCGCGCGCGCGCGAATCATGCCCTTACGGAGGCAAGCGCCATGCCCGGGTAAAATCGACAAATCACTAAGGAATTTAACGATTTTCCGGGCGCCGCTGCTGAGAATCCCGCACTATGGGAAATATGCCACCACGAGGGGTCAGAGAGCGAGCCACGCGACCGCGGCGCAGAGCATGGCGATGAGTGTTCCACCGGCGATTCGGCGGAACGAGCCTGACGAGAAGGCCAGCGCCAGCAGCAGCTTCAACGCAGTATTGGCGGCGACGCCGATGGCAATCGCGCGTGCGGCGAGCTCGAGCGAGGCCGCGCCAGACATGCCGCGCGCCATCGACATCGTCAGGGCGTCGACGTCCGTCAATCCCAGGACGGCGGCTGAGGTCAGAATGCCCGACGCGCCCCACATCCGATTGGCCAGATGCACCGCCATCAGGACGATTTGGAAGAGCGCGGCCATGCGAAGCGCGTCGAACAGTTGGAGGGGATTGTGTCGCGTATCGGTATCGGGTTCGACGCTCGACATCCGCCTCGCGCCGATCGCGGCGACACCTGCCGCGATGATCGCCGGGCCAGCGAAGTACGGCACGAGCAGCGGAACGAGCGGGGCGTTCAGCACGGCAGTGGCCAGGAGGACCCGCGGGAACAACACCGCGTTGGCGGCTATCGCACCGAACGCGAGCTCGCGATCGATCTCGGGGCGTGCGCGACTCTCCCGCGCGAACGTGAACGTGACGTTCGTCGACGAAATCAACCCGCCGAGCAGGCCCGTGGCGAAATACCCGTGCGCCGGTCCCACGGCGCGACGGGCGATGTAGCCGAGAAAACTCAACCCGGAGAAGAAGAGCACGAGCGCCCACAGTTCGCGCGGCCTGATGCCGCCGAGCGGTCCGTACGGCCCCGATGGGAGCAGCGGAAGCACCACCAGTGCCATCGCCCCGAACCGCACGGCCGCCCGGAGCGACACGTCGTCGATGCGCGCGACCATCGAGTGGAGCCGGGACTTTTCGACGAGGAGCAGACTGAGGACGGCGATGATGCCGCTCGCGAGACGAAACGATCCGAGGCCTGCGAACACACCCGCGGCGACGACGACCACCGCCGCGACTTCGGTGGTGGCATCGATGTCGTGGCGGCTTGCCGCCGCATAGGCGGCGACGATGATGGCGGTGATGCCGGCGAGCAGCACGGTCGCCGCCGCGGGCTGGCCCAGCGCGAGCAGCCACCCGCTGAGGCCCGAGATCGCGCCCAGCATCGTAAACGTGCGAATGCCGCCGAACCGAGCGCTTGGTCCGTCAGCGTGACCGGACCATTGGCGCTCGAGCCCGACGGCCGTTCCACCCAGAGTGGCGATGAGCAGTCCTAGAATCCGACGACTCCTTCCAGCATGATATTCCCGATCGGTGTGATCGCTTGGCCCCTGCCTTGCTTCCCAAAGCCGCATGGCACAGCAACCTCGCAATCTCACCATGCATCGCGCGCCCGAAAGTGTCTGGGATCGACAGGATTACGAACATTCTCGCGCCCGTGCGATCGGGATGCTCGGGCTCACCCTGATTGCCGCCGGCACTGCACTTGTCGGTCTGGGATACAAGTCGCAGTTGGCGCTTCTCAAGTGCCGGGCTGGATCGGTGCTGCCGACCCGTTCGAGAAAGTTCGACGAAGTGAACAAGGCCGCCTACGAGTCGTTCCCGGCGAGCGATCCCCCGGCCTTTACGCCGGCGGTCGGGAAACCGGCGCCCGCGGATAGCATCCAATAATGATGAGCGCGCACGTCGCTCTCGCCGTGCTGGCGCTCAGCGCAGCCGGGGTGTCCGCGCAGCGCGCGGTGACGGAGACGCGGGGGATCGCGTCGACTGGCGGATTCGAAAGCGCGTCGCGCGAGGCGCTTGCGAAGTGGCGTTTCACAGGCGGGTCGTATCGCGCGCGGCCCGTGCCGGCGACGGCCTACGTGCTGTTTGGATTCCGGCCTCCTGTTGTATCATCACCGCGATTGCCTCTTCCTCCTCCCCAACGTTGATCCCGGCGTCCGATTCGTCTCCCAAACAACTGAGGCGCGCGTACTGGGCGTGGATCGCCGTGTGTCTGTCGTGGGGTACCACGTTCCTCGCGACGCGCGTCGCCATCGAGAGCATCCCGCCATTTGCGATGGCCGGTTCGCGGCATTTCATCGCCGGCGTCGTGCTCGCGATCGTTCTGCGCCTGCGCGGCATCAAGCTGCCGCCGCGAGACTCGTGGGGCGGCCATGCGCTGCTCGGGCTGTTGATGATCGGCTTCGGCAACGGGTGCCTCGTGTGGGCGCAGCAGTTCGTGCCGAGCGGCGTGGCGGCCGTGCTCGTATCCGTGATCCCCTTCTGGATGATCGGCGTTGAAGCGTTCATGCCGAACGGCGAGCCGATTCGCAAGCGGCAGGTGCTCGGCCTGGTGCTCGGGTTCGGCGGGATCATGATGTTGACGGCATCCAGCATGAACGACACCGCGCCGACGCGTCAGATCGTGCTCGGCGTCATCATGACGCAGATGTCGTGCCTCGGCTGGGCCATCGGCTCCGCGTATTCGAAGCGTCACAAGCGCGACGAGAACTTATTTGCCGCGACCGCCGTGCAGATCATGTGCGGCGGCGTCGTGCTCATGATTCTCGCGACGATCACCGGCGACTGGGCCGCTGTCGCGCCGACGGCCCGCAGCTTGTGGGCCGTGCTCTATCTCGTCGTCGTCGGCACGTTCGTCGGCTACGTCTGCTACGTGTACGCGCTGAAGCATTTGCCCGTGTCGATCGTCTCGCTCTACGCGTACGTGAATCCGGTGATTGCGGTGATTCTCGGATCGCTGCTGTTGAGGGAGCGCTTCACACCGCGGATGGCGGTCGCGATTGCGATTATTTTCGCGGCGATGCTGATTGTGCGGAGCGTTGATACATCGCGTAGTTCGTGAGCACCTGCCTGACGTAGGCGCGCGTCTGCTGATACGGAATGCCGTCGATGAACAGCTCTTCCGGCAGCCCCTTCGCCGCATCCCACCACACCTGCACGCGCTCTTTGTCGGCGTTGTACGACGCAATCGCCGGCGCGAGCACGCCCTGAAAGCGCTGCTGCAGGCTGGCCAGCAGCTTTGCGGCGAGCTCCGCGCTCACCTCGGGTTGCACCAGCCGATCCATCGCCGCGGGATTCAGCAATTCCGGGTCGAGCTCCGCGGCGGTGTAGGGCATGACCTGGAACAGGCCGACGGCGCCGACGGGGGAGCGCGCCATGCGGTCGAAGTGCGATTCCTGGCGTGCGAGGCCAATCATCAGCAGCGGATCGACGCCGTGGCGGCCCGCAGCCGTTGAGACCTCCGCCCAGTAGGCGCGCGGATACGCGAGCGCCCAGAAATCAGCGGGAAGGTTCGTCGCGGGCTGCTGCAGGAATGGCCCGAAGTACGACGACATCAACGTCGAAGACGATGCGTAGTCGCCGGCCGCTTCGGACGCGCGCGCCGCGAGCAGCGCCACCGCGTCGTCCCGGCGAAACGCCGCGTTCAATCTCCGCGCGTGGACCGCGGCCTCTGACAACATGCCGGCGCGCGACAGCAGCGCAGCAGCCTCGTAGTCGGGATGCGCGGTGACCGCACCGCGCAGTGTCAGCTCGGGGAATGCGATCGCCGCCGGCGGCGACACAGTGCCGGCGCGCTGCGCGGCGCGCGAGCCGTAGTAGCTGAACGGGTATCGCTGCGCGAGCGACGCCCACTGCGTGCGTGCCGCGGCCTGCGCGCCTGCGGCATCCTGCGCGTAGCCGAGCCAGAACGAGGCGGCCCGCTCGGTTTCGGAATCCACTTTCAGCCGCAGCACCTGCTGCAGCTCTTTCACCGCGCGTGCGGGGTTGCCGGCGCGGAGCGAGGCGATGGCCATCCGCCACAGCACATCGGCACGGCTGCTCCTGGTGAGCGTGATTTTGTAGAGCGCGCTGTAGACGCCGAGGGCCTTCGTCGGCTGCCCGATGCTGACCAGATATTCGGCCAGCAGCCGGCCGGCGCCCTGGCGATCGCTGAGCGTCGTGCCGGCAATTTCGCCGCCCATGATCGCGCGTCCGCGCTTCTCGACATCCTCGGAGCGCCCTTCGCGCACATCGAGACGGAACAGCGTAATGAACACGTCGTGCGCGCGTTCGCTGTCCGGATGCTCCTTCAGGAACGTGTGCGCGTGGAAGCGGGCATCGTCGTTCGCGCGCGCCGAATACAGGTATGACACCCGGGCCGCCTCGATGTCCTCGCGCCGCGCCGAGCCGGGAAAGGTCTTCAGCCACTCGGCCTGCATGTCGACGGCGCGCCGGAATGCCGCGACGCCCGCGAGGCGATCGACGATGGAGTCGTAATCGGCTTCGGAGAGCGGCTCGGGGTTGCCGAGCCGCGACGAGAGGAGCCGCGCGCCTGCATCGGCTTGCTCGAACGCCGACACGTCGCGGAATGTGAGTTGAAGCTCGCGGTACGTCTCCAGCGCCTCGCGCGACTGGCCTGATTGCTCGAATGTGGCCGCGAGACCGATGGCGGCCTCGTCCGCGGCGGGCGTTCTGCCGGCGGACTCTCGCGCGCGACGATAGGTTGCGGTCGCGCAGTCGATCGCGCCTGCGGCCCGGCACGCATCGGCCGCGCGAAGAAGGATGTCCGATGGAGCGCCGGCGCCCAGCTCGCCGATGCCTTTGAGGGCGGGCTCGATGTCACCGGCGGCGAGGAGCGCGCGAATCGATTCGCGCGCCGCGAGACCCGCCAGAACCGGCTCGCGCGCGCCGACCGTCTGCCAGGTCGCTGCGCTCTCGCGGTGGTTGCCGGCGGCAGACAGCGCGAGCGCCCGCTGGATCAGCGCCTCGCTTTCGGACGGTGTTGTGGCGGGCGCAGGCAGCCTCGGTTCCTGCCCGTGCACCGGAGCCGCACCGAGAAAGAGCGCGAGCAGCAGAGTGCCGGGAATTCTCATCCCTTGGCGGTGAGCTCGTCGTAGGCGGCCTGAATCGTGCCCTCGGGGCTGCCTTCGTAGTCGGCGAATCCAGGCACGGCGGCGACTTTCACGATCTGCTGCGCCGATTGACCCGACGCAATACCTTTCTGCACGTACGCGAGCAACCCGGAGAAGTAGTCGCGGAACTTCAGCACATCCGCGCGCGTGACGGTGACTGGCAGGTTCACCTTTGCATGGCCGGCGATGTAAATCGTGTCGGCCGGATGTTCCTTCGCGACCGATTCGAGCGTGACGATCCAGTTCTTGATCGACGCGCCAGACGGACGGTCCACACGCGGGTGACGCAGGTAGAACATCAAGTCGCCCATGTGCACGATGTTCGCAGTCTGAAACGTGACGACGCTGTCGCCGCTCGTGTGACCGGGCCCGTAGTACTTCAGGCTGACGGTTTCGGCACCGACCTTGGCGGACCATGTCGTGTCGTACGTGGTGTCGGCGTACGCCTGCTGGGTCTCTGATTTCGCGGCAGCGGCCTGCGTCTTCTGCAGCACCGGCACATTCCGGTGCGCGACGTGCCTGGCGGCGGCCGGACGGAAGACGGCATTGCCGGACGTGTGATCGCCGTGATGGTGCGTGTTGATGAGAAGGTCGATCTGGCGCGGGCTCATCTGTGTGAGATTGCCGAGCGCGATCGTCGCCGTGTCGGCGAACTGCGTGTCGACGACGACGATGCCGTCGGGCGCCACGAGCATGCCGATGGTTCCGCCGCGGCCCGTGAAGATGCCGACGCTGCCGCGCAGCGGATCGAATGAGGTTTGCGGCGGCGGAGGAGCAGCGGGCGCCGGCGTCTGGCCGAACGCGTGCGAGAAGGTTCCCAACGCGACCGACGAGGTGACGAACAGCTCACGGCGACTAAGCCTCATAACTCCTCCGATGGCACATTCTATAATGTCCCGCATGAGCGAGCATCACCAGCATCACAATCACGACGACAAGCACGCGGTGCACCTGGCGCTGGTCCAGCGGCTACGCGCGCAGGCGGCCGAGGTGAAACGGCTGGCCGCCGGGGTGGATGAAACCGCGCTCGCCACGCGCAGCGTGCCCGACAAGTGGTCCATGAAGGAGCTCATCTGCCACTTCCGGCGGATGGAGACGATCTTCGGCGAGCGCGTTCAGCGCATGCTGACTGAAGAGACCACCATCGTGCCGTACGAAAGTCCCGACGGCGACGAGGTGTTCGTGGCGCTCACGACGATGCCGGCCGCCGATGTGCTCGGCGAGTATCTCAGCGACCGCGACGCGCTCTGCCGCCGCCTCGAAGCGCTGACGCCCGCCGAGTGGCACCGCAAGGCCAGGCACCCGCAGTTCCCGCACTACGACCTGCACTTCCAGGTGGAATACATGGCCCACCACGAAGCGCACCATATTTATCAGCTGTTTCAGCGTCGCGTACCGTTCGGGAAGCTGCCTCACTGATCGGCTCAACTGAAGTTGAGCCCTACCGATGAAGTTGAGCCCTACCGATACGGGTCCGCATTACGGTAGGGCTCGACTTCAGTCGAGCGAGCTCCGGTAGGGCTCGACAAGCGACGGTAGGGCTCGACTTTAGTCGAGCGAGCTCCGGTAGGGCTCGACAAGCGACGGTAGGGCTCGACTTTAGTCGAGCAAACTCGGTCGGGCGCGACTACTCGCGCTCTGGGAGCGTCGCCAGAAGGTCCTTCAGCTCGTACACCTGCGATCCCACGAACGGGTATTCCAGCACCGTCTTGGCCAGACCCGCCCTGACGGGGTTCTCAAGAATGTATCGGGCCGCCGTCGTGGCTTTCTCATCATTCCTGAGCACATGCTCATACCCGAACGGCTGCCAGAGGCGCGCCGAGAAGGTGTGGGCATACGCGTGGGCCGAGCATTGTTTGCCCTTGGTGATGAATTTCTTCGCGTCTGAGTCGTCCCGAAGCCCCTCGATCAGCAGATGCACATGGTCGGGCATGAAGCAGTACGCGAGAATCGCAAACCCTTCCTTGTCGGCAACGCGCAGAAATTGCGACAGGACGAGCTGCACCGCGTCCGCGTTCTCGAACCACTTCCGCTTCCAATCAGTGCAGAACGTCAATGAATAGCGCTGAATGCCAATGTAGGAGATGTGCGTGAGGCGGGCCGGTCGGCGTGTGCGCATGCCGTGTGTGTGGCAATGCCCGTACCGGATTTGCTCAACTAAAGTTGAGCCCTACCGATTCAGTTGAGCCCTGCCGATTCGGTTGAGCCCTACCGATTCAGTTGAGCCCTACCGAAATCACGCTTCGGTACGCGTGAGCTCGTTCACGGTAGGGCTCAACTTTAGTTGAGCAACCCAACGTCATGTCTTTGCGTCTTCGCGTCTCTGCGGTGAGACGAGAAAGATTCAGCGGGCTGGTGTCAGCTTCACATCCTGGATCACCGACAGCAGATCGGCGTCCGTGATCGTTTTCTGTGCGTCGCAGAGGGCGATGATGCGGCGGTAGACCTGGTCGAGCTCGAGGCGGGTGAGGGTGTGGCCGATCGCTTCGCAGCGGTGCTTTACCGCGTGCCGGCCCGAATGCTTGCCGAGCACCAGCGTCGTCTGCGGCACGCCGACGTCGGCGGGGCTCATGATTTCATACGTGCGGCGATCCTTCAGCATGCCGTCCTGATGAATGCCCGCTTCGTGCGCGAAGGCGTTGCGTCCGACGATGGCTTTGTTCGCTTGCACGTGCTGGCCGGTGAGTAAGGTGAGGAGCTGGCTGGCAGGGAAGATCTGCTCGGACCGGATGCCGGTGGTAAAGGGCAGCCGGTCCGGTCTAACCCGCATCCCCATGACGATCTCTTCCAGCGACGCGTTGCCGGCACGCTCGCCGATGCCGTTGACGGTGCACTCGACCTGTCGTACGCCGGCCGTCACGGCTGCATGCGTGTTCGCGACCGCGAGGCCAAGGTCGTCATGGCAGTGCGCACTGAACACGGCCTTATCCGAGTTCGACACGCGCGCCATGATTGTCACGAAAAAATCGTGAATCTCATCGGGCGTTGCGTACCCGACGGTATCCGGAAGATTGATCGTCGTCGCACCCGCCTTGATGACCGCCTCGACGATGGCGGTGAGAAACCCCATGTCGGAGCGCGTTGCATCTTCAGCCGAGAACTGCACGTCGTCGGTATAGCCGCGCGCCTGCTTCACCGCGGCGACGGCGCTCGTCAGGCACTGCTCGCGCGTGATGTTCAGTTTTTTCTCGAGGTGCAGATCCGACGTCGCGATGAACGTGTGGATGCGCGATCGCTCCGCGCCCTTCAGCGCCTCGCCGGCGCGCTCGATATCCTCCGGCCGGCAGCGCGCGAGCGCCGCAATGATCGGTCGCCGCACGGCGGCCGCGACCTGCTTCACCCCTTCGGCGTCGTCCAGCGACGCAATGGGGAAGCCGGCTTCGATCAGGTCGACGCCCAGCGCGTCGAGCTGCCGGGCCAGCTCCACCTTCTCGCGAGTGCGCAGCGAAAAGCCGGGGGCCTGCTCGCCGTCGCGCAGGGTCGTGTCGAAGATGGTGACGCGGTCGCTGGGCATAGGCATAAGGGGTAAAGGCTCCTCCCTCTTGTACGGCTTTCGGCTCTAATGGTCAAATCTATAATAATGAATGTGTTATAAAAATAGTTTATATTAGCGGCGAATGGAACTAGCAGAATTGCGCGTTTTTCTCACCGTTGCCGCGGAACGCAGCTTTTCGCGTGCGGCGACCAAGCTCCACCGCACCCAGCCGGCCGTCAGCCAGGCGATTCGCCGCCTCGAAGACGAAGTTGGCGAGCGGTTGTTCGATCGCTCCTCGAAGGACGGGACGCTTACCGAGGCCGGCCGCGTGCTCCGCGGCTACGCCGAGCGGCTGCAGCGTCTCTCCGAAGAGGCGCAGTTGTCAGTGCGCGAGCTTCGCGACCTGCAGCGCGGCCGCGTGCTGATCGGATCGAACGAAGGCGGTGTGCACGTGTTGTTGCCGCTGATCGAAAAATTCCGCGAGAAGCACCCGCGCATCCTCGTTGACGTGCGCCGGGTGCCGGCGCGCCAGGTCGGCGTCGAAGTGGCGCAGGGGAGCCTCGACTTCGGCATCGTCACGTTCGATCCCGGCGACAAGCGTCTGCTCGCCGTCACGCTCGGACCGGACGAGCTGGTGCTGCTCGTCTATCCCTCGCATCCGTTCGCGCAGCGCGACACCGTGCCGATGTCGGAGTTCGCGCACGAGACGGTCATCGCGCACAGCGATCCGTCGCCGGCGCGCGACCAGGTGCTGCGCCAGGCGGAAGTGCGGCATGCGCCCATCAATATTCA
>CAYHHH010000025.1:27400-31207 GCA_964356125.1 uncultured Bifidobacteriaceae bacterium | reverse complement strand
CCCGTCGCGTCCCAGGTGCCCCCGGTGAACGCCTCGCGTGAACCTGCCGGAACCAGCGCCTGATACTTCTTGCCGTTCACTTCGACGCTCTGTGCGCCGACACTGACGGTGACTTCTGTCTGCGGATCGGCTTCGACCGCCGCGTGCAGCGCCTCGGCGTCCTGCGGGCTTACGGTGAGACACGGCATGCCAAGCGCCACCGAGTTGCCGAAGAAGATTTCCGAGAACGACTCGCCGACGATGGCGCGGATGCCCCAGCGCTGGATGGCTTGCGGCGCATGCTCGCGCGACGAGCCGCAGCCGAAATTGCCGTTGACGAGAAGAATCTTCGACCCGGCGTACTTGGGGTTCCAGAACGCGTGCACCTGGCCGCGCTCTTCGAGCTGCTTGCGATCGTCCTCGAACGCGTGCGTCTCGAGGTTCTCAAATGTCACGCTCTTGAGATAGCGCGCAGGGATGATCCGATCGGTATCGATGTCATGGCCGCGCAGCGGGATCGCGCGTCCTGAAATCTTATCGACGAAGCGTGACTCCATTACGCGTGTACCTCTTGACGCTGCAGCATCTTGCGCACGTCGACCACCTCGCCGGCGAGCGCGGCGGCGGCCACCATCGCCGGGCTCATCAGCAGCGTGCGGCCGGTCGGGCTGCCCTGACGCCCCTTGAAGTTGCGGTTCGAAGACGAGGCGCAAATCTGCCGCCCCTGCAATTGATCCGGATTCATCGCGAGGCACATCGAACAGCCGGCGCCGCGCCATTCGAATCCGGCAGCCGTGAAGATCTTGTCGAGCCCTTCCTGTTCGGCAACCTTGCGGACCGACTGCGAGCCCGGTACCACGAGCGCCTTCACGTGCTTCGCGACGTGATGGCCGTGTACCAAGCGCGCCGCCTCGCGCAGATCCGAGATGCGTCCATTGGTGCACGACCCGATGAACGCGACGTCGATCTTCGTGCCGGCGATCGGCATGCCGCCGCGGAAGCTCATGAACTCGAGCGCTTCGGCCACCGACGCTTTCTCGTCTGGAGCAAGATCGGATGGAGAGGGAAGATTCTCGGTAACGCCGACCGACTGTCCCGGGTTGATGCCCCAGGTCACCGTCGGCTCGATTGAGCCCGCATCCATCAGCACGACGTCGTCGTAGCTCGCGCCGGGATCGGAGGCGAGCGATGCCCACCATTCGCGCGCCTTGGCGAAGTGGGCGCCCTGCGGTGCGAACGGGCGCCCTTCCATGTACTTGAACGTCGTCTCGTCGGGGTTCACATAGCCGACGCGCGCCGCCCCTTCGATCGACATATTGCACACGGTCATGCGCTCTTCCATCGTCATGCGATCGAACGCTTCGCCGCCGTATTCGTACGCGTATCCCGATCCGCCTTTCACGCCGAGTCGGCGGATGATGTCGAGAATCACATCCTTCGCATAGACACCCGGCCGCAGCGAGCCGTTCACTGTGATGCGACGAACCTTGAGCGGCTCGATAGCCAGACACTGCGAGGCGAGCACGTCGCGCACCTGCGAGGTGCCGATGCCAAAGGCAATCGCGCCGAACGCGCCATGCGTCGACGTGTGGCTGTCGCCGCACGCGATCGTCATGCCGGGCTGCGTCAGTCCGAGCTCGGGCCCGATGACATGCACGATGCCCTGGTTCGCGTTTGTGATGTCGTAGAGAGGAATGCCGAACTCTTTGCAGTTCTTCTCGAGCGCTGACATCATTTCCTCGGCGAGCACGTCGAGAAACGGGCGGCTCTGATCGAGCGTCGGCACGATGTGATCGACCGTCGCGAACGTGCGGTTCGGAAACGCCACCGTGCTGCCGCGCATCCGCAGCATGTCGAAGGCCTGCGGGCTCGTGACTTCGTGGATGAGGTGAAGGCCGATGAAGAGCTGTGTCCGTCCGGTCGGCAGCTTACGAACGGCGTGCGTGTCCCAGACTTTCTGAAGAAGTGTCTGTCTCATGAGATAATGGTGAAATTATGACATACCCCGAATTCTTCGTCGCTCCCATGCGCCAGGAACTGACAAGCCTCGGCGTTCGCGAACTTCGCTCTGCCGCCGACGTCGACGCGGTGCTCGGACGTCAGCTCAGCCAGCCCGGCGATCAGCAGGGCCCGACGGTGATGGTCGTCGTCAATTCCGTGTGCGGGTGCGCCGCTGGTAAAGCGCGTCCAGGCGTCGCGATGGCGCTGCAGCACCAGACCAAGCCGGATGTCGTGGCCACCGTCTTCGCGGGCGCCGACATCGAGGCCACCGCGCGCGCGCGCAGCTACTTTGCGGGATATCCGCCGTCTTCGCCGTCGATCGCGCTGATGCGCGACGGCAAGCTGCTGTGGATGCTCGAGCGCAGGAACATCGAGAACCAGTCGGCCGACATGATCGCGAAAAATCTGACCGACGCGTTCGACAAGTACTGCGTACCCTCGACCGTCAGCCAGTAGGGTCACGTAGGTCGCGTAGGCATCGTGGGGAGAGATCGCGAGTTTTCCCCACGCGACCCACGCGTCCTACGAACCCCACGTTACCCGCCTCGGGTGTGCATCTCGAGGTGGGGATTTTTCTTCAGGCTTGATGCGGGGACGAGGGGCGAGCGGTCTCTGACAGCTAATCGCTCCTCGGCTCCGCGATCTGTCCGCGCCGTCCATTCCTTCGTGATCAATCCCAGCAAATCGTCCGGCGACATTCCCGCGCGCAGCGGCGCGCGGAGATCCGTTCCGGTCGTGGCGTAGAGGCAGCGATACCACATCCCGTCCGCCGTCAGTCGGCTCCGGTCGCAACTGCTGCAGAACGGATCGGTCGTCGACGAGATGATGCCGAAGACGGTGCCGTCCTGCAGTCGGAAGCGATCGGCCGGCGCGCTCGTGGCTTCGACGATGGGCGTCGCCGGGCCGTACTCGGCGGCGAGTGCCGCCAGCATGTCCTGCCGCGACATCACCCGCTCGCGCGACCACTGTGTGGCGCCGCCGACATCCATGTATTCGATGAAGCGAAGCTCGGCCCCGATGCGTTTCGCGTACTCGAGGAGCGGCACGAGCTCGTCCTCGTTGGTGCCGCGCATGATGACAGCATCGAGCTTGATGCGCTCGAAGCAGTTCACCGCCTCGTCTATGCCAGCGAGCACCTGCGCGAGCGAATCGATGCGGGTGAGCGCCTGGAAGCGATCGGCGCGCAGCGTGTCGAGGCTCACGGTCAGCCGATGAAGGCCCGCGAGATGAAGCTGCCGCGCGTGCTCGCCAAGCATCACGCCGTTGGTGGTGAGGGCGAGGTCGCGAATCGCGGGTTTGCGCGCGATCATGCGAATGAGCTCGGGCACGTCGCGCCGCACGAGCGGCTCGCCGCCGGTCAGACGCACGCGATCGACGCCGGCGCGCGCGAACACGTCGATGAGCGTGCTCATCTCTTCGAACTGCAGGATGTCGTGCCGCGGCAGCCACACGTACTCGGCTTCGGGCATGCAGTAGCTGCAGCGCAGATTGCAGCGGTCGGTGACCGACAGCCGCAGATTCCGCATCGGCCGGCCGAGCAGATCGCCAATCATCGATTCAGACCCCGCTCCAGGCGAAGCGGTATCGGAAAACTTGTGCGCTGCTCGGTGAAGCCATCACTCCACAATCCGGGAATCTGCGTGCGGCAGGAAGGGCAGCCGCCGGCAGGAGTGAGATTGTATCCGCGAATGAGATACCCGCAGCGTTCCACGAGCAGCTCGCGGCATTGGGGGCAGTGCGTGTCCTCGAGGCCGCCCACCTTGCCGGGGAGATTGCCGGCGTACACATATCGGAGGCCGGCAGCCGCGGCGATCTCAGCCGCGCGCA
>CAYHHH010000025.1:25830-27300 GCA_964356125.1 uncultured Bifidobacteriaceae bacterium | reverse complement strand
TCGCGCAGCGCCTGCGACGTCACCCAGTTCTGGCAATAGCCGCAGTGCAGATCGCATCCGAGCATGCCGAAGCTGTACGCGAGCGCGCCGGGATGCACGTGGAAGAACGGCTTCTTCTCGATCGGGTCGCACTGCACGCCGCCGGCATAGCCCCAGGGCACCATCAACCGCCCGCCGTCGTTGAAGCGCACCTGGCACACGCCGAGCGCGCCAGCGGGTATCTTGCAGTTGTGGCCGCACGCGTAGCAGTGCACCCACCCGTTGTCGAGATGGTGATACAGCTCGCCTTCGCGCGTGCGCGCGCCGAGAACGTCTTTCAAGGTCGCCATCTTCTTGTCTGTCCTTTAATTGTACGACAAGCTGCACGTCGATGAAGGGGCTGCCGGCAGGCGTCTGGTTACTCGGCTTCGTCAGCCTGCTGAACGATGTCGCGAGCGAGGCCATCTATCCGCTGCTGCCGTTTTTTCTGACAACGGTCCTCGGCGCGACGGCGGTGTCGCTTGGCGTCATCGAAGGCGCAGCCGACGCCGTGAGCAGCGTGTTGAAGGTCATCTCCGGGCGGCTCTCCGACCGCTGGGGCCGGCGTAAGCCGATTGTGATCGCCGGCTATTCGCTCTCCGGGTTCGCGCGGCCGTTCATCAGCGTCGCAAGCTCGTGGGGAAGCGTCTTCGCGTTGCGTTTCATCGATCGTGTCGGCAAGGGGATACGCGGCGCGCCGCGGGACGCGATGCTCGCGGATTTCGCGAATCCCGCCAATCGCGGAAAGGTCTACGGCTTCCATCGCGCCATGGATCATTCTGGCGCCGTTCTCGGCCCGCTGCTCGCGACGGTATTCCTGCTGGCCTTCCCAAGCCGGTACCGCACGTTGTTTGCGTTGACGGCGATACCGGGCGTTGCGACCGTTGTGTTGTTGCTGTGGGTGAAAGAGGAAAGGGCCGCAGTACGTAGTGCCGACCTTCAGGTCGGCGAGACGGACCTTCAGGTCGGCCCGCTGCCTTCGGCATTGAAGCGATATCTGGTTGTGCTGTCGGTGTTCACGCTCGGCAATTCCGCCGACGCGTTTCTGCTGCTGCGTCTCACTGAGGCCGCCGGCGGCCCGCAACTCATTCCGCTCTTCTGGTCGCTGCTTCATATCGTGAAGATGGGCGCATCGCTCGTCGGGGGTTCCGCGTCCGATCGTCTCGGGCGGCGTCCGCTGATCGCCGCGGGATGGGTCATCTATGCAATCGTCTATGCGGGCTTTGCGACGAGCACCACATTGCCGGCGCTGCTGTCGTGGTTCTTCATCTACGGCATCTACCACGGATGCGTTGAGGGGACCGAGCGCGCCCTTGTGGCCGACTTCGCGCGCCGCACGGCGCGCGGCACGGCGTTCGGCATCTACAACGCCGTCGCCGGAATCGGCGCGCTCGTCTCGAGCGTGGTGTTCGGCCTCATCTGGAATGCGTTCGGAGCGCCGGCCGCGTTTGC
>CAYHHH010000025.1:0-25730 GCA_964356125.1 uncultured Bifidobacteriaceae bacterium | reverse complement strand
CGAGCGTGGTGTTCGGCCTCATCTGGAATGCGTTCGGAGCGCCGGCCGCGTTTGCATCAGGCGCGGCACTGGCGCTCGCCGCGGCCGTGCTGCTGTTTGTGCTCGTCCCCGCTCCGACCGATAATCCCTCTATATGAAACGTATCCTCGTGACCAACGATGACGGCGTGCACTCGGAAGGCATCAAGGTGCTGGCCGAGGCACTGAAAGTTCTTGGGGAAGTGACGGTCGTCGCGCCGCTGACCGAAGCAAGCGCGATCGGGCACGCGCTGACGCTGCGCCGGCCGCTCAGGCTGGAAACGATTGCCGATCGCGTGTATGCCGTCGACGGGACGCCGACCGATTGCGTCAACATCGCCATCACCAGCGTGCTTCGCGGCATGCCGGATCTTGTCGTCTCGGGTATCAATAAAGGATGGAACCTCGGCGACGACGTGACGTATTCGGGGACAGTGTCGGGGGCGTTCGAAGCGGCGCTGCTCGGCGCGCCCGGCATCGCCGTGTCGCTGCAGAAGACCGGTGAGGGGTTTGATTTCTCCGAAGCCGCGCGCGGCGCGCAGACTGTCGCTCAGTCGGTGCTCGAGAAGGGGCTGCCGTCTCGCATCTTCCTGAACATTAACGTCCCTCAGGGGAAGACGAAAGGGACCAAGGTGACCGTGCAGGCGCGTCGAAACCACGTCACAAAGGTGGACGAGCGTATCGATCCACGCGGCCAGCGGTACTTCTGGATCGAGGAAGGGCAGAACGACTGGGAGCCGCACGATCGGTCCGACTTCCAGGCTGTCCGTGACGGCTACATTTCGGTCACCCCGCTACATCCCGATTTAACGGCGTACAACATCATCCCAGCGGTCGAAGAGTTTCTGCTCGATTTCGAAGCACTCCCAGGCCTGCCACGCCGTCGCGCGTAGCGCGAAGCCATGTCTCACCGCAAAGACGCGGGGACGCAGAGCGTTTTGTGGGCACGGAACCCGGAAGCGGAACGCGGAACCGAATCGTGTACAATGAGTGGCTGTCGGGGCGTGGCTCAGCCTGGTAGAGCACTCGGTTCGGGACCGAGGGGTCGGAGGTTCAAATCCTCTCGCCCCGACCATTTCTGAATCCCGAAAGTCGAAAGTAAAAAGTAGAACGTGAAAAGGGCCCGGAGCTTCGGCTTCGGGCCTTTTTTGTGCCAGCGCGTGTCTTATCCGACGGTCTGCGGAACGGGCATGTCTTCTCCAGCTAAAGGCACGTCGATCACAAAAACGCAGCCCTTGCCCGGCAGGTTGCGGAAGTAAATGTCCCCCCCGTGCATTCTGACCGCCTTTCGAGCGATCGAGAGTCCGAGGCCGAGACCTGTTCGGTCCTTCTGGCGCCGCTGGGCGAACGGCTTGAACGCGTCCTCTGTGCCGTCGGGAATGCCGCCGCACTCGTCCTCCACTTCGAAACGCACGCGCCCGTTTTCGTGCAGGGCTCGCAGCACCACGTGCCCGCCGGCATGCGTGAACTTGAACGCGTTGTTCAACAGATTCATGACTGCCGACGCGAGGAGCTGCGGATCGGCGTTCACGGCGAGCCGAGGGTCCACCTGGTCGATGCTGAGCCGTACGGCGCGGTTCTCGGCGTGCAGGTTGCCAGCAATCGCGATCTCGCTGAGGAAATCGGCGACCGGCACGCGCTCGCGGCGCTGGATATTGGCGGCCATCCGGATGTCGGACAGGGTGTTGTCGACAAGGTCACGCAGGCTCATGAGGCTGCGGCCGAGCACGGTCCCCGTGCTTCCGTTGATAGCGACGGTCCCCCGCTTCAACGTGTGGAACGCGAGGAGCGCGGTGTTGAGGATGTCGCGGATTTCGTGAGCCAATTGTCCGGATCGCTCGATTTCTTCGGTCGATCGCGATTCGGCGGTGATGCGCGCGTGCTCCGTCACGGCTTCCGCGATCGCCGTGTCGAGGCAACGATTCAGCGTGTGGAATTCTTCGTTCGTGATCGGAAGGTGCTGTTCGACGGCGACCTCAGTGATCGCCTGGCAGATATCACCGTAATCGTGGACGACCTGAGAGATGTTGAACCCCAGTGCCCGCAACTCGCGGCCATGCTTCGTCGCTGAAGCTCCGAGCGTTTTCTGTGAGAACGGCGTCGGCGTCGTCTCCAACCGGAGCGTTTCGGAGAGCTGTGTCAGGAACAGCGGCACGCCGTGCTCCAGTTCACTCGTGGACGCGAGCGGCCATGGCCGATCGGTGAGTTTCTCCCTCGTCCTCGCGATGATGGGGTCACGATAGCTCGTGATGAATTCATGGAGCATAACAGCCTCGCTGCCGGCTCAGCCTTTCTTTCGTGACGTCGGCTCAGCACCGACGCGGACCGTTCCAGCCTTTTTGTCCTTGAACACGTCCTGGTCGGCAATCTTCTTTACGACCTCGACAGGAACCTGATCGAAATGCGTTTGGGACTTCCGCGTGGCGTCGTTCGATTTGACCATCCATGAACAGTACCGGGACGCGCGTCATACGGGTGATGTCTTTTGGAAGCCGGGTCGCTTCGTTAGCCTTGACTAAAGTGCTCGATTAGCGGGCCTTGTACCCGACGTGCTCGAAGCGCGTCACGACGCAGGCGGACGCATTGTTTAATGGGTCGGGTGTATACTTACGAGGGTGTTTACCAGCCCATACGATTACGTCACGTGAGTTTAACGTTTGCATGCCAAGGAGAGCGGGCGATGGCAGGTCCGAGCAAAAAAGTGCCGATGAACTTCAAAGGCATGGCGCAGGCTGATGTGCCGCAAGGTCGCAATGGAAAGCACAAAGCGATTGTGACGAAGATCCTCTCGGATCTCGATCAGGTACAGAAGGGCGTCGCCCTCAAGGTGCCATTGGCACAATTGGCAGACACCAAGGAGAAGGTGCGGGCGGCATTGAATCGTGCGACTCGAAAGGGCGGGCGCAACGTTGCCACCGCCAGCGATGGCACGTTCCTGTATGTGTGGAACGAAACGCCGTAGAGGACGCCCCGACCACATCTAACTTTTGATTTAGAGAACTAGAGATCTACGGATCTAAAAAGGCCCGGGGCTTCGGCTTCGGGCCTTTTTATTGGCCGAGATCGCTGGTCCAATTGACGACGACCGGGCAGTGGGTCGCGTTCATCGCCTCGTCAGCCGGGCGCCGCCGATCGGCCGAAATGCCTGCGCACGTGGCTTGCGCGAATTGAGAGTTAGGTTTACGCGTACATCGGACGCCGCGCGTTCAGCGCCAGCCACCCACGTCCGATTCGGTAGATGAACCAGATCGTGATGAACCCGAGTGGAATCCAGGCAATCAGGATGCCGATCCCGAGCGTCATGACGACGAAGGCCATACAGAGCATCACCCACAGCAGCCCGAACCAGAACGTCCGAATCTGCCAGCGGAAATGGGACTCGAGCCACGTGCCGCGCGCCTCGTCCCGCTTCACGTAATTCAGAATCACCGCGATGATCGACGGCCAGCCGATAAGAAAGGCGCCGATCACTGGGCAGGACCGTTCGTGCTCGCACGAATTCGTAATCGCCGTGAAGCCGCCGATCCTTGGAAATCGCTGATTGTGCGGGCAATTCAATGCAAAACCGACCGGCGCGAGGCTTGCGACGGCAGTGGGCCTGTCAATGACCACTCCGTCCGAGATCCTGGTAGTCGACGATGACATTCCATCTCTCGCGGGCCTGTTGAGCCTGCTGCGCAATCTGGGCTATCGCACCACAGGTGCGGCCAATGTCGAGGGCGGCTACGCGATGCTCGATGCGTTTCCCTTCGACGTGCTCATCACGGACATTCGTCTTCACGGCCAGAGCGGCGTGAAGTTGATTCGGCGCGCGCGCGAAGTACAGCCGGCGATCGCGGTCATCGCGATTACCGGCTTTCCCGATTCAGCCGTGGAGCAGGAGGTCGTCGGCCTCGGCGCGATTTTTATGCGGAAGCCACTCGACGTCCGGAGTCTCAGAGAGATCCTTGCGGAGCGCGTCACGAGCGGGCGCCGGCAGCGGCGATGGAATCGCAAACACGTCGCCGGCGGTTTCGGCGCGCATGTCGCCGGCGCGTCGGCGACAATCGTGGACGTCAGCTACGGCGGGTTTCGTCTCGAGATGTCATCGCGGCCCGATCCCTCCCAGTCGGCCACCATCAACATGAACCTGGTGCCGTTCGGATTCACCGTCAACGCCGATCTCGTGTGGGTGAGCCGCAACGAGCCGACCGGGTCCTGGAACTGCGGTGCGGCGCTCTCCCGACTCGACCCGACCATCGAGCGCGCATGGCGCGTCGTGGTCGATGCCCTGCCGGAATCGCCCTCCCGATAGCGAGCCGCCCACGCACCCCACGCGACCCGCGAACCCTACGCGACCTTATTTCGCCGGCACCGGCGTGCCCACCGACGGTCCGATGCGCGTCGTCTGGCGCGCGACGATCTGCCAGCCGTGCGGACCCGCAGGGCGGCGCACCAGCACCCACAGGATGTTCAGGTGATTGTCGAGCATCTTGCCGGGCGCGCCGTTCCGGAAATCGAGGATCCCTTTGGCAACGGCCGTGTCTCCGTAGACGCGGATCGTCGTGTCGCTGAACTTCATGAACTCGGCGACGCTCGGTCCCTGCACGTTCTTCAGGACCGTGGCCTTGTTTTCCGTCAGCGCCGACGAGTGCGCGTAGGTGATGTCGTCGCTGTAGATCTTCTCGAGGGTCGCCACGTCCTTGGCGATCGTGGCCTTCGCCATCGCCTCGAGGGTGGCCATCACCGCCTTCTGATCTGCCGCCGTATCCGCCATAACCACTCCTCCAAAGACAGCCAATGCCGCAATCACCGCGAAGATGTGTGTTTTCATGCCTCCTGTCTATAGGACCGTGGCGCGCGGCGCAAGTACTTTCCTACGCTGGTACAATTACGCCTGAATGAACCGCTGGACGAGCGACACCTACTGCGCCAATGCGGCGTACGTGCCGGCGCTCGGGGGCGCCGTGCTCGAGCTTCTGAATCCCAAGACGGGCGAGCGCATCCTCGATGTCGGCTGCGGAGAGGGCTCGCTCACCCAGAAGATCCTTGCGGCCGGTGCGACGGTCGTCGGCATCGACGCGTCCGCTGAGATGGTCGGCGCAGCGGCGGCGCGCGGAATCGACGCGCGAGTGATCGACGCAGAGCGTTTGCCGTTCGAGAGGGAATTCGACGCGGTGTTCTCGAACGCCGCGCTCCACTGGGTGCGCGATCACGACGCGATGCTCGCCGGCGTGCATCGCGCGTTGAAGCCTGGCGGCCGCTTCGTTGCCGAGTTCGGCGGACACGGCAACATCGCCGCCATCCAGGTCGCCATCCGCAGCGTGCTGGCGAATCACGGCTGGACCACCAACGTCCATCGGTACTACGCGACGCCGGCAGAGTACTCGGCACGTCTCGAGGCGCACGGCTTCACGGTTGCTCACATCGATCTCATTCCACGCCCGACACCCCTGCCGACCGGCATGCGCGGCTGGCTCGAGACCTTCGAGCGCGCGACGCTCGATCGCATGCCACCAGCGCAGCGCGAGGCATTTCTTCAGGAAGTAGAGGACCTGCTGCGGGAAGAAGTCTGCGACGCGTACGGCAACTGGACCGCGCACTACGTGCGCCTGCGCTTTCTCGCCACCACCATTTCCTAATCCCTAATCCCTAATCCCTAATCCCTAATCCCTAATCCCCAGCCGTGGACAACATCACGCATTCCCTCGTCGGCGTCGCGCTCGCCGATCTTGCCATGGGACGGCGCGCCACGAAGGGGCAGCGCCCACTCTTGGTCGGTGCGGGCATCGTCGCCGCCAATCTGCCTGACATCGATATCGCGTATTCGTGGATGACCCCTCCGCCGCTCGGCTATCTGCTGCACCATCGCGGTCATACGCACACGGTCGCCGGTCTCGCCGTGCTGGCGCTCGCGATGATGGCGGCCTACTGGTCTTTTCCGTCGGTTCGCAAGATGCGGTTGTCAGGGCGGTTGCGCTTCTGGCTGCTGATTGCCATTGCGCTGGCGAGTCATCTCGCGCTCGACAGCCTGAACAGCTACGGCGTCCATCCGTTCTACCCATTCGACAACAGGTGGTACTTCGGAGACGCCGTCTTCATCCTCGAGCCATGGCTGTGGCTCATCCTCGGCGTCGCCGTGGCGTGGAACGGGCGCAGCCCCAGGAACAGGCTGGCGGCGGCGCTGCTGATGCTGGTTGTCATCGTCACCGCGGCGCTAGCCGGCGTCGTTTCGCGCGCGGCGGTTGCCGCGCTCGCACTTATCGGCGGAGCGTTCGCGCTGATTGCGCCCCGACTGTCGCCGTATACGCGGACCGCCGCGGCGTTCATCATGTGCGTGGCAATGGTCGCCGGGTTTATGGCGAGCTCGCGCATCGCCCGCGGAGCGGCCCTTGAGGCGCTGGCAGGCGAGCTGCGCGGCGACGTTCGGGACGTCATCCTGACGCCGAACCCGTCATCGCCGCTGTGCTGGGAGACGATTGCCATCGAGCTGCGCGAGGCCGATGGCGAGTACGTGCTGTGGCGTGGAACGTTATCGCTGATGCCGGCGTGGAAAGCGCCGACCGCCTGCGCGTCATACCAATTCGGCGGCCCCCGCGACGCGAGAATCATGGGGAATGGCGGCCTCGCGCTTCGAGATGAAATTCACCAGCCGCTTGCGCCGCTCCGCGCGCTGGCCGAGCGTAACTGCTGGGTGCGCGCTTGGCTCCGGTTCGGCCGCGCGCCCGTGATGGAAGGGGAATCGTTGCTCGATCTGCGATTCTCGGATCGTCCGGGGCGGGAATTCACCGAGATGCGCGTGGCGCGCGTGGGGTGTCCGCCGAACGTGCCGAACTGGGAAATGCCCCGCGCGGACCTGCTTAGATGACGCGCGGCTCGAGATCGTGCAGCCCCACGGTGTCGTCGGCCTTCGGGGCTGGCGCCCAATCGACGAGCTGGCCGTTACGCGGGATCTTGAGCGTCAGCAGCTTCAAGCCGGGCGGCAGCGGCACCGCCTTTTTCGCGTTGGCATAGACGGCATGCTTGCCGTGCTCTTTATACCAGTCCGCGACGCTCGCGTTGTAATGCATGTTCTCGACAATCTGCCGCCAGCCCACACCAGTGTTGTAGGCGCAGAAGGAGATCTCGCCCATCTGCTTCGCGTACGGAATGATGCACATCTCGGTGCGGCGGAAGTCGTATGTCCAGAGATCCTGGAACCACATGCCGGCGACGAACATCAGCAGCCAATCATCCTGACGACGGTCAGTTGTGATGTCGCCATTCAACTGTCCGCCAAGCTGTCCGCCGCTCTGCTTGTCGTACTTCCTGAGCAGGTCGATCAGCCGGAAGCCCTTCGGGGCCTTCAGCGGATTGTAGTTCCGCAGCAGGCTCATCGCGGTCTGAAGTGTCGTGAGGAGCGGACCACGAGCCGCGTCGGAAATGACCTTCGCATCTTCGAGCATGCGATCGACGTTGACGAAACTGGCGAGCGGCGCCCACTGTTTCGTTTTCTTGCTCACCATGAACGCCGTGCCGATGCCGCAGTCGGGATGGCAGCCGCATTTCAGGGAGCCCCAATCGGCTGTGGGTCCGAGCATCAGATCGGTCACGTCGGACATGACGCTCGACGCTGACAGCGGATACCAGTCGCGCAACGGCTCGGTGACCCCGGTCTGATGCTGCAGATCTTCCGCCAGATGCGACAGCGTGTAGCGCTTCGCGTGCCGCTCGGCGTCGGTGATGTCCTCGTCCCGTCCCGTGAACGACACGGGCTGGAACGACACGAAGCTGATCTTGTCGCAATTCTGCAGCGCGAACTTCACGATCGGCCCCACCTGATCGTTGTTCACGGTGTTGACGATCGTGACGACGAGGCATACGTCAATGCCGGCGGCGTGCAGGTTCTCGATCGCCCGCAGCTTCACGTCCAGCAGGTTTCCGACTTTTCGATGGGCGTTCGCCTGCTCGGTGACGCCGTCGAACTGCAGGTAGGCGATGCGCAACCCGGCCGCGCGAGCCTGGCGCGCGAAGTCTGCGTCCTGCGCAAATCGAATGCCGTTGGTCGCCGCCTGGGTGCTGAAGTAGCCCACTTCTGCCGCATAGCGGACGGCGTCGAGAAAGATCGGTGAGATCGTCGGCTCGCCGCCGGAGAACTGCACCGTCATCTGCCGTTTCGGCTTTACGCCGATCGCGTCGTCCAGCAGCTTTTTCACTTCGTCGAGCGTCAGCTCGTGCACGTAGCCGACCTGATTGGCATCCATGAAGCACGGATCGCACATCATGTTGCAGCGGTTCGTCAGGTCGATCGTGAGCACCGATCCTCGGCCATGCTTGATGGACGAGGTGCCGTGGTTGTGCAGCGTATCGGTGACGGCGGGAAAGTCGCGCCCGGGAAACAGCGATTCCATGCGTTGCAGGAACGCCGGGCTAATCGCCATGGTGTCGGTGAACGTGCCGTGGATCGGGCACGTCTTTTCGATGATGACCTTGCCGTCCCGCTCGACGATATGCGCCGGGATTTCAGCGGTGTGGCCGCCGACCAGCGATTCGAGCGACGTCTCGCCCGAGAGAACGCGGCTGCGCGTCTCGCGGACGCAGACGGGACATAACGAATCTGTCGTGCGCGGCCAGCCGAGCTGGGGTCGCGTGCGCTCGTGGCTCTTGAGAAGCGGCGCAGGGGCCCAGGCTGGACGAAATGTCTGGCTTTTGAATCGGCGATTGGCGCTTTGAAAACCCGACCACGCGACTTTTGCGGCTGTGCTGGCGAGCAGCTCGACTGGTTTCCACACGTTCATTTTGAGCGCGAATATAGCACATCCGCCTCACTTGCTCTCGTCCGCAAGTCGTTGCAACGCCAAGGACAAGAGCCTCGCGCGATCGGTTTTGCCTCGTGGTGTAAGAGGCAGCGCGGGGAGAAAAATAATCGCCCGCGGTACCTTGTGCGGCGGCAGCCGCGCGGCGCAGAACTGGCGCACCTCGATCGCGCTCGAGAGCTCCCGGCTGATGATGCAGGCGAGAATCTGCTGCCCTCGACGAGGGTCTGGCGCCGCGATGACGCACACGTCGTCAACGCCGTTCATGCTTCGCAGGACGCGCTCCACCTCGGCGGGGTGCACCTTGCGTCCGGCCACGTTGACGGCCGGAGAGGCGCGGCCCGTCAGCGTCAATTGCCCACGAGCGTCCACGAAGCCAAGATCGCCCGTCAGAAACCCGCCGTCGACGAACGCGCTCTCATCGTCTTCTTCTGAATAGCCGAGCGCGACAGAGCCGCTGTGTACCACAATCCGGCCGCTTCCATCTGCCGCGTCCTCGTCGGGCCGCAGAGAAATTGTCACGCCCGGCATCGCCGTGCCGACCTGACCGTCATCCATCAACGCCTCGCTCGCGTCGTACGCAATCCCACCCGTCTCGCTCGCTCCATAGAATGAGTGGATCTTGATGCCGAACCGTTCGTGAAACGCGTGCGCCGTTTGCGTGTCGAGCCGTGCGCCGGCCGAAATGAGCAGTTGCAAACAGGAGGGCCAGCCGTCCGCCGGCGGATTCGTCGTCAGGTAGTTGAACATGTACGGTACGCCCGCAAACACGCGCGCTTGAAATGCAGCGGCGTCGGCGAGCAACTGGCTCGGAACGAACGAATCCCGCAGAACCATGGAGGTGCCTTGCAGAAGCAGGGGCATCATCAGGTTGCCGAACCCATAGGAATGAGACAACGGGATCACCGCCAGTTGCGTGTCGTTCGCGGCGATGCCCATGGCTTCGATAATGCGTTCGCCGTCGGCGATGAGGTGCGATTCGGCGGTGAGGATCGCTTTCGGGAAGCCGGTGGAGCCCGAGGTGAGCTTGAGCAGCGCCGCATCGCAGGTCGCAGGATTCGCCCGCTGCTGTAGCAGCCGTACGTGGGTTCCGTCGGGCACGGCGACAACGAAGGCACCAAATCGATCGGCGAATTGCTCGACCTCTGCGGCCGTCGCGCTTGCGTCGATCGGCATCAGCGGCAGGCGCAGCGACAGGCACGCCAGTACCAGGGGGATCGCCACGGGCCGGTTGCCGGCCGCCGACACGACCAGTTGTCCGGGTTGAATCCCGAGCGCAGACAGTTGCTGCCGCAGTTCCAGATGGGACTGCCACACACGTGATGCGGTCAGCGTCTCGTGTGACGCCGGCGCGTAAATGAGGGGGCGATCGGGCCGATCGACGGCGATGCGGGCAAAGCGCTGGACGATGTCGCTCACGACGTTCAGAGCCTCAGTATACTGGCGGGTACATGCAATGGCTCGATCTGCTGCCGCATCAGCCGCCGATGCGCCTGCTCGAAGATGTCGTCTCAGTCGGCCCAGGCAGGGAAGCGGTTGGCGGGCGGCTCGCGAGGCCCGAAGATTTTTATTTTCAGGGGCACTTCCCGCAAGACCCTGTGGTGCCTGCGATCATCCTGATCGAGATGGTGGCGCAGGCCGGCGGGTTGGCTGCGGGCGCTCCCCACGCCGGCGAGGAGCCACGCCCGCTGCAATTACGCGTGGCTGCGATCGGTCCGTTCAAATTTCCCGCGGCGGCGCGACCGGGCGTTCGTCTTGAAGCATCGGCTCGCGTGGTTGGGAATCTCGGGGGTCTCTACAAGATCGAGGGCAGGGTGACCGCTGACGGGGTTGTTGTTGCGGCCGGCAGCCTCACGCTCGCCGGCTAGAGCTCCGCCACACCTTCGACTTCCACCAACAGCTCGGGACGGCAGATTTGCGCGACCGCGACAGCAATGGTTCGCGCACGCGGACAGCCGCTCACGAGCATCTCGTGTGCGCGCTCGGCCTGCGCGGCGGACGTGACGTACACGCGCAAATCGACGAGCCGATGCAGCGCGGCGTTGCCTCCATTGGAATGTCCATCGGCTGTCCGAATGAGCGCCTCGATATTGAGGAGTATTTCCTCGACCTGCGCGTCGAACTCGCCGGCGTGCCGTGAATCTTCGCCGACGACGCTCGCGGTGCCGCCAATGAGCAGCGTGCGGCGCCCGCCGAGGCCGACGATGGTGGCGCGTGAAAAGCAGGGAGGCAGCGAACCGTAGCGCGTGGAGTACTGCCACGCTGGAGTCTGCCGGGGGTTTTCGACGGGCGTGCCCGGTTCTTCGAGCGCGAGACAGTGAATGGAAAGATCCGATCCCTTGATCCCAACCGCTGACGCGGTGCCCAGCGCGCCGCTCTGGTCCCCGTACGCATCGTGGCGGCCGGCGTTGAACACCATATAGCGGTCGAGTCCGCCGACCATCGGCGCGCCGATATCGGGGATGAAGTTCCAGAACCGCGCTGGATGCCGGCCGATCGTGTCGAGTGACTCGATGACGGCTCGATACGCGGACGCAACCTTCTGTCTGAGTCCGTCCGCATCGAGATGCACCGCATCCCGAATGCGCGTGGTTGCATGCGCGGCCGGTCCGGCGATGCGGACGTCGACGCCGCCGTTGCGCGCGTCTGAAGGGGCCGAGCTGCCGAGCAGCTCGTCGACCCAACGAGGCGGCACGGGCGTCAGCGGCAGCGCTTCGGGATGAGCGAGATCGTGAGACACGTCGGTACCCAGGCGTGATCATAACTGATACCGGTGGCACAATAACGGTCGTGTTCGCTCCGATGAAGGCGCTGCGGCGAACGTTTTACGATTTACGCACCGAAGGGCAGGGGCGTGCACGCGAAGCGTGCGCGATCGGCGTCGGGCTGTTCATCGGCTGCTCGCCGTTCTACGGGTTTCATCTTGTGCTGTGCTGGGTCGTCGGGTGGCTGCTCCGTCTCAACCGGATGAAAGTGTACCTGGCCGCGAACATCTCGAATCCCATCGTCGCGCCGTTCATCCTGTTCGCAGAGCTGCAAACCGGCGCGTGGTTCCGCACGGGCGCGTTTCTCCCGCTCACGCTCGAAACTGCAAGGAAGACGACCCCGTGGCAGTTCGGCATCGATCTTCTGGCTGGCAGCGCGGTCGTCGGAGGCGTGCTCGGTGCGATGGGAGGGATGGCCACGTATCTGGCGCTGGGTGGTGCGGCGCGCGATCCACTCTTCGACACGCTGGCGCGTGCGGCCGCCGACCGCTACGTCACGACGAGCATCACCGCGTGGGAGTTCGCCCGCGGAAAGCTGCGCGGAGACCCCGTGTACCGGGATGTACTGCTCGGTGGATGGCTGCCCTCTGGCGGCCGACTGCTCGACATTGGATGCGGGCAGGGTCTCATGCTCGCGCTGCTCGCCGAGGCGGAGCGTTTCGAGCGGTTGGTTGGCGTCGAGTTACGGCCGCATCGCGCGCGGCTGGCGAGAGCGGCGCTGGGATCGGATGCGGAGATCGTCGAATCGGATGCCCGCACACTTTCCGCCGGTACCGCCCGCGTGGTGTTGTTGTTCGACGTGCTGCATATGATGCCGCGGCCCGATCAGGACGCGCTGCTGGCGGCAGCCGTCCGAGCGCTCGAGCCGGGCGGCATGATTGTGGTTCGCGAAGCTGATGCATCAGCGGGTTGGCGCTTCCAGGCCGTGCGGTTCGGCAACCGGCTGACCGCGCTGACGTCGGGCGCGTGGCATCAGACGTTTGCGTTCCGCACACTGGAGGAGTGGCGCGACTGCTTCTCGCGGCACGGCCTGGACGTGGAAGGGACGCCGGCGGGCGCAGGGACTCCCTTTGCGAATCATCTGTTCCGCCTGCGCGCGTCGCGCGCTACGGCGACCCGGGCCGGTCAGTCGAGGCCTTCGTAGGAATCGCGCTGCGCGTCCCAGTACCGGTAGAAGTGGTACCAGTGATCGGGATGTTTTCGCAGGCGCTCGCCGAGTTGATCGGCAAAGTTCTGCACGGCTCCCTGGATCGCCTCGTCGCGGGGGCGGTCGCGTGAGACGCGAATCGGCTCGCCGAGATGCACGGCAAACCGTCCCGGCTGCGTGCGGTTGATGAAGCATGGGAGCATTGGAGCGCCCGTCATATAGCTCAACAGCGCTGGCGTGCGCAGGAACCACGCGTGGCGCCCGAGCAGCGTCACGCCGACGCGGTCCCGGCCGAGATGCCTGTCCATGAGCACCGCGACCATCTGGTTGTCGCCGAGCCGGCGCCGGATCTGAAGCGCGGTATCGAGGGATTGCCGCACTTCCAGCGTTTCTGCGCCGAGGCGCTCGCGAATGGAATTGCGAATGCGGTTGACGTCGGGGCTCGCTTCCGCCATGGCGATGATCGTGAGCTGTGCGGCGACCGTGCGTCGCATAAGAAAGCTGCCCATCTCCCAGTTGCCGCAATGTCCGGTCACGACGATGATGCCGCGTCCTTCAGCGAGCAGCCGCTCGAACAGCTCGTGGCTCTGGGTTGTGTGATCGAGCAGCTCTTCCGAATCGGGCGCATGGAGCGCGCGAAGGAAGTCGATGCTGTCGAACGCGTACGCGCGGAACGTGGACAGGGCCCGCCGCTGGAGCGCCGCCTCACTCTCGTCAGGAAAGATCGCGCGAAGGTTGTCCGCGATCGCCGCGCGGCAGGTGCGCATGAGCTTCCAGGCGATCCAGGTTGCCATCGTGCCGATCGCGTACGACACGGCCCGCGGCAGCACGCGCGCGCCGTGATACGTCGTGCCGAAGATGAGCCCGTTGTTGAGGCCGTGCAGCGTCCATCGCCGTGGCACGACGCCATCCCGGCCGGCGTGCGGCACCGCGTCCGTGTCCGGAAGACGACTAGAGGGGTTGGAGGAATCGATAGTACACCGCCAGGAAACAGGTGCGCGTGGTATCGCGGATGGGGCGCAGGTTGCTCCGCCGGCCGTTGTAGACGGCCGACACGGGAACGCTCGCGACACGGCCGCCGAGCCTGCGCAGTTTGATCAGCATTTCGGTCTCGATGTCGTAGCCTCGCGCGGACAGCCGCATCCGGCGGAGCATGTCCGCTCGAAATATCCGGAAGCCGCACTGGGTATCGTCCACCAGAACACCCACGAAGCTGGACAACGCGCGACTGCCGATGCGATTCGTGTGATAGCGGGACGCCGGCATGCCGGCCGGGTCGAACTGGCGCACGCCGATGACCACATCCGCGCTCGTCGCGCGCGCCGCATCGAGCAGCCGCGGCGCTTCCTGTGGCAGGTGCTGCATGTCGCCGTCAAGCATCAGCACGTGCGTCGTGTCGCCGCTCAGGAGACGCGCGAGCCCGGTCCGCACGGCATGTCCCTTACCCAGATTGCCGGGGTGCGCGACGATATCCGCGCCGGCGGCGCGTGCCTCGTCAGCGGTCCCATCGCTCGAGCCGTCGTCAACGACGAGCACGCGCGATACGAACGGCCGCACGCCGCGCACGACGTCGGCGATCGTTGCCGCTTCATTGTACGCGGGTATCAGCGCGGCCACGGTCAGCGTCATGCCCGCGTCCTCATCATCAATGCCGGAAGGAGAATGACCGACGCCAGCGCGAGCGCGCACACACTGATCACCGAGACGATCCCGATGGATCGCAACGGCGGATACGAAGACGTGATGAGTGTGCCGTAGCCGAACAGTGTGATCGCCGCAGCCGCAAGAATGACGGGGGCGAGCTCCGACACCGTCTGCGACGGATCGCCCCGTTCGCGATACCGGTGGACCATGTGGATGCCGTAATCGACGCCGATGCCGACAAATGTCACGACCGCGAAGACCGCAAACAAATCGAGCTCGACACCGGCCAGCGCCAGCACACCGGCGGTCCAGACGAGGCCCGCCAATGTCGGCAGCAGCGCGAGCGCGCACAATCGCCAATCGCGAAACACGAGCACGAGCGACACGAGCACCATGAGGGTGCCGATCGCCAGACCTTTGAGAAACTGCGGCAGGAATCGCCTCGACAGCTCCCGGTTGACGAGCGGAAGCCCGGTCAGCGTTTGCGTTGTATCAACGGCAGAGACGAGCGTCTCGATCGCCGTCAATTCGTCAGGGGTTCGTGGGAACACATATGTGGCGAGCGTCCATTCTCCTGCGCTCTGGGAGATGAATCGGCCGATGAGATCGCGAAATCCGTTCGACACGTAGTCGTCGTAGGTGAGGCGGAGTGCGGAATCCAGCAGGCGCGGTACGCGCTCGGCAAACCCATCGAACGCGCGTGGCTGAAACCCCGCATCCACCGCAGCGCTGGCGAGCGATGCCCGCACCTGTGCCGGCGTGATGCCGGACGCATCGACGCGCCGCGCGCGTTGCGATTGCGTGACGAGTGAGGGCAACAGCCGCGAGGGCGCTTCCACTCGGACCGCCGGCAACGTCTGCGTGAGGTGCGCGACGAGCGCTTCATTTGCGGCGAGCAACCTGTCGAGATCGCGTCCCTGCGCGAGAATGACGCTGACTTCGCCCGGCAGCCCGAAGGTCGACGCAATGCGTGCTTCGACCGCGGCGGCATCGGTCGTCGATCGCAGCCGTTCGAGTGACGGGTTGATCCTGATGCGGGCGGCGGCGGCGCCCAGCAGCACGGTCGCCGCAAGCGATCCAGCGAGAATGGCAGTCCGGTTCCGGAGTATCCACGCGGCGAGGCCGGGCAGGACGAGCGCGCGCGGCACCGTGCGAGCGTTGCGTGGCAGCGTCGCGGGCACGAGAAACAGCGTCGCGAGCCCGCAGACAACCATGCTGTGACCGACCAGGCGTCCCAGTTCCTGAAGGCTCGGAAAATCCACGAACATCAGCCCGTAAAAGGTGGCTGCCGTCGTCCACATGCCGAGCAGCATGCTCTGCGACGGCCCGGCGATCGCGTGAACGGCCTCATGTGGCTCGAGTCCTCTCGCCAATGCGAGCCGATGCGAGACGTACAGAAGAACGACGCCATCGACACCCAGACCGAAGAGCATGGCGGCCGAGCCGGTCGCGGCAGCCGACAACGTGGCACCCGTGAAACCGAGGATGCCCAGCACGACAATCAGCGACAGCCCGGACGGCAGCGGGCCGACCGCCACCAGCCACGTGCTCCTGAACACGAGATACAGCAGCGGCAAAATCAGCGCGAGCGATCCAAGCGTGTTGACGATGCTCTCGCGCCGGATGAACGCTTCGGTTTCGACAGCGATGCGATGTCCGCCGGCCAACTCGACCCGCAGCGCAGGCTCCGCCTGCCTGTGTTGAGCGGAGATGTCGCGCAGCCGCGCGTCGAGTGCGCGCGAGAACTCTGCGTCGAAGGGGGGCCGGGTCGGGCGCGCGATGACGAGGCGGCTCGAACCGTCTGGCGTGACGTATCCGCCGTCGATGCCGATCGGGGCCTTTCCGCCGAACGATTTCTGGGTCAGCTCGAACAGCCCGGCGGGATCGTGGCGCAACAGATCGGCCACGTTCGACGATGGCAGCGTCAGCAGCTCGCGTCTGCTCGCGACCGCCGCGCCGAGCCCTTCGGGACGGAGACGGTCGAGCGCTTCGTCCAGTGTTCCCTCGTCCAGCAGGAGCAGTTGGCGATCCGCGAGCCAGCCCGCATTCCGCGATTCGTCCGCCACACCCGCGTCAACGCGATCGATTTCAGGAGAAGCGCGCAGCTGGTCGACCCACGCGTCGACGCGATCGCTGTAATCGGCGATCGGAGATCCCTCGGGAGCTGTAAACACGACGTACAACTGATCGAGGCTGCCGAAGACGGACAGAAACGTACGGAACGCCGGGATCACGCGCCCGTCGCGAGGGAGCAGCGTGAGCACGTCCGTCTCGAATGAGAGCCGGCGTGCGCCTTCAACTGAGACGGCGAGGATGCAAAACGCGGCGCCGATGACGAGCGCGCGTCGACGGTGGGCCCATGTAACGAGGACGTCGATCAATCGGGGTATGTTACCCTCCCACGAGACAGAGATGCGAGCCCTTCTCCTTCGTCCGGTTCCCGCAAACGAACGCTGTGGTCTGGGTCCTCAGCGAAGTGGATATCCGGAGTGCGACTTCGCGTCGCCCTTGAGCTCGTTCACCGCGTCGTTTGCGGCGGATGCGCGAAGGTCCCTGGAGCGATCGGAGCGTTAGGCACCACGTCTTCCAGCGTCAGCAGCTTCGTGTCGCCGCCGGCAAACGTCATCCGCATCGCCGTCAGTAGCAGCGATGAGTGGTCGATCCACAAGTCGAGGAGCGTGAGCCCCTCTTGAATCTGCTTCCGCTTCGGTACGAGCACGACGTGGTCGGCGCCGGCGCGCTTCTCGGCGTCGGTCACGGTGATGTCGAAGCTCTTGCGCAGCTCGTCTGGATTCGCCTCCACAAAGTACTTCTGAATACGGCTCTGCATCTGTCCGATGTTGCGCGTCTGGTAGATGTTGCGTCCCGGCCAGCTGAGCAGCAACTGCTTGTTGTCGATGAGCACGGTTCGCGCCTCAGGCGCGTCGTACTGAAGGACGACCGTCGACGGACGCTGCAGCGCCAGCGTGCCGCGCGCGACGAGCGGCCGCGTGAGCAGGGGAGACGTCGTCGTTTCGGTGAAGCGCGCGGTCAACGTCTTCAGGCCGCCGTTCGCCTTCTGCCCTCGCTGGTACAGCTCATCGAACGCCTGCCCTGAGTCTTGTCGAAGGGCGTTCTTCGATGCGGCCGACTGCGCGCGCACGATCGACGCGCACGCGACGGCGGCGACGCAGGCGGTGAAGAACAGCAACGCAGACGCGTGGATGGCGCGCCGGCTGCGTTGATGGGGCATGGGGCCAATGGTAACATCCGGACGGATGCAGCGTCGCGTGCGCGTCGTCGGGATCGGCGCCGTTTCCCCGTTCGGCACTTCACTCGAGACGCTCAGAGACGCGCTGCTGCAGGGACGGACCGGCATCGCACCCATCACGGATTTCGACACGAAAGATTGCCGTTCTATTCTGGCCGCGAGCGTCACCGATTTCGACGCTCCGAAGTGGATTCCGCCGATGAAGCTGCGCCGCATGGATCGCACGGGCGCGTACGCGATCGCCGCGTCCAGTCTCGCGATGGAAGATGCGAGGCAGCCGCGCAGCGATGAGGGGGTCGACGGCAGCGGCGTGATGCTTGGCACGTGGACCGCCGGCGGGCAGGCCACGCAGGACTATCTCTCGGCGCTGTTCAAGACGGGGCCGACGGGGGCGCCCGCGCTGCTCTTCAACAGCACGGTCGCGAACGCGGCCGCGAGCCTCGTGGGACTCGAGTTCAAATTGCGCGGCCCGAACGCGACCGTCAGCTACAAAGAGGCATCGGGACTCGCGGCGATCGTCTCGGCCACGGAGATGATTCGCGAGGGGCACGCGTCGGCGTTGGCCGCAGGCGGTGTCGATGCGGTGTATGAGATCTTCTTCAAGGCGTACGATCGGTTTCGCGTGATGTCGCCGGCCACGACGCCCGATTCGCGCCTCGCGCCATTCGATCTCACGCGCAGCGGGTTCGTCCTTGGAGAGGGCGGCTACATGTTGTGGCTGGAGCAGGACGGGGCGTGGGAATCGCGCGGCGCGATCGCCCACGGCGAAATTCTCGGCGTCGGCGCGTCGAGCGCGGCAGTCGCGCTGAACGAATGGCCGGACGCGTCTGCGCCACTCGTCCGGACGATGCGTCTTGCGCTCGATGACGCGGGCATCGAACCTGGCGACGTCGGCGTCGTCTACGCCTCCGCGAATGCGACGCAGGCGCTCGATCGCGTCGAGGCGGAGGCGCTCGGAGAGCTGTTCGGTTCGGGATCGTGCGTGGTCACTTCAATAAAGGGATCGCTCGGCGAGTCGGGCGCGTCGGGCAGCGCGGGCTGCATCGCCGCATTGCTGTGCGGCAAGGCGGGCCGCGTGCCTCCCATTGCCGGCCTGGCGTCGCCTGATACCTCCACCGGACGCTTGCGGCTTGCCACCACCGCTGTCGACGCTCCCGGATCCATTGCGCTCGTCAACAGCTTTGCCTCTGGAGGCGCCTTGTTCAGCGTCGTGCTGCGTGTCAACTGATCTCCTCCTCAACGGCCGGGTCGCCATCGTCACGGGCGGATCGCGCGGCATCGGCAGAGGCATCGCTGAGCTTCTGGTCGAGCGCGGCGCGGCCGTAGGCATTGCGTATCGCGAGCGGGAAAACGAGGCGCGCGCGTTCGAAGAGGCGATGCGTAACGCCGGCGGGCGAGCGTGGGGAGGGCAGTGCGACGTCGCCGATGAGAAGAGCGTGACGTCGTTTTTCGAGCGGGCCGTTGCCGAGCTCGGCCCGGTCGACATTCTGGTGAACAACGCCGGGGTGTCGCGTGATGCCCATATCGCGCTACTCGGGTTGCCGCAGTGGCAGCAGACCATGCACGTCAACCTCGATGGTGCGTACCATTGCGTGCGCGCCGTGGTGCGCGGCATGCTGTTGCGGCGCTGGGGACGCATCATCAACGTATCCTCGCCGAGCGCGCGCATGCCGCTGCCCGGGCAGAGCGCCTACGCCGCGTCCAAAGCCGGGCTCGAGGGGCTCACGCGCGCGTTGTCGCGCGATCTCGCGGCCAAGGGGGTGCTCGTCAACGCCGTGTCGCCCGGCCTGGTTGAGACCGAGATGCTCGACGCCATGCCGGCCGCCGCGCGCGAGGCGCATGTGCGCGCCGTCGCGGTCGGCCGCATCGGCACGCCGCGAGAAGTGGCGGCGCTCGTGGCGTTTCTGGCGTCGGAGGCGTCGAGCTATATCACAGGGCAGGTCATAGGGGTTGACGGTGGCCTCTTGTAAGATCGGAGGACATGAGTAGCGCGCCCGATACCCTGAAAGAAGAAATCAAGCGTGCCATCGTCGAGAGCCTCAGGCTGCCGATCTCCGTGGACGAGATCGAGAACGGCATGTCGCTCTTCGGCGAAGGCCTGGGTCTGGATTCGATCGACGTGCTGGAGCTCGTGCTGGAGATGGAGCGGCGATTCGGCGTGTCGATCACCGACGATGAAACCGGACAGCGGGTGTTGCGTTCGGTCGACACGATCGCAGACTTCATCGTCTCCGACCGTGCCAGGAAGTCGGTGTGACGAATATTTTTACCGTGGATCTGGAGGACTGGTTCCACGTGTGCGGCGTCAGCGCCTTGGCGCGCGACAAGTGGAGCGGGCTTCCGTCGCGAGTCGGCGACACGACCCGCTGGCTGCTCGACACACTGGATGCGACCGGCGTTCGCGCGACATTTTTCGTGTTGGGGTGGATCGCCGAGGAGCATCCGCAGCTCGTGGCGGCGGTGCGGAGCGCCGGCCACGACATCGGATCGCACGGCCACGATCACCTGCGGGCGTACGAGCTGAGCGCTCACGCGTTCGCCGCCGATCTGCAGAAGAGCATGGCGGCCTTACGGTCCGCCGGCGTCCCGCACGTCACGGCGTTCCGCGCACCCGAGTGGTCCATCAACGATCGCTCACTCTGGGCGCTGGATCGCCTCGCGAATAGAGGATTCACGACAGACGCCAGCATGGCGCCCGTCAAGATTGTCGGGTCGACCGCGTACCCGCGTCTCCCGCACGTGCGTCAGACCGCATCGGGTCCCATCACCGAGGTTCCGCCGCTCGTCGTCGATCGGTGTGGTCAGGTGATGCCGCTCGGCTGGGGGTGGGGCCTTCGCATGAGCTCGCCGCGTACCGTCCTTCGAAGAATCGATGAAGTGAATCGCGCCGGCAGTCCGGCGGTGCTCGCCGTGCATCCGTGGGAGTTCGACGCTGATCCGCCGAGAGTCCGGCTGCCCGCGCCGCTGCACTTCGCTCATTACTTCCGCCTCGACGGTTTCCGGAATCGACTTCGATCGATTCTCGGGAGCGCGACGTTCGGTCCTATCAGCTCGCTCCCGCAACAGCACCTCGCGCAGTCATGAGCGCGATCTGGTTCCCCCTGGTCGGGCTTCTGCTTGGTGCGCAGCAGCCCGGGCCCGCGGCGGCGCCCGTGCCGGTGCCGCGCATCGCCATCGAAGACAACGCGCAGATCGATCCGGCACAGTTGCGTCAGGTGTCGACGGAGATGGCTCTGCCGGTTGCGGCTCGCGTGCGCGTGCCCGTTGCCGTGGATGCGATAACCGACATGGGCCTGACGCTCGCGTCGTATCGCACATCGGGTGTGCCTGTGTGGCTCACCGTCCCGGCACCGGCGTCGGTTGACGACGCTGATGCATGGCGGCAGCGGCTCGCCGCGCTCCTGCAGGCGCACGCAGAAGGAATGGCCATCGTCGAAATCGCCGTCGGCCGTGAGCAGGCCGCACTGGGCGTCTTTGCCGTGAAGCTGGCGGCCACGGAAGCGCGCTCGGCGCGGCCGGCGATTCGCATCGCGCTCGGCGGATCGCTCGTGGAGGATGCCGCCGCTCTGACCTCGGTTTACACGGCGGATCTCGCTCCATACATCGACCTGCTTGTTGTGTCGGATGCCACGGCTGAATCGGCTCGACAGGTTCAGGCACGCGTGGATCGCAGTGCAACGCTGGCAGTTGCGGGAACATCGTCACGTCTTGTCGATTCGCTGATCGACGATCTCGGCACCGATGTATCCCTTCGCGCCTGGAGCGCCAACAACGCGGTGGAGGAGCTGCGCGCCCTGTCGCCGATCGCCTCGCTGCTGACCTCTGAGATCTCGCGACTTGACGCGACTGCAACGCAGCTGCGGCTTTCGACCGGCGGTCGAGACGTGACGTCCACGCTCCGGTTCCGCATGCTCTTCGACGAGCGCACGTTCGCGACCTATCTCGTGTACTGGGGAGACGCCACGTCCGACCCGCTGCAGGTGTCGGCAATCCTGTCGATGGGTGGCACGCCGGTGGTGCGCGATCTGCTCAAGAAGACCCGTCTTCCCGCAGGCAATTACACGCGCGACGATGTCACCGGCTCGGTACGTTTGCAAGTGCCGTTGACCGGCGGTCCGATGGTGCTCGATTTCAACGAAGGCGCCACCGAGATGTTCGCAGACCGCAGCGACGTGTCTGCTGCGCAGTCGTTGTCTGTCGCCGAGATCATCGCGCGGCACCAGGCGCAGCAGCGCGCGCAAGACCTCGCCGTTCGGAATTACGCGGCTGGTGCGCGGATGGAGCAGCACTTCAGGCCGACGATGGCCGATTCGGGCTACGACGTGGTCACGGAAAACCGTTACTACGTGAGCGACAACGAGATCGAATGGGAGGAGCTGTCGTTTTCGGTCAACGGCGCGAAGTGGGGAGCCGACCGCCCGCCGTTTCCGCTTCTTCAGGCGGAGAAGGTGCTGTCGCTTCCGCTCCAACTGCGATTCGACACCGACTACCGCTACGAACTGCGCGGCACGGAGGTCGTGAACGAGTTCGACTGCTATGTGATTGCGTTCGAGCCGGCCGCGAGCGGCAAGGCGCTGTACCGCGGGACCGTCTGGATCGATCGCACGACGTTCGCGCGCGTGCGCGTACAGACGGTGCAGAGCGGGCTGCCGGCGCCGGTCGTCTCGAACGACGAAACGCAGTACTACACGCCGGTCGCCACCATCGGCGGCCGCCTCATCTTCCTGTTCACCAGCATGTCGGCGCGGCAGATTCTGATGGTCGCCGGCCGCAACGTCCTCGTCGAGAAGAGCGTGGTGTTTACGAACGTGCAGGTGAATCAGCGCGACTTCGAGGCAGCACGCGCGGCCGCCCGCGCGAGCAACCGCGTGATGTACAAGGAAACCGATCAGGGGCTGCGGCATTACATCAAAGAAGGTGAGGTGCGGGTCGTCAGCACCCGGCCGAGCAGCAGCGTGAAGGCGATGGCGATGGGGATCACGATCGATCCGTCCTACGCGTTTCCACTCCCGATCTTCGGGATTAATTACCTCGATTTCGAGTTCGGCAACCCCGACACGCAGCTGGCGCTGCTGTTCGGCGGCGTGCTTGCCGCGGGGAATATTCAGCGGCCGACACTTGGATCGACACCGCTGGACGCCAGCGTCGACTTCTTCGCGATTGCGGCGCCGTCCTCGGATCGCATCTACGGGCCCGACGGTGAGCGCGAGGACGAACGGGTGCTGACGTGGCCCCTCTCGTCCGGCGTGAATCTCGGCTGGCAGTACACCGCATTCCAGAAAGCGCAGTTTCAGTATCAGTTCCGATTCGACGCGTACGTGCGCGACCGGACGACGTCGAAAGCGTTCGAGCTGCCGCCAAGCACGATCACGAATGGCTTCGGTGGCGCGTGGGAGTACCGCCGGGGAGGGTACAGTGTCGTCGCCAATGGGACGTGGTACCGGCGGCTCTCGGGCGAGCAGCCCACGTACGCCAAGTACACGGCGAGCCTTTCGCGCGACTGGTACTTCAAAGCGGTGCACAAGATTCATCTGAACGGCGCGTGGTTTGGCGGCCAGCGGCTCGACCGGTTTTCGAAATATCAGTTCGGCATGTTCGACGACACGCGCATCCACGGCGTGCCCGCTTCCGGCGTGCGATTCCAGGAACTGTCGATGGCCCGCGGCACGTACTCGTTCAATCTGCTGGACCTGTACCGGCTCGACCTGTTTCTGGAGCAGGCGTGGGGACGCGATCGCGACGTGGCACGCGGCTGGCGGCCGTTGAGCGGTGTCGGTGCGGCCGCGAACTTGCGCGTGCGATGGAATATGATCTTGCGTGCGGAAGGCGGGAAGAGCGTTCTGCCGTCCGGGTATCGAGACGTGGGATCGACAACCTTCCAGATTCTGCTGCTGAAGCCATTACGATGATGATGCGCGCTGACCTGCACGTCCACACGCTCCACTCGACGCGCAGCGGCAACATGCGGTGTCTCCGCAGCCGCGACTGCTACTCACGCCCGATCGACGTCTACCGCCGCGCCAAATCGCGCGGCATGGATCTCGTCGCCATCACCGACCACGACAGTATCGACGGCGCGCTGGAACTCTCCGCCATCGTCCAGAACCCGGCAGAGGTGATCATCGGCGAGGAAGTGTCGTGTTGGCACAAAGACATGCAGGTGCACCTCGGCGTGTACGGGATGACCGAGGCACTGCACCGTGACGTGCAGCCGCTGCGCCGCAACGTGTTCGACGTGATCGCGCGCCTGCGATCGGCCGGCGTCTTTTTCTCGCTGAATCATCTGCTCCATTTCTATCGGGGGCAGACGCCCTTGGCGGACTACCTGCGGCTGCTGGACGAAGTGCCCGCGCTCGAGGCCAGGAACGGCGCGATGCTGCCGGCGCACAATCTGCTCATCGAGACGATCGTGGCGCGGCGGTCGGCCGGGCACGAGGCGACGCTGTCGGCCATCGGCGGAAGCGACGCGCACACGCTTCGCCGCGTCGGCCGCACGTGGACCGAGGCGCCGGGGCGGAACCGCGAAGAGTTTTTAGAGAGCCTCACGCGCGGCTTGGGCCGGCCGGGCGGGGAGCATGGCAACGCGTCTGCTGTTGCCGGTGATGCCTACGGCGTCATCCGCTCGTACATCGGAAGCCTGATCGGCCTCGGCCCTCGCGATCATGCGGGTTGGCATCGCGCGGGGTGTGTCGCGTTCAGCGGCGTCTCGCTGCCGTTTCAATTCGTGCCGATGGTCGTTGCGCTCTCGGGAAAGCGGCGGGAAGCGGAGACGGTGCGCACGGTCGCAGCCGAGCTGAATGCCGGCGTCGCCCGAGCACCGCGCCAGCCCGTCCAGGTCGAAGACGCACCGTGGTGAACGAGACGGTCGTCATTACGGGCATCGGCATGGTCACGTCCCTCGGCAATTCCCGAGAGGCGACATGGGAGCGCATGGTTGCCGGCGAATGCGGCATCCGCGCCGCCAGGCTGTTCGACACCGAGGGATACAGAAGCCGGATCGCTGCTGAAGTGCAGACGGATGCGTTGAACAGCGATCTCACGCCGCTCGAGCGCCGGCGTCTGTCGCGCAGCGATCACATCGGCGTGGCGGCGGCGGCCGAAGCGCTCGCGGATGCGGGACTCCTCGAAGGCCCGCTCGATCGTTCGCGCGTGGGTGTGGTGCTCGGCGCGGGCACGGCCGATCTCTTCCGCAACGAAACCTTCTACCGCAAGTGGATGACATCGGGCATTGCGCGCGCGCGCAAGTCGGATGTCTGGAACCACTTCTCGAGCACGCCTGCGGATGCGATCGCGCACCGGTTCAGGTTCGAGGGGCCGCGGTCGTGCCTGGTGGCTGCCTGTTCGTCGAGCACGATCGCCATCGGCCAGGCGGCCGATGCGATTCGCCGCGGCCGCGCTGACGCGGTGCTCGCCGGTGGCACCGATGCGTTGTCTCGACTGACGTTCAGTGGCTTCAACGCGCTGCGGCTGATGGATCCGAATCCGTGCCGGCCGTTCGATCGCGGCCGTGCCGGCATGAGCATCGGCGAAGGGGGCGCGATTCTGGTGCTCGAATCGCTCGATCGCGCCCGCCGGCGAGGCGCGCACATTTACGGCGAGCTGGCCGGCTATGGCTTCGTGTGCGAGGCGTTTCATCCCACGGCGCCGGAGCCCGAAGGGCGTCCGGTCGCATCGGTGATCGCGGCCGCGCTCCGTCACGGGCAGGTCAATGCCGATGACGTCGACCACATCAATGCGCACGGCACGGCGACGCCGCAGAACGACGCCGCGGAGTCGAAAGGGTTCCGCCGCGTCTTCGGGGACCGCACCTCGCAGCTTCCCGTCACGTCAGTGAAATCGATGATCGGCCACTGTCTCGGTGCGGCCGGCGCCATCGAAGCCGCCGCGCTCGCGATGTCCATCGCGCGGGGCGTCATCCCTCCGACGATCAACCACGAATCTGCCGACTGCGACGTGCTGGTCGTCGCGAATCAGCCGCGCGAAGGCCGCCTGCGCGCCGGCATCTCGACATCGTTGGGATTCGGTGGGAACGATGCTGCGTTAGTGATCCGCGCTTGTACGTAGAGCACGGGGGTATCCCAACACGGAGATGAGATGAAGCGGCTGGCTGCTACCTAACGTGGTAGCTTGCGC
>CAYHHH010000024.1:44467-45525 GCA_964356125.1 uncultured Bifidobacteriaceae bacterium | reverse complement strand
CACCTCGCGTTCCAGATGCAGGACAAGCTGGGTGACGGCCGCCTGCTGTGGGAGCTCACGCAGGACTATCCAGGGATTACCTACGGCGAGTTCAGCAAGAAGACGCCCTGGCGCTTCTGGCTCGGGCTCTCGCGCGCGCTCCGGATGTGGGGCGACTATCTCCGATATCTCACTCCGGAGTACGCCAAAGCGGACAGCCTTCGCGAGCGTGCCGAGCGGCGAGTGCCCGGGCCGCTGCGATGGATCAGCCGGCTGCCGCCGCTGAAGAGCCGTCTGGGTCTCACGCTGCAATGGACGCTCCTCGACATCTGCGAGCGCGCCATTCCGACCGATCGCTGGATCGCCGAACAGATTCACACGCAGAAGCCCGATCTCGTCCTGCTGACACCGCTGGTCGATATCGGTTCCGACCAGGTCGATTACATCAAGGGGGCGCAAGCCGTTGGCCTGCGGACCGGCCTGTGCGTGCACAGCTGGGACAACCTGACGAACAAAGGGCTCATCCGCATCGTGCCCGATCGCGTCTTCGTCTGGAACGAGTTTCAGAAAGACGAGGCGGTCCGGATGCACGGCGTACCGCCGGAGCGGGTCGTCATGACGGGCGCTCCCGTGTACGACCAGTGGTTCGCTCGACGACCGAGCTCGACGCGCGAGGAGTTCTGCCGCCAGGTGGGGCTCGCCGTCGATCGCCCGTACGTGCTGTACCTCTGTTCGTCGCCGTTCATTGCGACCAACGAGGCCGACTTCGTCGCGCGATGGGTGGACGAGCTTCGCCGGTCACCCGATCCGCGCCTGCACGGTGTGGGCGTGCTGGTGCGTCCGCACCCCGAGAACATCCAGCCATGGCAGCGCGTCGATCTGTCGAAGTTCGACAACGTCGTGGTCTTTCCGAGAGGCGGCGCGAACCCCGTCGACGTGAATTCGAAAAACGACTACTTCGATTCGCTCTTCCACAGCGTGGCCACGGTCGGCATCAATACGTCGGCACAGATTGAAGCCGGCATCGTGGGCCGCCCGGTGTACAGCGTCCGGACTGCTGAGTACACGCATAGCCAGGA
>CAYHHH010000024.1:1957-44367 GCA_964356125.1 uncultured Bifidobacteriaceae bacterium | reverse complement strand
GCTGTATCCGGTCGCGCTGGCGATGAAGGCCGTCAGGCAGTTCACGCGCATCTCGCGCAAGCGCGAACGCGCGCTGCGTCCGCTGACGGTGTCGGGCATGCTGCTGCGGCCGGTCTTCGCCGTGCTCGATCGGGTGTTCCGCTGGGGGCCGATGAAGACGTTTGCGCGGCAGTACATCGTGCCGCGCGTCGCGCCGCGCATCATGAACAGCGAGTCGGCGACCGAAGAGCAGGTCGCCGTGCCCCGCATGCTGCAGAAGATGGCGCGAAGCGATCGCCCGATTATCGTGGGCCCGTGGCTCAGCGAGGTGGGGTTCGAGCTGCTGTACTGGATTCCGTTCCTCAACTGGATCCGCACCTACCGGCATTTCCCGAGCGAGCGCATGGTCGTGGTGTCGAGAGGCGGCGCCGGCATCTGGTATCAGGGCATGGCCGACCGGTACATCGAAATGTTCGACTTCTTCACGCCGGAGCAATTCCGGCAGAAGAACGAGCAGCGGCTGACCGACGGCAAGCAGAAGCAGCGCACGGTGACGGAGTTCGACCGCGACATCATGAAGATGGTGAGGCAGGCCATCGACAGCCGTGCCGTCGACCTGATCCATCCGATGCACATGTATCGGCTGTTCTATCCGTACTGGAAGAGCCAGGCCTCGGTCACCCTGATCGAGAATTTCGCAGCGTTCCAACGGTTGCCGGCGCCCGACACCTCGGACATCGCCGCGCACGTGCCCGATGACTATGTCGCGATGCGGTTCTACTTCAATGAGTCCTTTCCGGAGACCGAGGAGAACCGCACGTTCGTCCGGCGGCTGCTCGAGCGGCTCACCGAGTTTACCGATGTCGTCCTCCTGAACGCCGACCTGCACATCGACGACCACTGGGATCTCGGCGTCGGCGCCATGAAGCGCGTGCACGAGATCAAGCACCTGATGCTGCCGCGCAACAACCTCGAGGTGCAGACCAAGGTCATTGCGCGATCGCGCGGGTTCGTCGGCACCTACGGCGGCTTGTCGTACGTGCCGCCGTTCTACGGCGTCAACTCGCTGGCGTTCTACTCGCGTCCCGAGTGCTTCGCCGTCCAGCATCTCGAGCTGGCGCGGCGTGTGTTCGGCAAGTTCAAACAGGGGTCCTTTGTCGCGATGGACGTCAACGATCTCGATGTCGTCGGCTGGGCGTTTGGCGCGCAGGGATGGCAGGCCGACCCGAAGGACGAGCACCGCGAGCCGACGGTGGCTCGGTAAGAGAGACGAGTAGCGAATCGATGCCTCCTGCGATCACCCCGCGCTGGACACGAGCAGAGCTGGCACGCGTACGCGCCGAGCTCGAGCGGCGTCCGGCGTACCGTAACTATGTGAACGTGCGAGACAAAGTCCTGCAGATGAACGAGCGCGGGGCCGGCACCTCTGCCGCGGAGCCGAGCGCGTACTGGCGCGAGGAGCTCTCGATGTTCGAGTACATGCTCGATGCATCGCCGTTCGTGATCGAGAACCTGCGGCAGCACACGCACTATCTGACCGGGCTGCGCGCGTACGAGTACCGCAGCAACCGCGAGGCGTTCCGGCAGCGCGTCGAGCAGAAGTTTCGCGCGCTGTTGAAGCGCGGCGGCGAAGACTGCCTGGTGCCCGAATCGCGCGAGCTCGGGGGATTCGGCTTTGAGATCGACGGCGCTTTGTACAACGTCGATACCTTGAAGTACTACGAAGTGCTCCAGGCGCTCAAGCAGGGCGCCGTGCTCGACGAGTTCCAATCGAGAGAGCGGCGGCTCGTGTGGGAAATCGGGGCCGGGTGGGGCGGCTTCGCGTACCAGTTCAAGACCGTCTGCCCGAATGCGACCTACGTCATTACCGATTTTCCGGAGCTCTTCCTGTTCTCCGCCACCTATCTGACGACGCTCATGCCGCAGGCCCGCGTGCTGTTCTACGGCGACGTGCCAGACGACGAGCTGTTCGCCCGATGGAGCGAGTACGATTTCATCCTCCTGCCGAACGGATCGCTGCCCGACATGCGGCCGCCACGGCTGGATCTGACCGTCAATATGGTGTCCTTTCAGGAGATGACGTCTGAGCAGGTTCGTGGGTACGTGATGAAGGCCTTCGAGCTCGAGTGTCCGTTTCTCTACAGCCTCAACCGCGATCGCTCGGTGTATAACCTCGAGCTCACCAGCGTGCGCGACATCATCACCGAGCACTACTGGCCCCACGAGATTGCCATTCTTCCGGTCAGCTATCAGAAGATGCTCGACGAGGTACCGTCCGACAAGGACTACCGTCACGTCATCGGCTGGCGGAAAGTGCAGCCGCAGTGAAGACGCCGAAGGTCGTGTTTGGGCTGCCGAGCTACAACCACGCATCCGAGGCGAGAGAAGCGATCGAGTCGATTCTCGGGCAGACCTATACCGACCTTGCGGTCGTCGTCGTCGACGACTGTTCCGACGACGGCACCTACGAAATCCTGCAGGGCTACGCGGCGATCGACTCGCGAGTCTCGTGCCGGCAAAACGATCGACGCATTGGCATGATCGAGAACTGGCGCCAGGCGTTCGTCGCGTGCCGCGACACGTATCCCGAAGCGGAATTCTTCTCCTGGGGAAGCGATCACGACCTGTGGCATCCGCGATGGCTGGCGTGTCTTGTCAATGCGATCGATGGCAGACCCGAGGTGGTGCTCGCGTATCCCTTGAACACGAAGGTCACGGCCGACGGCGGCCCGGTCGATCGCAAGCCGTGGTTTTTCGAAACCGCAGGTATGGCGAGCCCAGGCCGCCGATTTGCTGCGGCAAGCTGGAAGATGTCGGCAGGCAACATGATTTACGGGCTGTTCCGCGCCGACGCGGTGCAGAAGGCGGGGGTGTTCCGCCATGTGCTCGTGCCCGATCGCCTGCTTCTGACAGAGCTATCACTGCAGGGGCAGTTCGCGCAGGTGCGCCAGGTGCTGTGGTTCAGGCGCTGGTATGGACGCCTGTTCAGCCTGGGGCGCCAGCGCGCGAGTTTCTTTCCCGGCAAGCGCCCGCTGTATGCGTACGTTCCGTGGTGGATCAGTCACGCAGCCGTGCTGTTCTGGATTCTTGGCGTCCGAGGCGAGCGGTCGCCTCAGATCGGCCGCGTGGCGGGCGCCCTCTTCGCGCTCCGCTGCTTTGTGCTCGGTGGCGTTCTGCATGGATGGCAGTCGGTTCGCGGGCTTCGTTCGTACCTGCTCGAGAAAATCATTGGCCTCCGACCCTATGAGCGTAAGGTGCGACTCGTTGGCCGGAGCGTTCGCCGCAGGGGGGGCATCGATTCGACCATGACCTTCTTCAAGAAAACCATGGGCGATAAGGTTCGGCGAAAGACGGCAGCCCGCGTCAGGAAACGCATGAAGAATCTTGCCGGCGAGATCGTGCGGCGTCCAGGCGTGTTGACGCTGCGCGCGCTGCGCGCGATTCCCATCGTGAAGAACCGCGCCGTGCCCTGGCTCCTGCGGCAGGAATTGGATCAGATTCCGTCGGCGCCGATCGCAGGAGAGTTGAAGCGCGAGCTCGAGCGCCTGCAGGGCACGTCCGGCCCGCTCATTGTCGGACCGTGGGTGTCGGAGGTCGGATTCGAGTTGCTGTACTGGATCCCGTTCCTGAATTGGGCGACGAAAACCTACGGCCTCGAGAACCGCCGCCTCATCGTCGTGTCGCGCGGCGGCGCGCGCCCGTGGTATCAGCACCTGACGCAGGAGTACGTCGATATTTTCGATCTGTTCTCCGTGCGGGAGTACCAGCAGCGCAATGAGGAGCGCTGGCTCGAAGGCGGCAATCAAAAGCAGTACGAGGTCACCGCCATGGATCGCGAGATCCTCGACCGCGCGAAAGCCGCGGCGAATCTGCAGGACGCCGAGGTGCTGCACCCGTCGCTCATGTACCGATTGCTGCGGTTCTATTGGTACGAGAAGGCCTCGGTCGGACTGCTGACGAAGCACACCGATTATCGACGGCTGGCGCCGGTGGCCGGGGACGACCTTGCCGCGGGCCTCCCCAAGGATTACATCGCCGTTCGGTTCTACTTCCGGCCGTCATTTCCCGATACGCCGGACAACCGCAGGTTCGCGACCGACGTGATTCGCTCGCTGTCACGCGAATCACCCGTCGTCCTCTTGAACACGGGTCTCAACCTCGACGATCATGAAGACATCACCGTCGCGGGTGGCATGGGGATTCACCACATCGATCATTTGATGACGCCCGAACGGAACCTCGAGGTTCAGACGCAGGTCATCAGCCGTGCGCGGGCGTTTGTCGGCACCTACGGCGGGTTGGCCTACGTCGGACCGTTTTACGGCGTGCCCTCGATCGGGTTCTACTCGAATGAATCGGAGCTGGTCCCGGCGCACCTCGACGTCGGCTGGCGGCTTGGCCGATTTGTCGGCACGCCGGCCGTCACCCTCGATATCAGGAGCGCCGCCTTGCTGCGGACCATGTTCGACGGCAACACGTACCGCGGCGCCGCCATGGCGCACGTAACCGACAACTCATAAGAGAGCGTGGATGATTCTCCGATACGCAGATCTCAAACAGTACCGCAAGAAAGTTGCGATGGTCGATGGCGCGTTCGATCCGCTGCACCACGGACACATCGAATATTTTCAGAAGGCGCGCGAGCTTGGGAACCCCCTGCTCGTGAATATCGCACCGGATGTCTACACGAGCGCGAAGCATCCTCCACTCCTGGCGGCAGAGAAGCGCGCACGCGTGCTCGATGCGCTCAAGCCGATCGACTACACGCACGTCAGTCCTGTCGATACCGAAACGGTCCTGCGCGAGCTGCAACCGACCCACTACGTCAAGGGAAAAGACTGGGAAGGCAAGCTTCCGCCCGAGCAGGTGAAGATTTGCGCGGAACACGGGATCGAGATCGTGTTTCTCGACGCGGTGCGCGATTCGTCGACGCAGCTGCTGCAGCGGTTTCAGACGGGCCGCAACGGCCACGTTGACATGGACGCATTCGAGGCGTTCGCGTTCGGTCAGCGGATGATCGAGCCCGAGCACTACGACTCGGAGTACTTCGTCAGCGAATGGCGGCAGGCCGGCAACGACTACACGATCGAGACGCGCCGCAAGCTCGAAGGCCGGCATCCCGAGGTCGTGAAGGAGGTCTTCGCGCCGACCAAGGTGCTCGACATGGGCTGCGGGCCGGGCGCACTGATGTATCTGCTGCAGGAAGTCGGCGTCATCGCCGACGGCATCGATTTCAGCCCCAGCACGCGCGAGCTGGCGCCCCCGGAGGTGCGCGAGCGCATCAAGGTCGGGCCGCTGACGGATCCCACGATTCCCGACAACGCCTACGACCTCGTGATTTGCCGCGAAGTGTTCGAGCATCTCACGGTGCTGCAGGTACGCCAGACGGTGGAGAACATCTGCCGCGTCAGCTCGAAGTTCGCGTATTGCACCACGCGGTTCCATCCGGATCCGCCGACGCTGCTCGACGTGACCACGCAGTTCGACGTCGATCCCTCGCACATCACCCTCATGAACAAGGATCTGCTCCGCCTGTTCTTCATCCTCGAAGGGTTCCGCCGCCGCAAGGATCTCGAGGATCGGATCGACTGGATGGGCAAGGGGCGCGTGCTCGTGTACGAGAAACAGGAGATCGCATGAGCCAGCCGATGGACGGCGTGCTCGGACTGCACCTGAACCCGCTGACCTGCGGCGTGGCGAAGTTCAACCTGATGTTCGCGCGCAAGCTCGGCGTGAAGATGATCAACGTGTTCGACCCGGCGGCGGGGTCGATGGCATCGCCGCTGCTGTCGCTGAAGATCGCGGAGTTTACGGCGGACGATATCCAGGCGCTCAACCACACGCTCGACGCCGCGCCGTGGCGCGGGACGTATCGGCTGTTCCTGCACGCGTGGACCGATACGCCGATCGAGCACCGGCTGCTGACGCAGGCCGAGCGCGTCTACTGCGGCAATGCCGAGCTCGTCGAGCGGCTGGCGCCCGTACGGGCCGATGTCGTCCAGTCGTGGTGTCCGTGGACGCTGCTCGAGCCGCAACGATTCAAGCGCACGGAACTCTCGGTGTTCTCATTCGGGATGGCGCACAAGGTGCGGTCCGATCTGTATCGAAAGCTGCACACGCTGCTCGAGCGCACGGGGAAGAGCTATTCGGTGTTTCTGTCCACGGCGTTGCACGAGGGAACGGCGTTCGACGAATCGTTCACCATCGTCTTCGAAGAGCTCCGGCAGATTTTCGGCGAGCACATCTATTTTCTTGGCTACATGTCGGATACGGCGGTTTACAATTACCTGCTCGACACCACGTTCTTTGCGGCATTCTTCGACAGCGGCGTCAGGGCCAACAATACGACGGTCAACGCCGCGCTGGAATGTGGGTCGGTCGTCATCACCAACACGGACAAGCACTCGCCGGCGTCGCTGGCGCACGGCGACAACATGCTCGATATTCATTCGTGCGTGGCCCTGCCGATCGACGAGCAGGAGCTGACGCGCCTCAGCGGGCGCGCCCGGGCGACCGGACGGGACGCGCTCGGGTGGGACGCGCTGATGCACGACATCCTGCAGCACGAGGTTCAGAGTACCAGGAAGGAGATTCGATGAGCCGGCAACTAGTGATTGGCGATCGCGTGATCAGCGACGAAACTGAAGCGTACGTCATCGCCGAGATCGGGCATAACCATCAGGGCAATCTACAGACCGCGAAGGAAATGTTCCGTGCCGCCGCCGAGTGCGGCGTCGCGGCGGTCAAGCTGCAGAAGCGCGACAACAAGACCCTGTACACGAAGGCGATGTACGACAAGTCCTACGAAAACGAAAACAGCTTCGGCACCACGTACGGCGAGCATCGCGAAGCGCTGGAGTTCGGCAAGACCGAATATACCGAGCTGCAGAACGAAGCGGCACGCCTGAAGGTGACGTTCTTCGCCACGGCGTTCGACTTCAAGAGCGCCGACTTTCTTGCCGAGCTGAATCCGCCGGCCTACAAGATTGCGTCGGGCGACCTGAAGAGCATTCCGCTCCTGAAGCACGTGGCGAAGATTGGCAAGCCGATGATCGTGAGCACGGGGGGCGGCAGCATGGATGATGTCCAGCGGGCCTACGACACGATCATGCCGCTCAACCCGCGTCTCTGCCTGCTGCAATGCACTTGTGGGTACCCGGCGGAGTTCGCCGAGCTCGATCTGCGCGTCATCTCCACCTTCCGGGAAAAGTTTCCGGACATCGTCATCGGCTTCTCCGGCCATGACAACGGCATCGCGATGAGCGTCGCCGCGTACGTGCTCGGCGCGCGCGTCATGGAGAAGCATTTCACGCTGAACCGCGCGATGAAGGGCACCGATCATGTGTTCTCGCTCGAGCCGGTCGGCATGAAAAAAATGGTGCGCGACCTGCAGCGGACCCGCCTGGCGCTGGGCGACGGCCGCAAGAAGGTCTATGCCAGCGAAGCCAGCCCGGTACTGAAGATGGGCAAGAAGATTGTCGCGGCGCGCGATCTGCCGGAGGGCCACGTGCTGACGGCCGCGGATCTCGCGTTCAAGAGCCCGGCCGACGGTCTCGCCGCCTATCATCTCGACACCATCGTGGGCCGTCCGCTGACGCGCGCGGTGAAAGCCGACGAATCGATGGCGCTCGACTTCATCGGCGAGCCGGCCTCGGCCGCAAAGGCACGTAGCTCACACGCGTGAGCGAACGGTCGGTCAATCGATTTCTGCTGGACGGCCGTGTGGCGATTGTGACGGGTGCCGGAGGACTGCTCGGCCCCGTCTGGGTCGCTGCGCTGCTCGAAGCCGGAGCAACCGTCGCCGGCGTCGACCTCGCGGACGCGACTCCCAGCCCCGCCTTCACCGATCTCCAGCGGCAGTACGCATCCGATCGCCTCACGCTGCATCACGCCAGCGTGACCGATCGCGATGCGCTGATGGTCGTGCGCGACCGTATCGTCAAGACCATCGGCGTCCCGGCGGTGCTCGTGAACAACGCGGGCATCGATGCGCCGCCCGCTGCGTCTGGTGGCGGCTATCTGCTCGAGGACGTGCCGTTCGAGGTGAACAGGCGCATCTTCGAGGTCAACACGCTCGGCCTCTTCCTGGCTTCGCAAGTCTTCGGAACTGAAATGGTGAAGGCGCGCCACGGCTCGGTCATCAACATCGGATCGCTCTACGCGAGCGTCTCGCCGGATGCGCATTTCTACGATCACATCGTGAGCGATCCCCCGTTTCTGAAGCCGCCGGCGTATGGCGCGTCGAAGGCCGCGGTGGTGAACCTCACCAAATATCTGTCGACGGCGTGGGGGCCGTACGGCGTGCGCGTGAACACGCTCTCGCCCGGCGGCGTGCTCGGCGGGCAGGACGAAGAGTTCAAGCGGAAATTTTCGGCGCGCGTGCCGTTGGGGCGGATGGCCGTGCATGACGATTTGAAGGGACCGCTGCAGTTTCTCGCATCGGACGCGTCGGCATACATCACCGGTTCGGAGATTCGCGTCGACGGAGGATTCACCGCGTGGTAATTCCAGGGACGATTCCGAACTTCGTGGACGGCCGCGAGTCTGCGGCGGCGGACGGCGGGGAATTCGACAAGCTGAATCCGGCGACCGGCGCCCGTATCTGCGGAGTCGCGCGTTCGCAGAAAGCGGACATCGTGACGGCGGTCGCCGCTGCCCGGCGCGCGCAGGCCGCGTGGGCGGACACGACGGTCGTGAAGCGCGGCGACATTCTTCGCGAAGCCGCGACGATCATGCGCGCGCGCCAGGCGGAGCTCGCCGAGATCGTGGCGCTCGAGACCGGCAAGTCGCGCAAGGACGCCCTCGGCGAGGCGGGCGCCGCGATCGAAATGGGATTTTTCGTCGCCGGCGAAGGCCGGCGATTCTATGGCAAGACGACGACTAGCGCCGCGCAGAACAAAACCGCGCTCATCGTGCGCCAGCCCCTCGGCGTGGCCGGATTGATCATTGCGGCCAACACCCCGATTGCGAACGTCGCCTGGAAAGCCTTCCCGGCCCTTCTGTGCGGGAACTCTGCGGTTCTGAAGGCCTCGGAAGACACGCCGATTTCGGCGTGGGCTGCTGCGAAGATTTTCCACGAGGCGGGCGTTCCCGCCGGTGTGTTCAACGTCGTCCACGGTTTCGGCAAGGAAGCCGGTGCGCCGCTTGTCGAGCATCCCGACGTCGACATCGTCAGCTTCACCGGATCCTGCGAGGTCGGTCGTTACATCCAGCGCACCGCGGGCGAGCGGCTCGCAAAGGTGTGCCTCGAGCTCGGTGGCAAGAACCCGCTGATCGTGTGCGACGATGCGAACCTCGAGAAGGCGGCGGACGGGGCGACGCTCGCGGCGTTCAGCAACGCCGGACAGCGCTGCGCCGCAGGCAGCCGCATCCTGGTGTTCGAGGCCGTGTACGACACGTTCAAACAGATGCTGCTCGACCGCGCCGCACGGCTGCGCGTTGGTCCGGGCGACGACGATGACTTCGGCCCCGTCATCAATGAAGAGCAGCTGCAGAACATGGTGAAGTCGGTCGAGCGCGCCAGGAAGAACGGCGCCACGGTGCTCGCCGGCGGGCAGCGACTCTTAGACGAAGGGCACAAGAACGGCTTCTACATGGCACCCACGCTCATCGAGGGAGCGAAGGCGGGGGACGAGATTTCCGACACCGAACTGTTTGGACCGATTTCGATCCTGTATCGCGTCAGGAATTTTGAGGACGCGATTACGGTGGCCAACGCGTCGCCGTTCGGGCTGACGGCCGCGGTGTATACGCAGAACGTGAATCGCGCGATGACGTTCCTGTCGCGCATCCAGGCCGGCGTCGGCGTGGTCAACGGTCCGACCTACGGCAGCGAGCCACACATGCCGTTCGGCGGTCTCAAGCAGTCCGGCAACGGCGCCCGCGAGGCGGGCACCGAAGCGCTGGATGTGTACTCCGACTGGAAGACGATCTACATCAATCACGACCCGGCTGCCGTGTGAGCCCGTCTCCCTCCATCGTGGCGTTCATTCCCGCGCGCAGCGGTTCGAAGCGCGTGCCCGGAAAGAACGTGCGGAGGCTTGGCGCGCATCCCACGATCGCCTATGCCATTTCTGCCGCATGTGATTCCGGCGTATTCGGATCGGTCATCGTGTCGACCGACGATCCTCGAACAGCGGAGGTCGCCAGGCATTACGGCGCCGAAGTGCCGTTCCTCCGGCCGGCTGAATTCGCCGGATCGCTGTCACCGGATATCGAGTGGGTGGAGTACACGCTGAAGACGCTCCGCGACAGCGGACGTCCATTCGATGCGTTCTCGATTCTTCGGCCGACCAGCCCGTTCCGCAGTGCCGCGACCATCACGCGGGCGTGGGAGGCCTTTCGGAACGACGCGGGTGCGGACTCGCTGCGCGCCGTCGAGCGGTGCAAGCAGCATCCCGGCAAGATGTGGATCGTGCGCGGGCGGCGCCTGCTGCCGCTGATGCCGTTCGGCCCGAAGGAGCAGCCATGGCACAGCAGCCAGTATCCCACGCTGCCTGAAGTCTTCGTGCAGAACGCGAGCCTCGAGATGGCGTGGTCGCGCGTCCCCCTCGAGGGACGAACCATCGCCGGAGAATCGATCGTGCCGTTCGTGACCGACGAGTCGGAAGGGTTCGACATCAACGATCAGTGGGATTGGTGGATGGCGGAAGAAATCGTGCGGCGCGGCCTGTGGGCGCTGCCCGAGGTTCGTCAGGCGCCGTATCCAGAAACCGAGAGTCAACGACATGGGTGAGACAGAGCTCGAACAGGTTGGCAGCGACGAGCTGTGCTACGTGCCGCGCGCGCAGTTCGCGCGGTTGTCCGGGGAGAAACTGTCGAGGGAGCATCGCGCGGGCATCTTCGCGGCGCTCTGCCGCATCAACACGCTCTATATGATCGCGCGTGCCGGATCGGGCCACATAGGCACGAGCTTCAGCTCGCTCGAGATTCTCAGCTGGCTGTTTCTTCACGAGCTGAAGAACCTCGACAAAGGCAAGGACGCCGCGGACATTTTCTTTTCGTCGAAAGGTCACGACGCCCCGGCGCTGTACTCGGTGCTGATGGCGTCGGGGCTGATCGATTTCGAGCGCATCAACACGCTTCGCACGCTCGGCGGGCTGCCCGGTCATCCGCATGTCACCACGCCCTTCGTGCAGGCCAACACCGGTTCGCTGGGCATGGGCGTCTCGAAGGCGAAGGGCATGGTGTTCGCCAACCGGCTGAAGGGCCTGAAGGATCGCCGCGTGTACGTGCTGACGGGTGACGGCGAGCTTCAGGAAGGGCAGTTCTGGGAATCGCTGCCGGGCGCGGTGCACGGTCAGATGCACGAGATCACCGTCATCATCGATCGCAACGGCCTTCAGTCGGACACATGGGTGGACGAAGTGAGCGCCCTCGGCGATCTGCAAGGCAAGCTGCGCGCCTTCGGATGGTACGTCGACGAATGCGACGGCCACGACTCGAAGAGCATCGGCGCCGCGTTCGAACGCCTCAATGCCGAGCGCGCGCGTCCGAAAGCGCTCATTGCCAGCACCGTGAAGGGTAAGGGCGTGTCGTTCATGGAAGGTCCGGCGAAGAAGCCCGGCGCGCTCTACGACTATCACAGCGGCGCTCCTCGGGAAGAGCAGTACGCGCTCGGAGTCGCGGAGCTGATTCACACCGCCCGGCGGCTGATGTCCGACGCGGGGATCGAGGGGCCGGAGCTCGAGCGGACGCCGCGGCCGCCGAAGCGAATGCTTGGAACGGTCGAACGCCTGCTCAACGCGTACGGCGAAGAGCTCGTCGCGCAGGCCCAGCGCAACCCGCGCATCATCGCGCTCGATGCGGATCTCGTGAAGGATTGCGGCCTGCTGCCGTTCCAGCAAACGCTTCCGGAGCGATTTGTCGAATGCGGCATCGCAGAGCAGGACATGGTGTCGCAGGCGTCCGGGCTGGCACTGCAGGGCATGCTGCCCGTGTGCCATTCGTTCGCGTGCTTCCTGTCGACGCGACCGAACGAGCAGATTTATAACGCGGCCACCGAAGGGCGGAAGATCGTGTATGCCGGATCGCTGGCGGGCCTGCTGCCGGGAGGCCCCGGCCATTCACATCAATCGGTCAGGGACATCTCGGCGCTCGCAGCCGTGCCGACGCTCATCCTGGTCGAGCCGTGCAGCGAGAGTGAGATGCGCCAGGTCGTTGACTTCTGTCTGAATCGAACCGAGGAGAGCGGCTATATCCGCATCGTGTCGGTCGGGTGGGCGCTGCCGTTCTCACTTCCCGCAGACTACCGGCTCACGGTCGGACGGGGCGTGACCGTTCGCGAAGGAAAAGACGCGGTCGTATTTGCCTACGGTCCCTGGATGCTGGCGAATGCATACGCGGCGGCCGAGCAACTCACAACAGACGGCGTGCAGCTGAAGGTCGTCAATCTGCCGTGGCTGAACCGGCTGGATGACGAGTGGCTGCAGAAGACGGTTCGCGGAGCCGAGCGCGTCTTCACGCTCGACAACCACTACGTCATCGGCGGCCAGGGCGAGATGATCGCCGCGCGGCTCGCGGCACTGGGCACACACGTGCCGGTGCATCAGATCGGTCTGACCGAAATTCCCGTCTGCGGCGGCAACGAGGACGTGCTTCGGCACCACCGCCTCGACGTGGACGGCCTTGTCGAGCAATTCCGCTCGGCCGTCCGATCGACGGCGACGGCGTCTCCGGTGAGATGAGATGCCGATCCGCGCGCTAGCGCGTCGTGTCGGGGCGATCATCCGCGCGAACCTCGGGCTCGCGTCGCGCGCTGAGGCGAGCGACGACATCGGCCGCGCGATTGTCCGGCACGAACGATGGCTGAAGGAGCGGCTGGGGCGAATGGACAAGGAACAGCGCCGCATCTCGCGCCTGCTCCAGCAGGTTGTCCTGGAACAGTCCGAGCAGGCCAGGCACCTTCAGCGCATGGAGTCTGACGTGGCCGCGCTGCTTCGGCGAGACGCGCTGCAGCCCGAACGTCTGCCGTTTCCGCAAAGCCTGCTCAGTCAGAGATTCCGCAGTCTGTCGCAGAACGATGAAGACGGCATCACGCTCGCGCTGTTCGATCTGATCGGCCACGGGTCCCGAAGGTTCGCCGAGATTGGAGCGGGCACCAACGGCGGCAACTCCGGGTTCCTTGCCCGAGAATGCGGATGGACCGGGCTGATGGTCGACGCATCGTCCGAGCGGGTGAAACGGCTTCAGCGGAATTTTGGTCCGCACGGCGTGGCGACCGTTGCCGAGATGGTGAGCCGCGAGAATGTGAATGCGCTGCTCGAATCGCATGGGCTGACGGGTGAGATCGATCTGCTCAGCGTCGACATCGACGGCAACGACTACTGGGTGTGGCAGGCCCTGACTGTCGTGTCCCCGCGGGTCGTCATCGTCGAGTACAACGCCGCGTGGGGCGCAGAGCAAGCGGTCGTCGTTCCCTATCACCCGACGTTCGATCGCCACGCGCACGACGGCCCGCTGAAGTACTACGGTGCCTCGCTCGAGGCCTTCATCCGCCTCGCAGCGGAAAAGGGATATCGCTTCCTGACCACGGAGCCGCGCGGAGTGAACGCGTATTTCGTGAGGAACGACATTGACCTGCCCGCAGACTCCCGTGCCCATCGAGGCATTCCGCTTGACGGCCAGGAACCGCCGCTCGTTCGCCTCGTCCGCGAGCGCGGTTTGCCGCTGGTTCACCTCGGCTGATCGCTCACTGATGAAAATTCTCTTCGTCGTCAAGCGAATGACGCACGTCCGTCATTTCGATCGTGTCATTCGACTGCTTTCAGATCGCGGCCACCACGTCTGCCTTGCGAGCCAGGACGATGACCTCGAGCTGAGGGGCGTGTTGAGCGAGCAGTCGCGGATTACGTCCGCCTCCGCGCCGCGCGAGCGGACCGACGAGTGGCACGGTCCGGCGAATCTGCTGCGGCGGGCACGTGACTACTTCCGGTACCTGCATCCGCGGTACGAGCAGGCGACGAAACTGCGCGGGCGCTCGTTCGAAAAAGTGTTCCGCGCCGTCTGCGATGCTTCGCGGCCGATTGGCGACAATTGGAGCGACGTGCTGCTCGCGCTGAACAAGGGAGAGCAGAAGCGTCTCCTCGAGTCCTTCGCGCTGCTCGAATCGGCCATCCCGAGCGATCCGATCATCGACGCGTTCGTCGCCGAGCGGCGTCCCGACGCGGTGGTCTGCTCGCCGCTCGTGGATATCGGATTCTCGCAGGCCGACTTCATCAAGTCCGCGCGGAAGCTCGGCCTGCCCACCGCGATGCTCGTCTTCAGCTGGGACAATCTCAGCAACAAGGGCCTCATCCACGAAATACCAGACCGCGTGTTGGTCTGGAACCGGACCCAGATGAAAGAAGCCGTCAAGCTTCACGGCGTGCCTCAGGAAAACGTGGTGGTGACCGGTGCCCCTCGATTCGACGAGCTGTTCGAGATGCGGCCGTCGATCGAGCGCGCGGCGCTGTGTCAGCTTCTGGGGTTCGATCCGGCGCGGCCGATCCTCACCTACCTGTGTTCCTCGAAGTTCATCGCCGCGCGAGAGCGGCAATTCGTCGAGCGATGGATCCAGGAGATCCGCCGCTCGCCGATCCTGCGCGACTGCAGCATCATCATTCGCCCGCATCCCGGCATGATGGACTACTGGCACACGCCGACGCCGACGATCATCCGCTGGCAGGCGCCGCACGAAAAGGCGAAGGCCAGCATCTCGCGCTCGTTCGACGATCCACATGTTGTGGTGATGAGCTCTCCATTCCAGAACGCCGACCAGGTGCTGTATGAAACCGTCTACCACAGCGCCGCGGTCGTCGGTCTGAACACGAGCGCCGAGATCGAAGCGGCGATCGTCGGGCGCCCCGTCTACACGATCGTCGATCCCGAGACGACCGTCGGGCAGGAGGGCACGATTCATTTCAGATACCTGCTGAGCGAGAACGGCGGCCCGGTCACCAAGGCGGAGACCTTCGACCAGCATCGGGTGCACCTCGAAGAGGCCGTCGAAGGACGCTTCAACGCGAAGGGCATTCGCGTGTTCGTGCAGAAGTTCGTTCGGCCGCACGGCCTCGATCTGCCGGTCGCGCCCATCCTCGCCGATGCCCTGGTGAGCTTTGCGCAGACCGGCTCTGCCGGTCGTCACTCCGCAGCGGCGATACCGTAGTTTCGGATGCGCATCCTCTTCATTCTCACGCTGACGTCGCTCATCCGGCACTTCGAAAGTGTCGTGCTCGAGCTCGCCGGGCGCGGTCACAGCATCAGGATTGCCACGCCGGGACGCCGGACGAACTGGCCGCTCCCGCACGCGATCGTCTCGCATCCTCGCATCTCGCAAGTGACCTGCCCGGAAGCGCGTGGCGATGAATGGGCGAAGGCTGCCCCCAACTTCCGGTTACTCGTCGACTACGCCCGCTATCTTGAAGCTCCGTTCGAAAAGGCCGAGAAACTGCGCGCGCGCGCGCTGCTTGAATTCGTGAGGCATCTTACCGAGCGCCAGCAGCGACACGTGATCGCACGGTGCCCGTCCTGCGAGGCCAGGATTCAGGACGACGATCTCGGACGGATGCTGCTGACCGGTAAGGAACCAGGCACATCGACCTTCAAGCAGATACTCGGGCTGTTGGAGCAGTCGATACCGACCGATCCCGGCCGCGACGCGTTCTTGAAGGCCGAACATCCTGATGTCCTTCTTATTACACCCCTTGTTGACCTTGGATCCGATCAGGCCGACTGGGTGAAGAGCGCGAAAGGGCTCGAGATCCCCGTGGGGTTCCCGGTGTTCAGCTGGGACAATTTCACCACCAAGGGGATCATCCACGAGCACCCGGATCGGATATTCGTCTGGAATGAGAGACAGAAACAGGAAGCGGTCGAGCTTCACGGCGCGAACAGCGAAGACATCGTCGTGACGGGGGCTCCACGATTCGATGCCTTTTTCTCGATGGCCCGCAAACGCAGCCGGGAGGTGTTCTGCGCGAAATACGAGCTGGATCCCGCCAGGCCTCTGCTGGCGTACCTGTGTTCGTCCGACTTCGTCGCCGGCGGAGAGATGGATTTCGTGGCGAGATGGATCCAGGAGATCCGTCGCGAGCCCAGCCTGGCGGAGTGCAGTATTCTCGTCCGGCCGCACCCACGAACCGCGAGAGAATGGGATGCGCTCAACGCCGGCCAATGGCGAAACGTTGCGGTGTCGAGATCGAAGATCGCGAATGCGGATCAACTGCTCTACGACACGCTCTATCACAGTGCCGCCGTTGTCGGACTGAACACGAGCGCGCAGATCGAAGCCGGCATTCTCGGCAAGCCTGTTTATACAATCCTCGCTCCCGGATTCGAGAAGGGGCAGCAGGGCACGCTGCATTTTCGTTATCTGCTGCGCGAAGGCGGCGGCTTCGTCAACCTCGCACGAGACTTCGAGGAGCATCGACGGCATCTGGCCGACGCGGTCGCCGGCCGGTACGATCCGCAGCACATCCGCAATTTCATCGAGCGTTTCATCCGTCCCGCCGGTCTATCGACGCCCGCGACTCCTCTCCTCGTCGAAGCCATCGAACACCTGGCGCCAGCCAAGGGCCTCTCAACCGTCAAGCGGTGGCTGAAATCCGCCGGCAGCCGTTGACGTGAGCGCGCGCATCCCCATTCTTGGTGTCATCGCGGCAACGGCCCGCGGGGGCGCCGAAGAAATGTTTGCGGGGCTGCTGCGCGGCATCAATCCCGAACGCTTCCAGGTGTACGTGGCGTGCGACGGCACAGGGCCGATGTACGACGAGTACCGGAGGTTTGCCGCCGAGGTCTGGCCGATGGACCTGTCGAGCATCCGGCATGTGTCCGGCGTCTCGCGCCTTGCGCGGCTCATTCGCTCGCATCACTGCCGCGTCGTGCACACGCATTTGTGGAATGCCGACGTGATTGGCGGGCTGGCCGCTCGACTGGCTGGGGTGCCGTCGGTCGCGACCGTGCACGGCGCGTACTTTCTGCCAATCAGCATTTCGGGGTTCAGAAAGCGCCGCAGGATGGCGTTTTCACGCGTCTATCGATCGATCTATCACACGTTCGATCGAGTGCTCGCCACATCCGCGTACGTCGCCGACGATTTGCGCGCGCGTGCGGGCATCCGGCCGCCGGGCGACCGCCTCGAAGTGGTGCACAACGGCATCGATCTCGATCGGCTCGATGAGCTGCGCGCGGCTGGCATCGATGGAATGCTCAGGCCATGGCGCGGGAGCCCGCGGATCTTCACGCCAGCGAATTTCTTCCCGATCAAGGGGCACGAGTGGCTGATTCGGGCCGTCCCGGCCGTGGTGGCGGCGTTCCCAGACGTCGAATTCATGCTGGCTGGAGACGGGGAGACTCGCGCGGCGATGGAGGAGCTTGCCCGGGAGCTTGGCGTCGATCGCCAGGTGACGTTTGCCGGCAGCGTCGCCAATCCGATTCCGCTCGCCCTCGGCAGCGATCTCTTCGTGCTGCCCTCGATCTCGGAGGGATTGAGCGTCGCGCTTCTCGAAGCGCTCGCACTGGGAGTGCCGATCGTGTCGACGACGGGAGGCGGTACCCCCGAGCTGATCACGAACGGCGAAACCGGCGTGCTCGTGCCGCCGGCGAATGCCGGCGCACTGGCCGACGCGATCGTCGGCATGCTGGCCGATCGCGAACGCACACAACGTCTGAGCGCCAACGGGCAGGCATTCGTCCGCCGGAATTTCTCGCGCGATGCGATGGTGCATCGCCTCGAGTCGATCTACACGCAGCTGGCCGGCTGACCGTGCTTCGAGGCCGGAGCATCGTCTGTTTCTCGTCGATTGATTGGACGGGGCTCTGGCAGGGCCATCAGGAGATCATGAGCCTGTTGGCCGATGCCGGTAATCGCGTGCTCTACGTCGAACATACCGGAACGCGACGCCCGGCGGTCCGCGACATTCCGCGCCTGCTCGCCCGCCTGCGAAACGTGCTGAGTCCGGCGCAGCGCAACGTGGCGCTTCCACCGAATGTGACCGTGCTGTCGCCGCTCGCGCTTCCGGCTCCCTACAACCCGATCGCGCTGGCGATGAACAAGATCATCGTCGGCCGGCAGTTGCGCGAAGGCATGCGACGGGCGGGCATCAGCGATCCCATTGCGTGGGTGTTCCTGCCGACGCCGCTCGTGCTCGATCTTCTTCCCGTCGTGAAGCCGTCGCTGACTATCTATCACAATGTCGACGATTTCTCGTCGGCATCGCCGGAGGCGGCGCGCATCCAGCAGAGCGAGGAGAGGCTGCTTCGCGAGGCCGATCTCGTGTTCGTGACATCGCAGGGGCTCGGCAGGCGCGCGGGGCGATTGAACCGCAACGTGCACCTGTTCCGGTCGGGCGTTAACTTCGCGCGATTCGACGAGGGCTCGCGGCGGAGACCCGCAGACGAGCCTTCGGATATCCGAGGCTTGAAGAAGCCGCTGGTGGGGTACGTCGGGAACATGCACAAGTGGGTCGACCTCGATCTGGTCGCCGCTGTTGCGAAGGCGATGCCCGACGTCACGTTCGTGTTCGTGGGCCCGCGCGCAGTCGACGTGTCGATCCTTGCGGAGCTGCCGAACGTCGTGATGGTGGGTCCGAAAGTTCCCGAAGAGCTGCCATCGTACATCCGGTCGTTTGGCGCGGCCCTCATTCCGTATCGCAGAGCGCCGTATACCGAGCACGTCTTTCCGGCGAAACTCAATGAGTACCTGGCCATGGGCACCCCGGTGGTGTCGACGCCGCTGCCCGAGATCGAGTCGTTCGCTCGAGAACACGGGCCGGTCGTCGCGTTCGCCGAGTCGGCCTCCGGTTTCGTCACGGCTATTCGTGAAGCGCTGGCCGAGCCGTCCGACTCGCCCAAGGTCGAACGCCGGCGCGCCGTCGCACGTGCGTACGACTGGACATCGCGCGTGGAGGCCATGTCCGCCTGTATTTCACACGTATGAGGATTCTGTTTCTTCTGAAGGTCTCGACGCACGTTCGGCATTTCGAGAGTGTCATCGAGCTGCTCGCGGACAGGGGGCACCACGTCCGCCTCGCCACGCCGCAAGGACGAGACGAGGTGCCGTTGCCGGCGCGTCTGCTCGCCCACAAACGCATTTCGCACACCGTCGCGCCCGGTCGTCGCGGCGACGACTGGAATGACGCAGTTCATGCGCTGCGAGCGTTCACCGACTACGTCCGTTATCTCGATGAACCGTTCCTGCCGGCGGAGAAGCTGCGTACACGGGCGTTCCGAAATTTCGTCAAGGCGGCCACCGGGGAGACGCAGACGCACGCGTCGGCGAATTGTCCCAGTTGCGGAGTAAAAATTGTAGACGACGATCTCGGCAGGATGCTCCTGTCAGTGGGCTCCGTTGGGATGCGCAACCTCAACGATCTGCTCAGGCGGGCCGAATCTGCCGTTCCCAGCGACGCACGTCACGAGGCGTTTCTGCGCGCGGAGCAGCCGGACGTCATGCTCGTGACGCCCCTTGTCAGCCTGGGTTCGCGCGAAGCTGATTTCGTCACGAGTGCCAGAGCGCTCGGTATTCCCGTTGGACTGCCGGTGTTCAGCTGGGACAACCTGACGACGAAAGGCATCATCCACGTCAAACCCGACCGTGTGTTCGTCTGGAACGATGTGCAGAAGAACGAAGCGGTTCGCTATCACGATATCGTCGCGGATGATGTCTCTGTAGTGGGCGCGCCGCGGTTCGATGAGTTCTTCGCTCTGAAAGTGAAGACACCGCGTGAAGCGTTCTGCGCGAAGTTCGGCGTTGAAGCCGGCCGCCCGATCCTGACCTACCTGTGCTCATCAGAGTTCGTCGCCGGCAGCGAGGCTGACTTCGTGCGGACGTGGATCGACGAGATCCGCCGGGAGCCGGCGTTGAAGGAATGCGGCATCCTCATCAGACCGCATCCGCGAACGCTCTCGGAATGGCGCAAGCTCGACTTCAGTGCCTGGCCAAACGCCGCGCTGGCGACGTCTCCGCAAATGAATGCCGATCAGTTGCTCTACGACACGATGTACCACAGCGCAGCGGTTGTGGGCCTGAACACGAGCGCGCAAATAGAGGCGGGCATTGTCGGCCGGCCGGTCTATACCATCCTGGCGCCCGGCTTCGAAGCGGGGCAGCAGGGCACGCTGCATTTCAAGTACCTGCTCGCGTCGGACGGCGGCTTTGTCGAGGTCGCTGAAACCTTCGACGAGCATCGTGCGCAACTAGCCGACGCCGTTGCCGGACGGTACGACGAGGAACGCATCCGCCGCTTCGTGCAGAGTTTTGTCCGGCCGGCCGGACTCGATATTCCCGTCACGCCGTTGATGGCAGATGCCATCGAGACGATGGCGAAGCCGCGCGGCGTGTCGGTGGTCGAGCGCCTGATTCGCGCGTCACACCGCCCTGTCAGGTCCCGCCGCCGTGCCCAGAAGTCCTGAACCCGAGCGGATCCGGATTCTGCGCGTGATCGCCCGGATGAACGTCGGTGGGCCGGCGATTCACGTCACAGCCCTTCATGCGCGATTGAACCCGCAGCGATTCGAATCGATGCTCGTGTCGGGTTCCGAGAATGCGGGTGAAGGATCCATGTACGACTATGCCGCCGCGCGCGGCGTATATCCAACGATCGTTCCGGAGATGCGGGGTGTCGCGACTCTGGCGCCGCGCGACGGCATCGCGCTCGGGCGTCTCGTCAGAATTATCCGACGCTTTTCGCCTCACATCGTCGATACGCACACGGCAAAGGCGGGATCGCTCGGGCGCGTTGCCGCGAGAATGTGCGGTGTTCCGGCCGTCGTCCATACCTACCACGGCCACGTGCTGAGCGGCGGTTACTACGGAGGCCTGCGCACCACGCTCCTGCGTGAGATGGAGCGCGGCCTCGCGCGGCTCACGGATCGCCTTATCGCCGTCAGCCATGAAATCAAACACGAACTTGTCGAGCTCGGCATCGCGCCGCCCGAGCAGATTGCCGTCGTGCCGCTCGGAGTCGAGCTCGACACGTTTCTGAGCAGCGGGCGGCGGGGCGAGCTCCACGCGGAGCTGGGTCTGAGTGGCGACGCGCCCATTGTCGGCATCGTCGGTCGCATCTTTCCGATCAAAAACCATCGGCGTTTTCTTACAGCGATGGCATCGGTCGCGACGCGCCGGCGCGACGCGCGATTTCTCATCGTCGGCGACGGCACCCTGCGATTGGAGATGGAGGCGCTCGCGCGCCAGCTTGGGATTGAGAGCCAGACGATCTTCACCGGTTGGCGGTCCGATCTTGCACGCATCTACGCCGCGATGAGCGTGCTCGTCGTGTCTTCCGACAACGAGGGCACGCCGATGTCTGCCATCGAAGCGATGGCCGCCGGCGTGCCAGTCGTCGCGACGAAGGTCGGCGGATTGCCCGATCTCGTTCGCGATGGCGTTACCGGAGTTCTCGTGCCGCCGTCGGACGTCGAAGGGATGGCGGGCGCCGTTGTGACGCTGCTCGACGATCCCGCGCGCCGGGCGAGGATGGGTAGTGCCGCGCGCGCAGCGTCGACAGCCTTCAGCGTCGACCGTCTTGCGGCCGACATGGATCGCTTTTACACCGAGCTGCTCACCTCGAAGGGGTTCAACGTACGGGAGACGTAATGCACCCGGCTGCGCGGGCCGGCCGCGCCCGGCTCGCCTTCCTCCTGGTGTTCGTCCTCGCCTTCGCCTACAGATTCCTTTCCGCAAAATTCACGAACGACGACTATCTGTTTCCCGCCAGAGGTCAGCAGATCCTGCGATTCGGTGAATGGCCGGTGCGCGACCTCCTCGAAGAGGGACGTCCGCTCCATTACGTCGCATCGGCCCTCGCGCAGGCCGTGGGAGGTCATCGGCTGATCGGCGAGCTGCTTCTGAATGTCTCTGCCCTCGCCATGGCTGCAGGGCTCGTGGCGTGGATCACGGCACGAGTGACGCGTAGCCCTGCGGCTGGTGTGTGTGCCGGAGTGGTCGCGGCGCTCACAGCTCCGCGTTTGTATGACTATCCGAAATCGGCGCTCGCAGCGATCGGATTGTGGCTCTGCTGGAAGTATCTCGAGCAGCCATCCCGAAGACGGCAGGCCGTACTGGCTGCCTTTACGGTGTTCGCGTTTCTGTTCCGGCACGACTACGGGATTTATGTGGGTGTCTCGGCGCTTGCGACAATCATGCTGTCGCAGATAGGCGAGCCCAGCGGCCGCATGGTCCGCACTGCGAGTGTGTATGCGGTAATGGTGCTGGCTGGCCTTCTCCCGTATCTGATCTATGTGCAGGTCCACGGTGGCGTGCGGCCCTACGTCGTGTCCATTCTCCGCTTCACGGAGCGGGAAGTGTCACGATCTCAGGAGACGGTGCCGCAGCTTGCCATCGATACGTCCGCACCCTTGCTGCCGATGGCCCCCGCGCCGCTCCCGGCCGTTCATATTCGATGGGCCGGCAGCGTGCACGACGTTGAACGAGCCAGGCTCGAAGCCCGATATGGTTTGACCAAGGGAAGCCAGGAAGAAGGGCGTACGTGGCGTTACGAGCTGATCAACACCGGGTCGGCCAACATTCGCGCACTCGTCGAAGACTCGAGGATCGACGATACGAGTCGCATCAATCGTCAGGCAATGAGTGTGCCGCAGGAGTCGGCGGGCGATGCGTTCCGGCGTGTCGTGACGTCGCTGTCGGCAGGCGTGGCGCCTGGATTTGTCACGAGAGGTAACGGCGCATTTTGGCTCTATCAGCTCGCGAGGCTGCTTCCGATCGTCGTTCTTGTGTACGCGATCGTGAAGTTCCGGATGAGTGATGGATCTATCGAATTGAAGCAGGCGGCCGTCGTCGCGGTGTTCTGTCTCGCGGCGTCCCCAATCCTCCTGCGCGGAGATCTCGGGCGGAGCGATCGTCTGGGAGATGTGATTGTGCCCGTCTCGATTCTGGCCGGCTGGACGATCGCAGCCCTGACTCGCGCCGGCCGGCAACCAGCGGTTCGCGCCCTTGCTCGCACGGCGGCGGTCGTAATCGCGCTCGTCACCGTGGCCTCTGCAGCGGCGTTCGGGCGAACGGGCTCACGCCTCGAAGACACCGCCATTCTGAAAGGCCGCGCCGATTTCGCGCGGCAGGCCAGCCGACTCATGGCGCAGTCGATGAGCGCGCCTCCCGATGAGGACCTCGTGCCTGGCGTTCGCGGACTCGTTCGCTACCTGCGGCGATGCATCGGACCCGACGATCGGGTGTTCGTGAACGGATTCCATCCCGAGATTCCGTTCTACGCAGGGAGAGGTTTTGCGGGTGACCGGCCCTTTATCATTCCCGGCTTCTGGGCACTGCCCGACGAGCAGTCGCGAACGGTCCAGAAAATGACAGCCCAGCGCATACCGCTCGCCCTTGTCGATACAGCGCCTGACGACGGATTGCCCGGCGATCAGGCATTCGCACGAGCGTTTCCGATTTTGCAGAATTTCTTCGATTCGCGGTACGACCGACGCGGCGTCATCAATTTCGGTGATAGCGCAGCGCCATTTGTCGTGTGGACCCGGCGGTTGGCGCCGAGCGTCATTGATTCAGCGACCGGGCTCCCGTGTTTCCGTTGATGTCGCTCACCTCGCTTGCCCGCCGTATTCGCAGGCTTGTCCGAGGACCGCAACCCGTGATTCCCGCAAGCGTCACGGGCTTGAACGAGAGCCATTCGTCGATTGTGCCGCTCGACTACGCGAAGCACGAGATTCGGCTGCTGGTCAGCTCGGACATGGAGCGCAAATGGCGCGCGCATGCGTGCCGGAAAGAACCGTGGACCGTTGCATGGCTGGAAGAATCGCTCGCCGGCGGTGGCGTTCTGTACGACATCGGCGCCAACATCGGCGCGTTCTCGCTGATCGGCGCCAAGCTGCTCGGCGCTCGCGGCACTGTGGTGTCGTTCGAGCCCGGCTACGCGTCGTTTGCCCACCTGTGCAGTAATGTCGTGCTCAATGGCTGCCAGCGCACGATCATTCCAGTGTCGCTGGCGCTTGGGAGCACGACCGGACTCAGTGGATTCGGCTATCGTTCTCTCGATCCAGGTCAGAGCCGCCACGAATTCCGGCAGGGCGAATGGACGCCAGACGAAGCGGCGGACGCGCACCACTATCTCCAGCCGGTGCTCTCGATGACGTTGGACGATGCGATCCGCACCTTTGCGCTGCCGCCGCCTACTCATATGAAGATCGACGTCGACGGCGCTGAGCTCGCAGTGCTGCAAGGCGCGGCCGAGACCCTGAAGCGGAAAGACCTGCGCTCGGTGCTGATCGAGATCGACGATGCGCTCACCGTACCGGCAAGCGCCATGCTCGAAAGCACGGGCTTCGCGCTCGACCGGAGGCAGCAGCGATCGCGCGGCGACGCGACCAACGTGTGGTACGGCGTCTTCAGGCGATGACATTTCTTTTCATCCTGACGCAGGCCGCATACACGCGGCATTTTGAGGGCGTGATTCTCGAGTTGGCCGAACGCGGCCATCACGTGCGAATCGCAACGGAGAGGGAAGCGCACGCGCCGCTGCGCGCCGATCTGGCTGCCCATCCGCGGATCTCGCACACAACATGTGCCGGCGGCCGGCGCGATCGCTGGCGCAACAATATTCAGACGCTCCGCGCGCTGTCCGATTACATGCACTATCTCGAGCCGCCGTTTCAGCCCGCCGGGAAATTGCGAGCCCGCGCGTTCCGACGGCTGGCGAAGTCACTGACCGGCGACGAGCGGACGCACATCAAGCTGAAATGCCGCTACTGCGGCGATCGCGTGGTGGATGATGACGTGCGGCACCTCCTCGCGCCAGCGCTCGGACATGCGGGCATGGATGGATTCACGCGCCTCCTGGCTCAGATCGAGCGCACGGTACCTGCCGATGAGGAGTACCAGTCATACCTGCGGGCGGAGCGCCCCGATGCGGTGCTCGTGTGCCCTCTCGTGAACCTCGGGTGCGCGCAGGCGGATTGGGTGAAGGCCGCGCAGGCTGCCGGAATTCGTGTGGGATATCCGGTGTTCAGTTGGGACAACCTGACGACGAAGGGCATCATTCACGTCAAGCCCGACCGGGTGTTCGTGTGGAATGCCATTCAACGAAAGGAAGCGGTGGAATATCACGGCATGGATGACGATGAGGTCGTCGTGACCGGCGCGCCCCGGTTCGACGAGTTTTTCGAGATGACACCGAGCGCCAGCCGCGAGGAGTTCTGCCACCGCCTGCGGTTGGATGCATCACAGCCTGTCGTGACGTACCTGTGCTCGTCGGAATTCGTCGCCGGCCGGGAGGTCGATTTCGTCAAGACATGGGTTGGCGAGCTTCGGCGTGATGCGAGGCTCCGGTCGTGCAGTGTGCTGATTCGCCCGCACCCGCGAACGATCGATCACTGGCGGGATGTCGACGTACGCAAGTGGCCGGGCGCGACCGGTGTGGCTGTTGCCGCGTCGCCTGGGATGAACGCGGACCAGACGCTCTACGACACGCTGTTTTTCAGCGCGGCTGTTGTCGGCCTCAATACGAGCGCACAGATCGAGGCCGGCATCCTGGGAAAACCGGTCTTCACGATGCTCGCGCCGGGGTTCGAGCTCGGCCAGCAGGGCACGCTTCACTTTCAATATCTGCTGGCCGCCAACGGCGGGTTCGTCGATGTCGCGGACACATTCGACCAGCATCGAGATCATCTGGCGTCGGCCGTCAGCGGGCGGCACGACCGTTCCCGCATCAACCGCTTCATTGAATCCTTTATCCGGCCGGCGGGATTGTCGCGCCCGGTGACGCCGATCATGGTCGATGCGCTCGAAGCGTTCGCCTCGTGAGACACATCTTGATCTTCGCCGATCGGCGCGTGGCGGCCGATCTTCGCCCGGTCGTGAACATCCTCGAGCAGCGAGGGCACCACGCGCGCGTGATACACGACGACGACGCGTCGTGCCCGGCCAGGCGTGGCGATGAGTGGCGAGATTTGGTGTGGAGTGTGCGCGGCATTCGGGATTATCTGCGTTATTTCGACAACCGTTTCGAGCGTTCGACGAAACTGCGGAAGCGCGCATTGATGCGCTTCGTACACGCGGCATCCGCAGGAACCATGAAAAAGCTGTCGGCGCTCTGTCCATCGTGCGCCACAGAGCTCAGAAACGATGAGCTCGCCGGCATGCTGGCCGGCCTCGGCCCCGCTGGTCTCGGAGCGGTTGACGAGCTCTTCCGCATGACGGAGGAAACGATTGCCAGTGATTCGTCGTACGAGACGTTTCTGACCAGTGAGCATCCGGACGCCGTCATCGTCACGTCACTGACGAGCTTCGGTTCGCCGCAGACCGACATCGTCAAGAGCTGTCGTGCCCTTCGCATCCCCGTGGCGCTGATGGTGCCGACTTTCGACAGCTTGTCGACCAAGGGGCTGATTCACGTCGCTCCGGATCGCGTGTTCACCTGGAACGAGGTGCAGCGACGGGAAGCGGTCGACATGCACAATAGCTCTCCGGCGTCTGTCACGCTCACGGGATCGCCGCGATTCGATCGATTTCTTGGCCTGGAGCCGGCCGAGTCGCGTCAGGGGTTCTGTGCGCGCAACGGGTTCGACGGCTCGAAGCCGATCGTGACCTACCTCTGCTCCTCTGATTTTGTCAGCAAGGATGAAGCGGCATTCGTCAACACCTGGATCGACAGAATTCGACAACACGCCGACCTCGCAGGTTGCGGCATCGTGGTACGCCCTCACCCTCGCGCGAGGCGCACATGGGAAAACGCCGCTGCTCGCGAATGGCATCGTGCCGTGCTTGTCGCTCCTGGTCTCGACGCTGATGCGTCGCTGTATGCCGCGCTCGTTCACAGCAACGCCGCCGTGGGACTGAACACAAGCGCGGAGATCGAAGCAGGCCTGCTTGGCAAGCCGACGCTCACGCTGGAATGCAACGAACTCGCTCCCGGCCAGACGGATACGGTGCACTATCACTATTTACTGAAGGAAAACGGCGGCTTTGTCGAACCGGCGCGAGATATGGACGAGCACGTCCGGCAGCTGGCCGCCGCGGTGCGCCAATCCGCCCCGTGCGACAGTGTGCGGCGCTCGGCGTCATCCTTTGTGCGTCCTCTCGGCATGGACACGCCGGTCGCGCCGCTGATGGCCGATGCCGTCGAGTCGTTGGTATACTCGGCGTGACTTCTACATGACGTCCGACGCCGTCGCCTTCACCGTCGCGTTTTGTGCCTCTGCCGGGCTGACCCCGCTGGCGCGGAGTATGGCGCTCAGGTGGGGCGTCGTCGATCATCCGGGCCCGCGAAAAGTGCACGTCAGCCCGATGCCGCTCCTTGGCGGATTGGCGATCTACGTCACGACGGCGCTCGTGCTCATACTGTTCATCCAGGACGAGTCGCGGGTGCAGATGTTCAGCATCATGGCGGCGGCGATGCTGGTGCTGCTGGCCGGGACGCTCGACGACAAGGGGCTGCTGCACCATCAGTTGAAGCTGATGGTGGCGATGCCGCTCGCGGCGGTCATCCTTATTGGAGGCGACGTCCGTAGCGCGATCTTCTCACCGACCGTGGCCGACGCGTTTTCGATCGGGTTGCTGGCCGACTACGCGCTCTCCTTCGTGTGGGTCGTCGGCATCACAGCCGCGTTCAGCATCCTCGACCATATGGACGGGTTGTGCTCGGGCGTGGCCGCGGTCGCGGCGGGGTTCTTCCTGTTATTTGCCGCCTTGGAAGGACAGATTCTGGTCGGCACCCTCGCGGCAACGGTGTTCGGGGGAGCGCTCGGCTTCCTGCTGTGGAACTTCAATCCGGCAAAAATTTTCCTCGGCGACGCGGGCGCGATGTTTCTCGGCCTGATGATGGCGGCGCTCGGCTTGAAGCTCCGTTTCGAACAGCTGCCGCACGCCACTGCGTGGCTCATCCCCGTGCTCGTGTTGTTGATACCCATCTTCGACACCACGCTCGTCACCGTCTCTCGGGCGAAGCGAGGTCTGATTCCATTCTCGTCGCCAGGCAAGGATCATCTGGCTCACAGGCTCGTGATCTTCGGATTCAGCCACCGCGCGGCCGTGATGACGATTTACGGGTTCGGTGTGCTCGGGGGCCTGCTTGCCTTGCTCGTCTATCGCCTGCCGGTCGCCGGCACTCTCGTGCTGGTTGCGTGTATCTTCGCGGCCGTTGCGCTGGCAATTTATCTACTTGAACGTGTGCCCTACGAACGCCAACAGAACTAGATCGACTCCCCCGGAGATCCCTTAGCGTGCCTGCAGCCGTCAACTCTCACCGACGTTTGTCCGGCGACATCGCTGTCGTCGGCGGATCGGCAGCCGGCCTGTACACCGCGCTCGAGCTGGCGCGCCGCGGCCGCAGCGTATCGGTGCTCGAAAGCGCACCCACCTTCAACGCCCTGTCTCGGACGCTGATCGTCACGCCGCACTACCGCAAGTTTCTCGGTTCGGCCGCTGACAAGTCGATCGTGAACGAAATTCGACAGTTCGAGTTGTTCGCCGATGGCCGGACGACGACGGTGCCACTCCGGGAGCCCGACCTCATCATCGAGCGCGCCCAGGTGATCCAGACGCTCGCAGAGGACTGCGCACATGCCGGCGTCGAGATCGCGAACGGGCATCAGATGACGGCACTGCGCACCACGCAGGGCGGCGTCACATTGCAGGTCGACGGCGCGGGCGACACCTTCGAGGCCGCCCCTAAAGTACTCGTCGGCGCCGACGGCGCGTTCAGCGCCGTGGCCCGGCAGGCGGGTTGGGGGCGCATGCCGACCGCACCCCTGGTGCAGGCGGTGGTCGAGCTGCCGTTTGGATTTCCACGGGACACGACGCGCGTCTGGTTCGTGCCAGAGGACACGCCGTACTTCTACTGGTTGATTCCTGAGTCGGCCACCCGCGGCGTGCTGGGATTGATTGGCGAGGATGGCCGCCAGACGCGGCGTTGCCTGCAGCGATTCCTGGTGCAGCAGAAAATGACGGCGATCGAATATCAGGCTGCGCGGGTTCCTGTCTATCACCGGTGGACGCCGGTGCACCGTCGCTTTGGCGATGCGCACGTCTATCTCGTCGGCGATGCCGCCGGCCACGTGAAAGTGTCGACCGTCGGCGGTATTGTGACTGGATTTCGCGGCGCGCAGGGCGTCGTCGAAGCGGTGATGACGGGCGGACCGGGGCGCGAGCTGCGGCTCCTGCGGCAGGAGCTCGATGCGCATCTCCGCGTGCGGCGCATGCTCAATCGGTTTACGTTGAACGACTATCGCCGCCTCGTGGATCTCCTGAGCGCGCCTGTGCTCGAAGTGCTCGGATCGGTGCCCCGCGACGAGGCGCGTCGCATGTTGATGAAGCTGTGCCTCGCGCGGCCGGCGCTTCTGGCCATGGGACTGCGGACGGCGTTCCAGGATTGGGTGCAGGGACCCGCCCTCGGGTCAGGGCGCTGGACAGAGGAAGCCCCCGAGCTCTGATGCGTCGTCTTGCGTTCTTTACGCCGCTTCCCCCGGTGCGATCGGGCATCAGCGATTACAGCGTCGAGCTGATTCCGGCCATCGCGCGCGACTATCAGATCGATATCTACGTCGACGGGCCCGCCCGTGCGTTCACGGCGCCTGAGGGATCCGCGCGAGTTCTCGATGCCGTCGATTTCATGTGGAGGCACCAACGCGATCCATACGATCTGATCGTCTATCAGATGGGGAACGCCACGTGTCATGACTACATGTGGGCGTACCTCGCGAGATATGCGGGCCTGGTCGTGCTGCACGATGGTCAACTGCATCATGCGCGCGGACGCCAGCTGCTGTGCAACGGCAGACCCGACGAATACCGGCGCGAGTTCCGGTTCAATCATCCCGACGCCAACCCGAAGCTCGCCGATCTCGGCGTGTCGGGCCTGCTCGGGTCGTTGACGTACTTCTTTCCGATGCTGCGCGTCGCTGTACAGTCGGCGAGACATGTGCTGGTTCACAGCGCGTGGCTCCGCGATCAGATTCGCGAGACCTATCCCGGCTCGTCCGTCAGTGCGGTGGACATGGGCGTGGGAGCAGGCCAGCCATCGCCGGATGCCGCGGCGCGCATTCGCGCGCGGCACGGACTGCCGAGCGACGCCGTCATTTTCATGGGCTTCGGAAAAGTGACACCGGCAAAGCGTATGTCACAGGTCATTCGCGCTCTGGCGGGCCTCGCCGAGCGCCTGCCTCAGGTGCACCTGGTGCTCGTGGGGGAGCCCGCCGGATGCTACGATCCGTTGCGAGAAGCGTCGGAGCATGGTGTGGGCGATCGCGTCATCATGACCGGGTTTCTGGGGGACCGAGAGGTCGACGACCATCTCGCCGGCGCGGATGTGTGTCTCTGCCTTCGATGGCCCTCGTCCCACGAGACGTCGGCGTCGTGGCTGCGGTGCCTGGCGGCAGGGAAGCCCACGATCAGCACCGACCTCGTGCACACGGTGGATATTCCTACGCTCGATCCGCAGACGTGGAATGTGCGTGCGAGCGCCGTCGAGACAATGGCGCCCGTTGGCGTCAGCATCGATCTCCGGGACGAAATTCACTCGCTGCAACTGGCCATGCGCCGGCTCGGTGAGGATGCGCGCCTGCGCGCGACGCTCGGTACGAGCGCGCGGGCCCTCTGGAACGCGCGATTCCGCCTCGAGCACATGGTGCAGGGCTATCGTGACGTCATCGAGCGCGCGGTTCAGGCGCCCCTCCCGGAGGCGGCCAGACTGGCAGAATTACCGGAGCACTTTCGTTCGACCGGCAACGCGCAGGCGATACGCATTCTCGCGGACGTGGGTCTGCCCGCGCCGGCGATCGATTTCTGGAACGAGCACGAGACAGCAGACACGTGACACGCGAGATCCTCCCCGAGCGCGGCAGCGTCGACGATCTTGCGCGCCTGAAGCGCGAGCGCGACGAAGCCGACCGCCTGTACAACGAGGCGCTCACGACACTCGATGCCGCGATTCAGAAGCCGCGCGAGTTTCCGCATCCGCCACCGCCCTACGACGACCTTCAGGTCACGCCCCTCAATCAGCGGTGGGAGTTGCTGTCGCTCAAGCCGGACGAAGGCAAAGGGTGGCTCTCACGCATACGTGCGCACGCATGGGCGATGGTGGCGCCGCTGTTCGAGCGCCAGCACGCGTTCAACTCTTCACTGGTCGATCACATCAACCGCAACGTCGTTGTCCATCGCGAGACGTCCCGCGCGCTCGAGGCGACGCTGGCGATCCTGCGCGACGATCGCCAGAAGCTCATTGAATATCAGACGCTGGTGATTCTCTACGCCCAGAACATCACGGCGTACGTCGATACGAAGGATCGCCTTGTCGGTGGGGTGATGCACGTCGGCCTGAGTGGCCTGGCCGGCGGCCTGAGTGGCCTGGCCGACGAGTTGCAGCAGGGTGTCGCGTCGATGATGGCGCGAGAACGGCGGTACGAAGAGCAGGTCAACGACGTGCGGACCACGCTGAGCGTGATGCAGCGGGCGGTGCAAACCATGAAGCGCGAACTGGAAGCGGGCGCTCTCCGCCCAAGCGGTGAGCCCGCGACGCCGGGTGCAGACACGGCCCCACGCGTTGCGCTGGATTCCTATAAGTATGTCGGCTTCGAGGATAAATTTCGCGGATCGCAGCATGAGATCCGCGACAGGCTGGCGGCGTACGTCCAGCTCTTCGAAGGCTCGAGCGATGTGCTCGACGTCGGATGCGGTCGAGGCGAGTTCCTCGACCTGCTGCGCGAGCGCGGCATTTCGGCGCGCGGCGTCGACCTCAACGACGAAATGGCGGCCGTCAGCCGGTCGCGCGGGTTGGACGCGACCTCCGGCGATGCGCTCAGCTATCTGCTCGCGCAACCCGACGGATCGCTCGGAGGGTTGTTTGCGGCCCAGGTCGTCGAGCACCTCGAGCCGGACTATCTCATGCGCTTTCTGGACACCGCGTACCACAAGCTGCGCCCGGGATCGAAGATTGTTCTCGAAACGATCAACCCCGCGTGCTGGTTCGCATTCTTCTCCAGCTACATCCGCGACATTACACACGTACGCCCGCTGCATCCGGACACGCTGCGATATCTCGTGACGGCCAGCGGCTTCCAGAAAGTCACGGTGCGGTACAGCGCGCCATTCCCCGATGAGGACAAGCTGAAAATGGCGCCTGGAGAGCCCTCGAGCGCTGCCGAGCAGGCGATGAACGACAACGTCAGGACGCTCAATGCGCTGCTCTTCACCTATCTTGATTACGCAGCCATAGGGGAGCGCCTCTAGCGTGTTTGTGGCGGATCTTGCGGCCCTGGCGCACGGTCTGGCCATGGCGGGCGTCACGCTCGCCGTGTTCACCCTGTTCGCGCTGGCTGTCGTGCCCAACGGGCGGCACGCGGGAATGGCCGCCCGCGCCGCCCTCGCGATCGGCGTGGCCTGCTACGTCGTGCTCTGTGAGATTGCTGTCGGCATGCTCGCAATGCCGCTCAGCCGGGTTGCCGCGGCGTTCGCGCTCGGTGCAGGGCTGATCGGTGCGGTGCGGTTCCGCCAGGTTGCCGCGTGGATCAACGCAGAGCGGTGCAATGAGTTGGGCCAGACGGTATTCGCGTTTTCTCTTCTATACGCGCTGGCGCACTTCCTGACGGTGCCGCTGGCGAGCGAGTATTTCCTGCCTGTCCGGATCTCGAGCGACGGCAATCTCCTGATTGTCGCGCGCGATGCGCGCGACCTCCTCAGGTTCGGGTCGCGTGAGCACGGTTCTGTCGCGGCGTACCTGCTGGGCGGATTCTCGCTGGGATTCCGCTCGGATCCGTTGTCGGCCGCGGCGGCGGCGCAGTGCGCCACACTCGCGCTCCTGGGCGTGTCCGTTGCCGAAATCTGCCGGCGATGGTTCGGGCTCTGCGTCAAGACCGGGCTGCTCATCGCCGCCGTCACGATCAGCTCCCCCTTCATGCGTTCGCTCGCCGCCGCATACGCGTGGTCGGCGCTGATGGCTGCGCTCGTCGTTGTATTTCTCGTCGCAAGACGGCCGAAGTCCATCGCATTCGTGTCGGCGAGTCTTCTGCTGGTCCTCCTGGCGCCCGCGCTGCAACTGGCCTCGAGTGTCAGGGCAGCAATCGCTGTGGCGGTCTTTGTCCCGGTTGCGGCAGCCACGGCGGCCGTCAGGCGATGGTGGGCCGGTCATCCGCCGGCGATCGATTCCCCGGATCGCCGCTTGACGAAAGCGCTTTTCGCGTACGTGGCAGTCGCCACGATCGCAGGCAGTGTGGTCGTCAGCGCGATACACGCACCGCCCTTTAGAATCCACTCCGCGTGGCGCCGGATGGAAGCGCTGAACGCCGTGCCGTTTCGCAGCTACCTGATTCACCCTGGCGGCCGCGGCGCGGCCGCGTCGGCGCTCGTGCAGTACTTCTTACCGGGCAGAACCGCAACCGTGCTCGATGTTCCGCTGAGCGAGCTGCCTGTCGATGCGATCTCGCGCGACACTCCGTTGTTTCTCAACCAGTTCGACTGCGCTGGGGTTGGGCACGATGAGACGGTTCGCGTTCGTGGCATCGGCTGCCTGCTCCTCGCCCCACCGAGCGTCGGCCTCGGGGCCTCGTATCCGTTCAACCGAACGTATCTGCCTGTGGCGCTGCAGGGATTGTCGGGGCGCCTGATCCAGGGACGCCACAACATCCGGGATGCCGTGCTGTTGACCCTGTTGGCGGACGCGGAGCGAACCCCCATCGATCGAGGTCTCTACATCAACATCCTGGCGTTCCTGCAGTTGCCGAAAGATGCCCCGTCGCGGCCGCTCAGGCTGCAGTGGGGTGACACGCGCCGGGCTGACGCGAGTATCGGTGAGGAAGAATGGATCAGCCTGCCCGTTCAGAGCCGGGACTGGTCGGGCACGCGCGTGCGGAAACTGCAGATTCAGGTCGGGCTGCAGGCAGACTCCAGGGTGATGTTCCGCGAGATCTCGCTGTCTGAGCACCCGCGCGGCCGTGCGGTGTCCGGCTTCTGAGCGAGCCGGCTAGATGATGACGTCTGGCCGCAGCATACGGACGAGCTGCGCTCGCGTCTTCGACCGAAAGAGCGTCACGTAGTCGACCACACGCAGCGCACCCACGAGCTCTGCACGCTGCGGCCCGCCCTTCGACTCGTCCTCCACTCCAACCACAAGCACGTCTCCCTGGGCTCGGGCACGCTGTAGTGTCCGAAGGTCGTCGACGTCCAGCACGTCAAACCGCCCGCTCGTAAACACCACGGCACGCCCATGGGCGCGAGCCTCGGCAACCTGCGCCGCGAGCGCCGGCAGCGAGAGCACTTTCGCCCGGGCGAACGAGGCCCCGCCGTCGAAGATCGAGGCGAGCGTCTCGGCCTCCGCCACGGATGTGCCCACGACGCCCACGACAATAGCCGCGGCGGCATTCGCCAGGCGGGCAGCGTTGACGAGCGGCCATCCGGCGGCAGCGGCCATCGCCACGGCTGCCGCGACGGTGTCTCCCGCGCCTGTCACGTCGAACACATCGTGGCGCTGCGCGGCTGCAATGTGCGTGCGCCGAAGAGTGCGCCCGCCTGCCTCGAAGAGATCCATCCCGTGTGCGCCGCGTGTCACGAGAAGCGCCTTCAATCGCAGTCGCGATATCAGCGACCTCGCCCTCCGTTCGATGACGTCCATACCGCTCACGCCGGCGCCGGCGTCGGGCACCGCCTCTGCGAGCTCGCGCTCGTTGGGCGTCAACAGATCCGCGCCTTTGTACTTGGCGTAGTCGCGCCCTTTGGGATCGACGAGCACAAACGGCTTCCGCTTCCCGCGGAGACAGGCACGCAGCACGCGTTCGCTCAATACGCCCTTGTCGTAGTCGGAGCACAGCACACCGGAGAGCCGTCCGTTCAATCGTCCGATGGCCGACACGAGGCGCTGTTCGTCGCGGCGGTCGACATCGGCGCGAGTCTCGCGATCGATGCGCAGCAGGTGCTGGCCACGCGCGATCACGCGCATTTTCACTGTTGTCGCGCGCCGGGACGATTGAATGACGCCGCGTGTGTCGACGCCCTTCGCGCGCAGCGTCTGAAGCAGCCATTGTCCGGGTTCGTCGTGGCCCACCAGTCCCACGAGGCGAACGCGGCATCCAAGCGCGGCCAGGTTGACGGCGGCGTTGGCGGCGCCTCCCGGCCTGTCAGCCTCCCGCTCCCATCGCATCACGGGGATGGGGGCTTCGGGGGAAATCCGTTCGACATCACCCCACACGTAGTGATCGCACATGATGTCGCCGACGACGAGAATTGGATGGGCAGGATGCGGAAGCTGGCGTGGGCGCAGCGGCGGCTTATCCATGAGGTTTGGAGAGTATGACCCACTCCCTGACGTCGATGCGCCGCTGGATCGGCAGCGTCTCTTCACCAGTCGGCAAGGTCCCCGGTTCAACGGTCCGCAAGTCGATGCGATGAAAATCGGGCCCGGTGCGGTGCGGCAAGGAAATGGTTCTCGTTCGCCAGTCGGGTGCGTCGAGCCACAGCCGTTCCACCACCTGGTCGTCGACCGCGATGGTGACCTCGAGCGGCGTGTCGGCCGCCGCGGTTCGCCCGCGCACTGAGAGCGTCACGTGCCCATCGCCGCCCGGAGCGAAGAATCTGGCACGACTCGCGGCGCGATGGTTGACGACGCCGTCCGGCTCTTCGAAGCTGCCTCCGAATCCGTAGCGGATCTGACGAATGTCGAGAAAGGCGAGCTTGCGATCGAGGCGCCACGGGATCAATACGAGCACAACGAGCAACCCCGTCACCGCTGCGCCGACCAGTCTGGCAGGGAGAGGCCGATCGTCGCTTCGATACGCCGCAACGATGCCAAGCACGATCCAGAACGGGAATGCGACTTCGGGCACGAGAAGGGGATGCCCGGTCATCCAGGTGATGACAAATGCGGCCACGGCTGCCATGGCTGCCGCGGCAAGCGGAGTCGTTGTGGCATCGCGCCGCCGGGGCCACAACGTCGCGGCCAGAAGCGCGACGAACGCCGACAGCCCCAGCAATCCAAGCTCGCCGGCGATCTGGGCGAAGTTGTTGTGGGCGTTTTCGTTAGGGTAGAGCCTGAGCAGTTCGGGCGGCCCAAAGCGCGACGACCATAAGGGAAACTGTCCGACGCCAAATCCAAAGACCGGCTCTGCTCTGAGCATGTTCCCTGTCGTGCGAAGAAAGAGCCGTCGCATGGTCAGCGACTCGCTCGCAGCCATCGTGCCGCTCCGATCGAGCAGGTACGGCACCGATACGATTGAGACGACGACGGCGATGGCCGCGAGCGAGAGGCTCCGCCGCACGTTCGATCGACGGACGAACACGCGTACAAAGCAGAACGCCGCAACGACTGCCACGCCGGCGAACGCCGCGCGCGAGGCGGTGAGCCACAGCGCGAGCGCCAGCGCAAGCCCTGCCGCCATCCACACGGCGCGCCATCGACTCGCCGCGATCCCGCCGCCGACCGCGACGCTGGCAGCCATCGCGAAGTACGAGCCCGCGGCGTTGGCGTCCGCGATGTGTGCGCTCCACCGTCCGTGCGTCAGCAGATCGACGAACGTCGCGGCGGTCATGCCGGTCTCCGTCCATCTCGATGCCGCGAAGGTGAAATTGATCAGCGCCGCTCCGACGGCCCCGATGACGAGCCCCGTGATGACGTTCGGCGCCAACGACGGCGTCGTTCGGGATTGCGCGCGGGTGTAGAGGAGCAGCGCCACGCCTTCGAAGAACAGCATGGCGTGAAACGCCATCGTGTACGGGCCGTACGACGTCAGATAGGTGCGGACGCCTTCCGCGAGGATCCGGAGAAAATTCGTGGGGAAATCGCGCTGGAACTGCAGGAGCCATACCTGCTCTACACAGGACGCGGCGACAACCACGCTGAAGGCGATCGCGGCCAGATGCAGAAGGTCGGACGGTACTGAGCGGAATCGGTGAAGCGCCCATCCCCGCAGCAGCACGCCGGCCAGAAACGCGAGCACCAGCGCTTCGGCGGCTCGGATCTGCGACCCGGTGACGTGCGCGACAGCCTGGCCGAGCGGCGCGAGCGCCACGAGCGCCACGAGGCTGTACTGCGGTCTGAAGAACGACAACCCGGCTACCGCACAAAGCAGCGCGGTCATCCAGAGAGAGACGGCGTTGTTCCAGAACACCGTTTGAACGAGATAGAGGACGCCGGCGGTGAACAACGTGATGAGCGTGCGGGTGAACGCGCGCCACAGCGCGCTGGTGGTGACAAGCATACGGGGGTCGAGTCTGTTGCGACCCGCACATACTACTACCTGGGGCCTCGGTCTAGCGGATCGTGAGTCGGTCGAGCTTGAAGACGAACTCCTCACGGCCGCCGCTGTCAAAGTGGAGGGTAATCGTGCTGACAGGCGGGCGCGACGGATCCTCAGGAATCGCAATCGTGATGTGGCGGTAGCCGCTCGCGCCGGTGAGTCCCGCCTGCCCGGCCGGTCGGCCGTCGACCTCGGCGCGCACCGAACGCAGTCCCGTTTCTCCCGGCGATGCCGCCCGCAGCACAAGCTGCACGGCTCTGTTCGGTAGTGACGCGGAGATGATGGTGCGATTCGTGAGCGCTTGAACAAACGTCATCTCTGCGTCGTCAATCCGCTCACGGCGCTCGAGCGACCACCCGGGCCCAAGATACAAATTGCCGGCGCGCGATCCCGCATCGAGATCCCGTGCATCGAGACGCAGATCGGGCCGCCAATGCAACTGCCGCACGTTCCACGCCGACGCGTCGAGCACGGAACCGTCGATGGTCAGCTCGTCGACGCGATCGAGGTACATCGGCGGAAAACGCACGTGAGGGTTGTACATCCCGAACACCCGCGTGCGGGGCTGCGCCGGGTCGCGCCGGGTCATCACGGCATCGGCCGAGGCGCCCGGCATTCCCAGAATATCCAGAATCGTCGACGGCAGATCGACGTGAGACGTCGGCGCATTCGACACCGCGATCGGTCCTGTGGCCTTCGGCGGTTTGATCAGCATCACTGCCTTCGCCGTCGAGGCGATCGCCGGCAACCGCACGGTCGAGGGACCGGGAACGAGAGACAGGCTTTCACTCCGGCCCGCGAAACCGGCAGGCAGAAGGTCGGTGCCATGATCCGACGACACGATGATGAGGCTGCTGTCGTAGATGCCGATCGCGCGCGCGCGATCGAGCAGTGATACGACGAGTCTGACGGCGCAGCGCGATTGCTCGGTGTAGGACTGCCGCGACATGTCCGTCATGCCGATGAAGCGGCAGTCGCGATCGACCACGACGGGTCGATGCGGAACGCCGACGTGCAGCAGTTTATAGACGGGCCGAGCGCGGCCGACGGTCATCAGGCTGACGTACTGCTCGAGGAACGCCGCCGAGTTGCTCGCTTCGTACCGTCTCAATTGGGCGGGTGATTCCGTGCGATCCATCCAGATAGCGCGGTAGAACGTGTCCGGCTGTTCGATGCTGAATGCCTTCGTGTCGTGCGGTACGTGGCGGAAGAGCGACAGCTCGAGCAGTTGCCGGGCAGAGACTTCACGGTAGTCCTCGCGGCTGACGTACGGGATGCGGATCCGGAACCGGGCGCCCGGCCAGTTCGGCGTCGCCTCTGGACCTAACCATTGGTCGAGCGAGTCGACGGGAACGATCGTGGTCGCGTCAATGTCGTACCCGGCGCGCGCCACCTTCTCGAAAATCGACGACTGCTTGAACGCGTCCCGCACGAAGTCGGGCGCCGGTTTTTGATTCCGATACTCCTGGCCGGTCAGCATCGCCGGCATGCTGAACGATGTCGTGGGGAATGCGCCTGCGTGATCGACGAAGTAGTGAAAGCCGGTGAACTGGCGATCGAGCGTCGCGCGATCCTCGGTGAAGATGTCGTTGAACACGTCGGACTGAAACTCGTCGAGCACGATGTGGATGACGTTCTGCGCTGACGAGAACTGATAAATGGCGGCTGGCGGCTCGGTCCAGCGCACGCGCCCGGCCGTGGCGGACTGCGTGTCGGCGAACACGCCAGCGGTGGCCTGCACGCCCAGGAACGCCAGCGACGCGAACGCGGCGATACGGCTGATCGGTCGAAAGAAGACGAGTGCGAGCAGCAGCACGATCGCCCACGCCGCCAGCTCATACTGCGCGCGCGACGCGTGCGCGCTCAAATCGAGAGCCTGCCCCGCCAGCACGCCGTAGTCCGCATTCCACACGTTGCCCTGGCCCCAGAACAGCACGCCGAGCGCGAACAGCGCCGAGGCGTACATGCGCGACGACCGTTCGGACACCAACGAGACAATGGCGCCCACGCCCATCAGAATGATCCAGTGGATGGTCGCGGTTCGCAGCAGCCGCGGAACCAGCTCACTGAACCCGACGGCAAACTCGGCCGAGTTGTTCGCGTAGATTGTGTGCGGCCCCAGCACAAAGACGACGGCCGGTATCAGGAACGCCGGCGCCGCGAAGAGCCAGAGACGCCGCGCGTACTCGCGCGCACTGCGCGGCGCGCCGGTTCTACGCCACGTGTGAAAGTTCGCGACTGCACCGGCGACGATGAGCAAAGCGACGAACCCGACCAAGACGTACGGAGCGATCCGCCGTATCACGCGCGCGGCGTTCAGCAGGGAGATGTGCCGCGACTCCACGCGCCGTGCGAAGAGCTCATTCGGAGAAAACGGCGCGGGCGGCTGCCCCTCGAGCGCGCGCTGGATGTTGAGGGCCATGCTGCCGCCGAACTGCTGAAAATCGATGGCGATCTCGTGGGCGCCCGCCTCGAGCGGGACTCGGCGGCCGATGGTCCGCAACCCCTCGCGGATGTTCCGCGTGAGAAGCGTGTCGCCATCGACACGCAGCTCGACCTCGTCGTTGCCGCCGGCGAAGAACTCGACCGTCTGCGGCTGTGAAAGGTGGAAGAATCCGCGCCAGCGTGCGCTGAAATTCTGGCGGGGCAGCGCCGGCTGATCGTCGAGAAATCTCAGATTGATCTCGCCCGTCCGCGCCTCGACCGGCACGCCGCCGAATTCCACCTGCGTGAACACCGAACGGTTCAGGCCGGCCGGCGGCGAGAATCGTTCGACGAGCGGCGGCAGCGCAGTCACGATGGCCGCCAGGCCGGCAGCAATGGCCACGATCCACATCCATCGCGATCGCATGATGGGTCCGGCATCCCGTTCGCCGCACGAAGCACGCTCACCCCTGGAAGACACGGGCATAGTCTATTGGAGAATGGGCGATATAGAATGCCCTCGTACCGATGGGTATTCGACGCGTCGTCGTTTGCGAGGTCCAGGTTCCGTTCGTGCACGGTGGCGCCGAGTACCACGTTCGCGCATTGCATCAGCAGCTGCGCGCGCATGGATATCAGACGGAGATCGTCAGCATTCCGTTCAAGTGGTATCCGAAGCGGGAAATCCTGGCGCATGCATCCGCCTGGCGCCTGATCGATCTGAGCGAGTCCAACGGCGAACCGATCGATCTCGTCATCGGCACCAAGTTCCCGTCGTATTTCGTCCGCCATCCGAACAAGGTCGCGTGGCTCATTCATCAGTACCGCGCCGCCTACGAGTTGTGCGGCACCGAGTACAGCGACTTCTCGCACAGCGATGAGGACGTCGGTCTGAGGCAGACGCTGATCGATCTGGACACGAAAATGCTCGGCGAATGCCGGCGGCTGTATGCGAACGCGCAGAACACCGCGAATCGGCTGGCCAAGTACAACGGCCTGACGGCCGAAGCGCTCTATCATCCTCCGCCATTCGCAGACCGTCTCGGTCCGGGGCCGTATGGTGACCATGTGCTGTTTGTGGGCCGGCTCGAGTCGATCAAGCGTCCGGATCTGGCTGTCCGCGCCATGCTGCACGTCGATCGTCCAATACGTCTGATTGTGGTCGGCGACGGCACTCAGCGCGCGCGCACCGAAGCGCTGGCGGCATCACTGGGCGTCGCCGATCGCGTCACCTTTGCCGGATCGGTCGACGAGCAGGGGCTCATCGATCTGTATAAAGGCGCCCTGGCGGTCGTGTACAGCCCCTTCGACGAGGACTACGGCTACGTCACGCTGGAATCGTTTCTCTCGCACAAGCCGCTGATTACGACCACGGACGCCGGCGGCCCGCTCGAGTTCGTGGAGGATGGGACGAGCGGTTTTATCTGTCAGCCGACCGACGAGGCTGTGGCTGCGGCCATCAACCGTCTTGCGGCGGATAAAGGCCTGGCCGCGCGGCTCGGCGATGCCGGCTACGAGCGGGCGAGGCTCATCACCTGGGACGGTGTGATCGAGAAACTCGTTCAAGAGTAAACGGTAGTGCTGCTGATAGGGCTCGACAAGCTCACAGACTGATCTTTAACAGAAGATCAGAAGGTCAAAAGATCAGAAGAGCAAAAGGCTGGCTTCTCAAGTTCTTCAGAATGAATTCTTCTGACCTTCTGACCTTCTGTGAGCGTTTTGTCGGTCACGAATGAGCGTACAGATTGGCGACGAGCTTGCCGATGGCGAGACACGAAGTCAGCCCGGGCGATTCGATTCCCGCGACCTGAATCACATTCGGGTTCTGCGAATCCCGCTCGATCAGAAAATCCGCGAACGTGTCCGTGGGCCCGTGCAGTTTCGCGCGGATGCCTGTGCCGCCGGGCTGCAGATCGGCCAGCGTGATGTCCGGCAATAGCGCTCGCGTCGGCTCGAGGAACGCCTCCAGCGGCAAGCGGTCTCCTTCGTAGTCGTCCTTCGACTCCTGAAATTTCGCGGTCGGCCCGATCAGCACGCTGCCCCAAGTGGTACGCGTGAGATGCACGCCGAGCCCGGAGCCGTCGGCATGCGGGAGCGGGTACACGAGGCCGTTGACCAATCCGCGTTTCGATGGCGCGAGCTCGGCGTACTCGCCGCGGCAGGGCTTGATGCGGAAGCGCCTCCCGCCGAGCATCGCCGAGACGTCATCCGCGTACAGGCCCGCGGCGTTGATGACGGTGCGCGCGAGAAAACGCTCGTGCGGCGTGACGAGCTCGATGCCGCCGCTCGACGCGACCGCGTCGACGACCGAGGTGCCCACGAGCATCGCGACGTCCTTGTCACGGCACAGCCGGGTCAGCACACCGACCAGCGCTTCAGCCTCGACGATGCCGGTGTCGGGAGACCAGACGGCCGCGACGGCGCGCACGTGTGGTTCCTTGCGGCGGACGAATCCGGCGTCGACCATTTCGAGCGAGGTGGCTCCATTCGATACACCGCGCGCGCGCAACGCCTCGAGCTCGGGAATGTCGCTGTCGTGTCCGGCGACCAGCAGCTTCCCGCACCGCTGATGCGCGACGGAATGCCGCTCGCAGAACTCATACAGACGCTCACGCCCGTCGAGGCAGAGCCTGGCTTTGAGCGACCCGGGCGGATAGTAGATGCCGGCGTGAATGACGCCGCTGTTGTGCGTGCTCATACCGCGTCCGGGCCGCGACTCGCGCTCGACGACGCACACGCTCGCGCCCGATTCCGCCAGCGTCAGCGCGCACGAGAGTCCGACGACCCCTCCGCCAATCACGGCGATGTCAATTTCATTCATGGGTTTCAGAGGTCGCGAAGCG
>CAYHHH010000024.1:0-1857 GCA_964356125.1 uncultured Bifidobacteriaceae bacterium | reverse complement strand
GCGACTAGATACGATACTATTCAGTGTTTATGTCTGCCCAGAAAGTTCCGCTGCTTGACCTCAAAGCGCAATTCGCCCCGTTGCGCGGCGACGTGCTTGCGGCGATGACGCGCGTCTGCGACACGCAGTATTTCATCCTCGGGTCAGAGGTCGAAGGCCTCGAGCGCGAACTGGAAGTGTATCTCCGCATTCCGCACGCGATCGGCGTGTCATCTGGCACCGATGCACTCCTCGCGGCGCTGATGGCGTTGGGTATCGGCCCCGGCGACGAAGTGGTCACGACCCCCTTTTCATTCTTCGCGACCGCCGGTTCGATCGCCAGAGTTGGCGCGCGCCCTGTGTTTGTCGACATCGATCGTGCCACGTTCAACATCGACCCGGGTGCGGTTGCGTCGGCGATCACGTCGAAGACGAAGGCGATTATGCCCGTGCACCTGTTCGGGCAGTGCGCCGACATGGAGCCGATTGTCGATGCGGCCGAGCGCGCAGGCGTGCCGATCGTCGAGGACGCCGCTCAGGCGATCGGCGCCTGCTATCGAGGCAGACCGGCCGGCGGCATCGGCGCGATCGGCTGCTTCTCGTTCTTTCCCACGAAGAATCTCGGCGCGTTCGGCGATGCCGGTCTGGTCACCACCACCGACGGCACGATCGCGCGCAGGCTGCGCGCCATCCGACAGCATGGCGGTGAGGTGAAATACCATCACGACGTGGTCGGCGCGAATTTCCGGCTGGATGCGCTGCAGGCCGCGATACTGCGCGTGAAGCTGCCGCATCTCGATGGCTGGACCGCGGCCCGGCGGCGGAACGCCGAGCGGTACGAAGCGCTGTTCGACAAGGCCGGCCTCGGAGGCACGGTCACGCTGCCGGCGCGCGCGGTCGAGAGCACGCACATCCACAATCAGTTCGTCATCCGCGTGCCCGAGCGCGATCGCCTTCGCGCGCATCTGCAGTCGAGCGGTATCGGCACCGAAGTGTATTACCCGATTCCGCTGCACTTGCAGCCATGTTTTCGCGAGCTGGGATACCGGACGGGGTCGTTCCCCGTTGCCGAGACCGCCGCGAATGAAGCGCTGGCGCTTCCGATTTACGGAGAGCTGACCGAAGCCCAGCAGTCGTGGGTCGTCGAATCGATCCGTAATTTCTTTCAGTAGAGAGTGTACGAATGGATTTGTTGCAGCGAATCAGGAGCAGGGAAGCGCGCGTCGGCATCATCGGGCTTGGCTATGTCGGCCTGCCGCTCGCTGTCGAGTTCGCGAAGGCGGGCCTGCACGTCGTCGGCTACGACGTCGATCAATCGAAGGTCGATAGCCTGACCGCGGGGAAGAGCTACATCCCCGACGTCCCATCGGACGAGCTCGCCGCCGTCGTGAAAGCCGGGACCTTCCGCGCGACGACCGATCAGCGCCAGCTCGCCGAAGTGGACATCATCGACATCTGCGTGCCCACGCCGCTTCGCAAGACGCGCGACCCGGATCTGTCCTACGTGGTCAAGGCGATCGAAGCGACCGCGGCCGTGCTGCGCAAAGGGCAGCTCGTCATTCTCGAGTCGACCACCTACCCTGGCACGACGGAAGAGGTGGCGCAGCCGGCGCTCGAAGCCGGCGGATTGAAGGTGGGGCGTGATTTCTATCTCGCGTTCTCTCCTGAGCGTGTGGATCCGGGCAACCAGACCTACACGACGAAAAATATTCCAAAGGTTGTCGGCGGGATCGATCAGATGAGCACCGATTTGGCCGCGGCGTTATACGAGCAGGTGGTCGAGAAAGTGATCAAGGTTGCCAACACCCGCGTGGCGGAGATGGTGAAGCTGCTCGAGAACACCTTCCGCGCGGTGAACATCGGGCTGGTCAACGAAAT
>CAYHHH010000023.1:36878-45640 GCA_964356125.1 uncultured Bifidobacteriaceae bacterium | reverse complement strand
ATTCGCGTCGGCGACCAGGGATTCGCGCTTGTCGTCGCCGCCGACGGCCAGTTGATCGCCCACGGCAACTCGAACGAGAAGTCGCGGGTCGCACGCGGCGACAATCTCGCGACGCAGCCGCTCATCCAACTCATCCGGGGCCAGCGAAACGCGGCGACGGCGTCTCTCGAGTACGCCAACGAAGCGGGCAGGCACATGCTCGGCGTCGCGGCGCCGCTCGAACCGCTCGGCTGGACCGTGATGGTCGAGCAGCCGCGCAGCGAGGCCTATGCCGTCGCCGACGTGCTCACGCGGCAGTTGATGTACATCATCGGCCTCGCGCTGCTGGTCACGGTGAGCGTCGGCTACTTCTTCGGCCGATCGTTCATCCAGCCGATCTTCGCCCTCATGCGCGGCACCCACGCCGTCGCGGAAGGGCGGCTCGACGAGCGCGTCACGATTACCTCGCGCGACGAGTTTCAGGAGCTGGGCGATGCCTTCAACAGCATGGCCGACAAACTCGTCGCGCTGACCGAGGACGTGCGAAAGAAAGAGCGCCAGGCGATGTTCGGCCGCATGGCCGCCGGCCTGGTGCACGATCTCTCCCACCCGGTGCAGAACATCGGCAACAGCTGCAAGCTGATCGTGCGCGTCTTCGACGATCCCGAGTACCGCCAGACGTTCACGCGCACGATCGATCGCGAGATGGAAACGCTCAAGCGCGTGCTCGACGACCTGCGCAATGTGGCGCGCCCCGCGCCGGTCGAGCGCTTCCCCCTCGACGTCAACCGCTCGGTCGCCGACATCGTCGAGTCGATGCGCGGCTTCGCGGACGAATCGGGCATCTCCATCGAGTCGAGGTTCTCGCCGGAGCCGGTCATCATCGAAGGAGACGTGTTCGCGCTCGGCCGCGTGTACCGCAACCTCATCACGAACGCCATTCAGGCCACACAGGCGGGCGGCCGCGTCACCATCGCGACCGTCAGGGATCGCGACAAGGTCGAGGTGCGCGTCTCCGACACCGGCTCGGGCATTCCGGCCGAGCGCCTCGGCGCGATCTTCGACGACTTCGTCACCACCAAAAAGCGCGGCCTCGGCCTCGGCCTGGCCATCACCAAGCGCATCGTCGAGCAACTGGGCGGCACCATCTCGGTCACGAGCGACCTCGGCAAAGGCACGACGTTCACGATGCGCTTCCCCGTCGCGCAGCGTCCCGTCGCCGTCGCGGCCGCGGCCGGTTAGCAAGGAGGTAATTATGCTTTCGAGAAGGCTCATCAAGACCGAAGTGATTGAGATTGAGGGCCGGGCTTACACGGTGGATTATTTCGAGGTCACAACCGAGCGTGGAACGCACAGGTATAGCTCCGAGACGATGCTCGGTCCCGGCGATCGCATCATTGTGGATGGCAGCTCGCTGGGTGCCCTGGAGTGCCGTGTGGCGCGGCTGATGCCCGCGACGCTCCACAGCCGCCTGCTCGCGCGGAACGCCGCGTAGCCGGCCAGGCGGGGGGCCCCAACGCGGCAGCACCGGGGCCCCCAACGCGTAGGTCGCGTTGGGGTGGCGTGCGTTGGGGTACTGGCGCCCGCTATTTACGCGGCAGAACCGCGTCTTTCAACTGCTTGGCAATCCTGGCCTTGACGACGGTCTTCGCCGGGATTTTGATCGCCTCGCCTGTGGCGGGATTGCGTCCCATCCGGGCTTTGCGATGCTGCTTCACGAGCTTCACCATTCCGGGCAGCACAAATTCGCCCGACCGCTTCAGTTCCTTCTCGGCCAGCGCTGTCAGCTCGTCGAAAAACTCACGAGCCTGGGTTCGCTTCACTTCGAACCGCTCGGCGAAGTGTGAGAAGAGTTCCGACTTGCCCATTCTGCGCGCGTCCGCCATCGGCGTCCCCCAGACTTAGCGCGCGTCATAAGGCCGCGAAGTACCTGTGCGCGCGTCGGCACTCGCGGATTCGAATCAAAAAAACGCCGTATCCTGCTAGAATTTTTGGATCATGTCAAGCGCGACCCTCGAAACGTTTCCCAATCCGCAACCGAATCGCGACTACGAAATCGCCATCCGCTGCCCCGAGTTCACATCCGTGTGTCCGAAAACCGGGCTGCCCGATTTCGGCGAGATTCGCATCACCTACGTGCCCGATCGGCTGTGCATCGAACTGAAGACCCTCAAATACTACCTTGTTGAGTTCCGCAACAAGGGCATTTTCTACGAAAACGTCACGAATCAAATTCTGGACGATCTTGTCGCCGCCTGTCAGCCGCGGCGCATGACGGTCGTCGGCGACTTTTCCGTGCGCGGCGGCATCAAGACCGACGTCACCGTGCGCTACGAGAAGCCCGCCACAGGCTGACGGTGCAAGATCGAGACCCCTTCGACTCCGCTCAGGGCAGGCCCCTGAGGATCCCCATCGAGGGTGTCCTCGATCTGCACGCCTTCGCCCCGCGCGATATCCCCTCTGTCGTCGAAGAGTATCTGAATGAAGCCCACGCCGCCGGCCTGCGCGACGTGCGGCTTATCCATGGCCGGGGCATGGGCGTCCAGCGCGGCATCGTCCAGGAGACCCTCGATCGGCATCCCCTGGTGTTGCAATTTTTCGACGACGCCGCGTCGCATCTGGGCGCAACTATTGCCATCCTGAAAGCGTAGGTCCGCCGAAACCGGGTAATTTTTCCATGGTATGTGCATTGCCATGACGCATGCATGGCTTTTGCGGCCGGCGACCGGGTCATGGTGCGTGGCGAACGATGGGTCGTGCAGGAGACGACCGCGTTCACCGACGCGACGCTCCTCCACCTCGTCACGACGGACGACCAGGGGCCGCTGCGGCGCTGCCGCCTGCTCGCCCCGTTCGACCGCCTCGTCCTAATCCGCCGCACTCCGGGAATCCGCGCGACCACGCCGCGGCGTTGGATGCATCACCTGCATGCGCTGCGAGCCGAACGGCGCGCGTTCGGCGAGCTGCGGGCTCCGCTGCGCGCCGGGATAGACCTCCTTCCCTTTCAGCTCGAGCCCGCGCTCGCGGTCGCGCGCGGGGCCGCATCGCGATTTCTGCTGGCCGACGAAGTCGGGCTCGGCAAGACCATTCAAGCCGGCCTGATGCTCGCGGAGCTGCAGCAGCTCGGCTGGTGCGAGCACGCGCTCATCGTCACGCCCGCGGGGCTTCGGCAGCAGTGGACCGAGGAGCTCTGGCGCCGGTTCGAGATTCGCGCGGCCGTGATGGACGCCGCGTCGCTCGCCGCGCTGGCCGATGCGCTGCCGTTCGATGTGAATCCGTGGACGGTCGAGCCCGTCGTGATGACATCGATCGATTTCCTCAAGCAGCCCGAAGTGATGCGCGCGCTGTCCACGCAGGTGTGGGACCTGTTGATCGTCGACGAGGCGCACCAGGCGACGGTCGCGTCGATGCGCTACGAGGCGATCGACGCGCTTGCGGCACGGGCGCGACATGTCGTGCTGCTCACCGCGACTCCCCATGCGGGCGACGATCGCGCGTATCGCGCGCTGTGCGCAATCGGCGCGCTCGACACCGCGCCAATGCTGCTCTTCCGCCGGACGCGCGAGCAGGCGGGGCTGCCGCGATCGCGGCGCGCACATCTTCTGCCGGTGAGACTGACGCGCGAGGGCGCCGAGATGCACCGGCTCCTGGCCGACTACCTCGCACAGCTCTGGCAGATCGCGCGCGCGTCTGGCGCGCGCGATCTGCAGCTCGTCGCGATGGTTCTCGGCAAACGCGCATTTTCGAGCGCGCGATCGCTCGCCGCATCGCTCGAGCGGCGAATGGCCGGGCAGGCCCTTCGGCATGGCTCAGGGCAGGCCGGCGAGATCGACGCACCGGCCCAGACGCCTCTGCCACTCGTCGTCGAAGACGACCTGTCGGACGAGGCATTGATGCCGGTTGTGCCTGCGTTCGAGCGGCCGGATGAGGAGCGAGCGGTATTGCAGCGCGTGCTCGACGCGACGCGGTGCGCGCAGAGCGGCGACCCCAAGATGCGCGTGCTCCGGCGCATTGTCCGGCGTGTGCGCGAGCCGCTCATCATCTTCACGGAATATCGCGACACGCTCGACGCCATCCGCGACGAGATCGGCAGCCTTCGCCGCATCACCACGCTTCATGGCGGTCAGACCTCGCACGAGCGAAAGGAATCGGTGCGCGCATTTACCGAAGGCGCGGCGGATGTGCTGATCGCCACCGATGCCGGGTCGGAAGGGTTGAACCTTCACGGCACGTGCCGGCTCGTCGTCAATCTGGAGTTGCCGTGGAACCCGATACGCCTCGAGCAGCGCGTCGGGCGTGTCGATCGCATCGGGCAGACCCGCACCGTGCATGCGATCAACCTGTTCGCCGAGGGCACGGCGGAACGCACGGTGCTGGCGAGCCTGCTGCGGCGCATCGATCGGATACGGATGAGCGAGATCGACATCGCCGCCTGCGTCATCGACCATGCGGAACCGCCGCAGCGATCTGTTCCGGCCGAGACGTACACCCGCTCCATGGATCTCGGCGCCGCAGCTCGCGCCGAAGCGCAGCGCCTTGGCGATACACGGCGCGTCAGACGCGTCCAGTCGCATCTACCTGAATGGGCTGTGCCGGTCACCGTCGTCAGAGCTCCTGGTGCGTCGCTCGTCGCGTTCTTCCGCATTCGACTCGTCACGCGCGCGGGTCGAGTGCTCGAAGACGATCTGGTGCCGGTTCGTCTCCCTATCACCCCGCCGAGACGACGCCTCGATCGCAAAGAGGTGCGCGCGCTGGCTGAATCGCTGATACGCGACTTCGGATCCGAGCTGCTCCGCCACGCCTGCGCACATGGAAACGCGCGCGCGCGCGCGATTGCGTCCCAGTCCGCTCCAGCCGCAGCGACGGCGGCTTCGCGAGAACACGGGATTGCCGAGGGTGTTGCCGCCCGCGGACCAGACCTGGTACAGGCCGGTCTCTTCGACGCTCGGGCGTTGAAACAGAAATGGACGGGAGAGGAACGCCGCGATGCCCTCCTCCATGAAAGCGAGGCGCGCGCGACTCTGCTGGAGGCTGACTCGCGCGTTCGTCTCGCGAACGATCCTGAGCTCGTCATGCTCCTCATCCGATGCTCCCAGGCCTGAGCGGCTCGCTCGTCTCGCACTACTACGCCGAAAGAATTCTGCTGGAGGAATTCTCGAGCCGGCTCGGCGAAGGCTCGCGTGCGGCCGCGGAGCGGTCGTTCGTCCGTTGGTGGCACACGCAGGCATCCCAGCTCGGGCCGGCGTCGAGCATTCGATCCATCTGGGATCTGGCTGCCGCGCCACTCGTCGAGCTCCTCGGATTCACCGCCGGACCTCCAATCGGCGAGGGCCAGGTCCGCCACGCTCCGCTCGTCTCGAGCGGTGGTGTTGCGCTCGTTGCGGCGACGTGGAATCTTTCCCTCGACAATCTGTGGCGCGATGCGACGCGGCGGGGGATCGGCCTCGATACGGCGTGGGTGCTCTGCACGAACGGCCGCCAGCTGCGGCTCGTCGACACGCAGCGAACCTATTCGCGCGCGCATCTTCAATTCGATCTTCAACGGACCGCCGATCATCAGGCGACATTCGCCGTGTTCTGGGGCGTCATGCGGGCGTCTGTTTTTCGGAGCGGCCCCGAGGCGTCTCCTCTCGTTCTGGACATCATCCGATCTTCCGCACGGCACGGGCAGGCCGTCAGCCGATCGCTGCGCGTCGGCGTCATCGAGTCGGTTCAGCATCTCCTTGGCGCCCTCAACAAAGACGGTACCCACGAACTGTCGCAGCTGTTCGACGAGTCGCTCACGATCGTGTACCGCGTGCTCTTTCTGATGTTTGCCGAGTCGCGCAGCCTCGTACCCAACTGGCATCCGATTTATCGCGACAGCTACACAGTCGAGTCGCTGCGCGAACGCGCGGAGCGCCCCGGCAGCGCGCGGGGCCTGTGGGAGGCGCTGCAGGCGATCGCGCGGCTGGCGCACAAAGGCTGCCGCGCGGGCAGTCTCGTGGTGCCGGCGTTCAACGGCCGGTTGTTCTCGCCGGCGCGCTCCCCCATCGCCGAATCGTGCGCCATCGATGACGAGGTCGCGCGGCAGGCGCTGCTCGCGTTGTCTACGGCCACATCGGGCCGACCTAGCCGACCTAAAGGTCGGCGCTACGTACAGCCCGCGAAGCGTGCGCGCATCGACTATCGGGATCTCGGCGTCGAGCAGTTGGGCGCGGTGTACGAAAGCGTGCTCGACTACGAGCCCGCCTTCGCAGAATCAGGCAAGGACCGAATTCTGCTACGGCGGGGCGGGCAGGTGCGCAAGTCGACGGGCTCGTTCTACACGCCGCAGACGCTGACCGATTACGTCGTCCGGCGCACGCTGCATCCGCTCGTCGACGCTGCTGCGGCCGAGCGGATTCTTCAGCTCAAGGTCGTGGATCCGGCGATGGGCAGTGCCGCTTTTCTCGTGTCGGCGTGCCGGTATCTCGCACGCGCGTACGAGCGGGCGCTCGTTCGCGACGGCTCAGCCGGAGCATCCGATATCGACGAGACAGATCGTGCGGCGTTCAGGCGGCTCGTCGCGCAGCGTTGTCTGTTCGGCGTCGATCTGAATCCGACGGCGGTACAGCTCGCGCGGCTGTCGCTGTGGCTTGCGACGCTTTCGGCCAACAAGCCGCTGACGTTTCTCGATCACCGCCTGGTCTGCGGCAACAGCCTCATCGGCGCGTCGCCGGTCGACATCGCACGACAACCGCCCGGCTTGCAATCGCCGCGGCCGAATCGAGCGGGCACGCCGCTGTTTTCCGAATTCGAGCTCGAGCCGTCGCTCGCTCGTGCTGTCGCCGAGCGCCGGTGGCTCGCCGAGACGCGCGACGACACGGCGGATGTCGTGAGGGAGAAGGAACGCCGCCTCGAGCGGCTGCGCAAAGACGAGCGATGGAAATCCGTCGCCGATCTCTGGTGCGCCTGCTGGATGTGGCCGGATCCCCACACGGCGCCGGAACCGGCCGTTTTCGCGTCGCTGGCAGACAAATTGATGACGGGCCGCTGCGGATTGCCGGACAAGACGTCGGCGGCACTTCTTCGGGACGCGGATCGCATCACGGCGTCGCATCACTTCTTCCACTGGATGCTCGAATTTCCGGAGGCGTACTTCGACGAGGCGGGACACCCTCTCGCGGGCGGCGGCTTCGACGCGGTGCTGGGAAACCCTCCATGGGACATGCTGCGCGCAGGCGGCGCCGAGAAGACGTTCTTTCGACGCTCCGGCGTCTACCGTCATCAGGGCGCCGGTCACATGAACCGCTACCAGATGTTTGCCGAGCGCGCGCTCGCCTTGACGAAGCGCGGAGGCCGGATCGGCCTCGTCCTGCCGGCCGGCCTCGCAACCGATCACACCTCCGCGCCTTTACGGCGCGCGCTGTTGGGCCGCACGAGCATCGACACCATTACCGGCTTCGACAACCGGCGCGCGATATTTCCCATTCACCGCAGCGTCCGATTTCTCGTCTGCACGACAACCGCCGGCGAAGCGACACGCCATATCGCCTGCCGCTTCGGCATAGACGAGGCGGCAGAGCTCGAGACGATTCCCGACAGCGGCGACCGCCCGATCCGCTCGCATCCGATCTCGCTGACGCCCTCGTTTCTCGAAGCGCTCAGCGGGAACGCCGTCACGATTCCGGAGCTGCGCGGTGTGGTCGACATGCGCATCCTCGAGCGCGTCGTGCACAGCATCCCGCGGCTGGGCGCGGCCGACGGGTGGGGCGTGCGGTTCGGCCGCGAACTGAACGCGACAGACGACCGGCGCCATTTTCACAGCGGCCCAGCCTTCGCCAAAGGCTTCGGCGCGGCAGGCGCAGGGATGCCGGTGCTCGAAGGCAAGCACATCGAGCCGTTTCGCGCGCACGCCGATCGCTCGACGCTGCGAATCTCCGAACGCAGCGCGAGCCGCCTGCTCGACGCCGCCGCCACGTTCTCACGCGCACGCCTGGCCTATCGCGATGTCGCGAGCTCCACCAATCGCCTCTCCCTGATCGCCGCCGTACTTCCACCGGGAGTCGTGACAACGCATTCGCTGTTCTGCCTGAAAACCAGGCTGTCGAACGACAACCAGGCCTTCCTCTGCGCGATGTTGAACAGCTATGCGGCGAACTATCTCGTGCGGCAGGTGATGACGACGCATCTGGGATCGGCGACGGTCGAGGCGCTGCGGGTGCCCAGGCCGCGCTACGACTCGCCGTTGTTCGACGAGATCGCGGACCTGGCTCGGGAGCTGATGAGAGGTCACGACGATCGCGCCCACGCGCGGCTTCAGGCGCTCGCCGCGCGCTGCTACGGCCTGACGGAAGACGAGTTCTCGCACGTGCTGACCACCTTCCCGCTCATCGACCCGTCCGAGCGGCGCGGTGCGCTTGAAGAATTTCGCCGCTCGCACCTTGTGAGTTAGGCTGCCGCCTTGGCAAGGTGCGGAAAGCCACCGTCGAACCGCGCCTGCTGCTCGTCCACTTTCTGCGCGAGCAGCTGCGACTGACCGGCACGCCGGCGCTCGTGCGCGCCGAGGCTCACATGCCGGAGCGCGTCGACGACATCGAGCGTGACCTCGGAAATCGACGCGGGAGTGGAGATCACGTCGGAAAGCGGCGCGTCTGGCCGAGGTACTTCTTCGCCTTCTCGAGCGCCACGCCTTCGGCGTCTTCGCGCGTCGCACCCTCGGCGCGCGCGAACCGCGCGCCGGGGTCGACGTTGTCGATCGTGCAGTAGTACGTGTCACCGACGCGGTACGTGACGATATGGATGGGCCACGCGTCGATCGT
>CAYHHH010000023.1:30861-36778 GCA_964356125.1 uncultured Bifidobacteriaceae bacterium | reverse complement strand
CGCGCGAATTGAGTCGTCTGGCTCTTTGGCTTTGTACGTCGCCCTCGCAGATGTCGACGCTTCCGTACTGAGCTCTCGGCCCTCGGCCAGCCACTTCTTGCGGCCGCCGTCCATAATCCGAACATCCTGGTGGCCGTAGAGCGTCAGCTGCCAGAACGCCCAGGCCGCGAACCAGTTGTTGTTATCGCCGTACAGGACAACCGTGCTGTCGTTGGCGATGCCGGACGAGCCAAGCAGCTCCTCGAGCTTGTGCTTCGGAATGACGTCGCGCACCACCGTGTCGCACAACTGCGTGGTCCAGTTCCAACCCGCCGCGCCAGGCACATGACCTTGATCGTACGCCGCCGTGTCGACGTCGACCTCGGCGATGCGCACCTTCGGATCCTTCAGATGGTCAGCCACCCACGCGGTCGTGACCAGCACCTTGTCCCTCATCTTTCCCTCCCTTGAAAACAGCCCTAGATGCTACGCTATATCCTCGAAAATGGCGACGCGCCTCACGACCATTCTTGTTGCCGTCATCGTCGGCGCCACGTTCATCGCGGGCCTCATCGTCGGGGCGCAGCGCGATGATGCGAGCGGTCCCGTCGACCTCATCATCGTCAACGGCAAGGTGTATCCGGGCGGCGGCGCCGACATGGAGGAAGCCGTCGCGGTCCGCGGCAATCAGATTCTCCGCGTCGGATCGAATCGCGAGGTCAAGCGCCTGCGCCGCGCGCAGACCGTGATGCTCGACGCGCACGGCGCGACAGTCCTGCCGGGGTTGAACGACACGCGCGTGCAGCTCATGAGCGGCGCCCTGACGCTCCAACACCTGAATCTGTCTCCGGCTCGAACGACCGACGACCTCGGAACCGAGCTCCGCCACTATGCCGAAGACAGGCCGTCGACCGCATGGCTGCTCGGCCGGAACGGCGACGACAACCTTCTGGCCGCGGCGAACGCCCCGGCTCGGGAAATCCTCGACGATGCCGTGCACGACCGGCCGGTGCTGGTGACGAGCGAAGACGGCAGCGTCGCGTGGGCCAACTCGAAAGCGCTCGAGCTTGCCGGCATCACCCGTAAGACGCGAAATCCGGAGTCGGGGATCGTCGTGAAGGATCGCCGCACCGGCGAGCCGACGGGCGTCCTCAAGGACGATGCCGTGGACCTCGTGTCGCGGCTGGTGCCCGAACCAACGCGCGCCGAAAAGCTCGCGTCGCTGCGCGCGGCCATCGAAGAGGCGAACAGGCTGGGCATCACCAGCGTCCACTCGGTGAGCCCCACCCGCGAAGAGCTCGAGCTGCTCGACGACCTTCGCAAGGACGGCGGCCTTGCGGTACGCGTGTACGCATCGATCGCCGTGCCGCCGACCGTGTCGGAAGCCGAGATCATCGAGCTGAACAAACTGCGTGATGAGTTCCCCGACGATCCCGCGCTGAAGCTCGGGAGCGTCACGGTGATGTGTCCGTGCGATGCTCCAGAAATCGAGCGCGCCATCGCGCTGCTCGACAAGCACGACTGGCACGTGATGGTGCAGACCGTCAACGGCGCCGACGTGCATGCCGCGGTCAACGCGTTCGAACAGGCAGCCGCGGCCAATCCATCGCCGGCTCGCGAGCGGCGCAATCGGCTCGACGAAAGCCTGCTGGCCGACGGACAGGCGCGCATTCTGTTCGGCAGCAACTGGCCTGCGGCGTCGCTCGATCCGCGCGACGCCATCGAAGACGCCGTCGCGGGCCCCGGCGAGCTGCGCAACGCCATCGACGCCTACACGAGTCACGCCGCATATGCGTCCTACGACGAGCAGCGCAAGGGCACGCTCGCGCGCGGCATGCTCGCGGACATCGTGATTCTCTCGAACGACATCTTCGAATCGCGTCCGGAGGCGCTCCGCGAGACCGCCGTGACCGTCACCATCTTCGACGGCAAGATCGTGTACCAGCGCCCCGCAACAGTAAGCTCTAATTAGACAGCCCTAAAGGGCTGTGCCACCGATCACTGTTGGCCCAGGTCAGATGCTGGAGGACAGGTCAGACACCGGTGGCACAGGGCTTTAGCCCTGTCCGGAGTACACCATGGCTACCAAGATTACTTACGCGACGCTTGGGGGCGACTCGCTCGAAGAGCTCCATCGCGAGCTGGACGCCGCCATTGCGAATGCGCCGCAGACGTTCGGGCGCGAACATCTTCTGTACATCAACGGGAAGCACGTCAAAGCGGACGCGCAGTTCGACGACCGCAGCCCGATCGACACGAGCATCGCGCTCGGAACGTTCCAGAAAGGCAACCGCGAGCACGTCAAGTCGGCGATCGCCGCCGCACGCGCGGCGTATCCCGCATGGGCGGCGCTCTCGTGGCAGGACCGGCTGGCGTCCGTGCGCCGCATCGCCGACGCGATTCGCCATCACCGCTACGAGCTCTCCGCGCTGATGGGCTACGAAGTCGGCAAGAACCGGCTCGAGTGCGTCGGCGACGTCGAAGAAGGCGCCGATCTGATGGCCTACTACTGCGATCAGATCGAACAGCACAACGGATTCGTCCAGAAGATGGGCACGCTCGGCCCCGGCGAAGACAACGTCAGCGTGCTGCGGCCGTACGGCGTGTGGGCCGTCATCTCGCCCTTCAATTTCCCGCTCGCGCTCGCGGCGGGGCCCGCGGGCGGTGCGCTCGCCGCCGGCAACACTGTCGTGTTCAAGCCGGCGAGCGACACGCCCCTGCTCGGCGCAAAGCTCACCGAGATGGTGATCGAAGCCGGCCTGCCTCCGGGCGCGTTCAACTTCGTCACCGGGCCTGGCTCGACCGTCGGACAGGAGCTCATCGACAACGACGGCATCGACGGCATCGTCTTCACCGGCTCGAAGGAAGTCGGTCTCAAGCTCATGCGAGACAACGGGGGGCGCGCGGTGCCGCGTCCGTTGATCATCGAAATGGGCGGGAAGAACCCCGCCATCATCACGAGCAGCGCGGACATCGACAAGGCGACCGACGGCGTGATGCGCTCGGCATTCGGCGCGCAGGGACAGAAGTGCTCCGCGTGCTCGCGCGTGTACATCCAGAAGGACGTGCGCGACACGTTCGTGCAGCTGCTGGTCGAGAAAACCAAACGCCTCAAGATCGGCAACCCGCTCGAGCGCGATGTGTGGATGGGACCGGTCATCAACGAAGCCGCGGTCAAAACCTATCTGTCCGCAATCGAGCGCGCGAAAAAGGACGGCGGGAAGATTCTTGTCGGCGGAAGACGGATTACGGAGCCGCCGTTCGATCGCGGATATTTCGTCGAGCCGACCGTCATCGACGGGCTTCCGTCGGGTCACCCGCTGTTTTCCGAAGAGCTGTTCGTGCCGATCGCGGTCGTTGCCGATGTGGTGACGCTCGACCAGGCGCTCGATCTCGCGAACCGCACCGAATACGGCCTGACGGCCGGCATCTACTCGGAGAACGAGGACGAGCTGAAAGCGTTCTTCGACCGCATTCAGGCCGGCGTCACCTACGCGAACCGGCGCGCGGGGGCGACGACCGGCGCGTGGCCGGGCATCAACCCGTTCGGCGGATGGAAGGCCAGCGGCTCGACCGGGCGCGGCACCGGCGGCCCGTACTACGTGCAGCAGTTCATGCGCGAACAGAGCCGGGTGCGCGTTCGCGGCGTCTAATGCGCCGGGTCTGCAAAGCAAGACCCGGCCTACCTACGCAGGGCGGGTCCCTGGGTATGAGAATGAAACAGATGTTACGAATCTTCTCCGCGCTGTTGTTCTCGATTGCCATCGCTACGACCGCCAGCGCACAACCGCAAGAGCCAGGTCCCGGTCCCGGTGGACGCGGCGGGCAAGGCCCGCTCGGCGGGCGCGGCGGCGGCCGTCTGGGCGGCATTCCTCCCCGAGACAACGCGCAGATGCCGACAGGCACCGCGAAAATCACCGGCCGCGTCGTCGCCTCTGACACGGGCTCGCCCATTCGGCGCGCGCAAATCAACATCAACTCACGCGACGCCAACTTCAATCGCGTCGTCGCCACCGACGGCGACGGGCGCTACGAGCTGGCCGCGCTTCCGGCCGGCCGCTATCGACTGTCGGTCAACAAGGCCGGGTTCGTCGCGCTCGAGTACGGGCAGGCGCGTCCGTTCGAGGCAGGCAAGCCGCTCGACATCACGGCCGGCCAGGTGCTCGACAAGATCGATTTCAGCCTGCCGCGCGGCAGCGCGATTACGGGCCGCATCACCGACGAGTTCGGCGATCCGATCACCGACGTGCAGGTGCAGGCGCTGCGCCATCAGTTCGTGAACGGATCGCGCCAACTCGTCGACGCCGGGCGCATCGCGCAGACGGACGACCTCGGCGCATATCGGATTTTTGGACTCATGCCGGGTGACTACATCGTTCGCGCGTCGATGCGCCCGAACATACCGCCCGGACCGCGGAACGCCGAGACGGAGCCCACGGGATATCCGGGGACCTACTTTCCAGGTGTGAGCGACGTCAGCCAGGCGCAGACAGTGACAGCCACGCTCGGGCAGGAAGTGAGCTCCATCGGATTTTCTCTGGTGCCCGCGCGGCTGTCGCGGATCTCGGGAACGGTGATGGGATCAGACGGACGGCCGCTTGCGGGCGCCGTTGTGATGCTCCGCGCGCGCGGCGCCGCGGGCATGGGTCCGATGAGAATGAACATCGCGAACCTGGGCAACAACCAGGTTCGTGCCGACGGCAGCTTTCAGATGATGAACGTGCCGCCCGGCGAATACGTGCTCGACGTGCAGCAGCGGCCGATGAACGTCCGCAGCATGCAGGACATCGATCTGGCGCAGCTCGAGTTCGCGTCGATGCCGATCAGCGTCTCGGGCGGCGACATCGACAGCCTCGCCATCGTGACGACCCCGGGCGTGAGCGTATCGGGACGCGTGGCGTATCAGGGACAAGGCGCGCCGAAGCCCACGCTGCAGGTGACGGCGGCACCGCCATCGGGCGGTGCGTCCCCCGTCGGCGCGCTGATCAACGCGCGCGTGCTCGGCGGCGGACGGGTGAACGACGACGGAACGTTCGAGCTGCGCGGCCTCGCCGGACCACAGGTGATTCGCCTGCAGGGCGTCCCGGCCGGCTGGGCGTTGAAGAGCATCACGCTCGACGGCGCCGACATTACGGACACGGGATACGATTTCAGGCCGGGCAACAACATGACCGGCCTGGTCATCACGCTCACCGATCGGCTCACGGACGTCACAGGCAGCGTCAGAGACGCGCGTGGTCAACCCGTGACGGATTACGTACTGGTCGCATTCGCTGAAGATACGAAGCTCTGGGTTCCGCAGTCACGATTCGTGCAGACGACTCGGCCCAATCAGAACGGCACGTTCAATATCAAGGCCCTGCCCCCGGGACGCTATCTCGCCGCGGTCGTGCCGTCTCTCGAAACCGGATTGCAGAACGATCCCGCCGTGCTCGCGCAGCTTCGGCCGCACGCACACAGTTTTTCGCTGGCCGAAGGTCAAACGCTGAACCTGAATCTCGAAATGGCGGCGCAGTAAGCGTGTTAGCATTGCGTTCATCAAAGCCGCGAGCGGCGCGGGGCGAAGGGGCCCCCGCAAGCGAAGCGGCGTGGAGCGGGGCGAGGGGCCCCCGCGACTAAAAAATGCCTGAGCGGCCGAAAAGCGCAGCAACCACACCCAAGCCCGAGCTCGGCGAAGCCCTTGGCCTTGTCGAAACACGCGGATTCGTCGGCATGGTGGAAGCCACCGACGCGATGGTGAAAGCAGCGAACGTCACGTTCGTGGGTTGGCAGAAAGTGGACGCCGGGCTGGTCACCGCCATCGTGCGCGGTGATGTCGCCTCGGTGAAAGCGGCCACCGACGCGGGCGCCGCCGCCGCGAGGCGCGTGGGCGAGCTTATCGGTGTCCACGTGATCGCGCGACCTGCTGACGATCTCGAGAAGATTTTTCCGATTGGAT
>CAYHHH010000023.1:16840-30761 GCA_964356125.1 uncultured Bifidobacteriaceae bacterium | reverse complement strand
CTTCAGCCGAGCTACACCAGCCACTCCCCAAGACAACGATCGAAATCTGGCAAGAGCGGCGATTTCACAGGCGTGACATCGTCGAAGAGCGTTCGGCGGCGGACGCTGCCATGCGCCAGCTCGAGTATCGCGATTTCCTTGTGTGACGGCTGGACCAGCCAGTACTCGCGCACGCCGTACACCGAAAACCACGCGACGCGCTCTTCGAGCGCCCGCGCGTGCGTGAGCGTCGACGTCACTTCGAGCACCATGTCGGGCGGGCCCCACACGCGATCGCTGACGATCGATTCGCGGCCGTCCACAATGAACGTGATATCGGGCTGCAGGACGATGCCTTCGCGCCGATCGAGCACGATCTCGATGCCTACCCAGAGCCGCCCGAGCGATTTGGACGTCACGTACGCATCGAGCGCGGCATGCATGCGGCCGACGAGCTTATCGTGGCCAATGGCGAGCGGCGCCGCCGGCTTTCTTACGGTTCCGTAAATAAGGTCCTGGGGACTCAGTCGTTCGGCCATAACTGACTAAACGACGACGATGGCAGTACCGAACACAAAACACAATCAGCATTCTTCCTACGAGCGGCCGATTCAGGGAGTTTTTTTGCGGCGGCGGGGCTTCGAGCGCATGCGCAGCTTGAGCTCTTTCAGCCGCCCTTCGTTGCCCACGACGAGCAGCGGCTGACCGGGCGCGCGCAAGAGGTTGAAGAACTGGCCGTTCTCGGTGCGCGCGTACACTTCTTTGCCGTCGGTCAATAATGTAATCGCGCCGCCGCCGCCGATGGCATCGAACAACCGGATGCCGAACCGCTTGCGCAGCGTGTCGAGGAGCAGCCGCATTTTGGACACCGACAGGCCGCTCCGCCGCAGATCCGCCAGCACGACGAGCTCGAAGAGATCGACCGGCGAATAGCGGCGCTCGGTAAACCCGCCGGCCTCGGTGCGGTGCGACGCGACCGACGGCTTGATGAGCTTGCGCAAATCCCACCACTGCAGCTGGCGGGCCGAAAGGCCCGTAATCGCGGCGACCTCACGCGAGCTGTAGTTCTTCTTCAGATCCGGACGCATGTCACCGCTCGGAAGCTTTGCGATCGGCCATCGCCGCGCCGTCGAAGTCTTTCTGCGTGATGCCCCCTTCGTCGTGCGTGCTGTAGAGCAGCGTGACCTTGCGATAGTTGATGACGATGTCGGGATGGTGATCCGCGGCTTCGGCCTCCGGCACCAGGCGATTGACGAAAGCAATAGCCGCCGGAAAATCGTTGAACGTATATTGCTTCCTGATCGCACGTCCCTCGACCGTCCAGTCCGCGAGATTCGTCAGCTGCCGCTGCACTTCCTGATCAGACAGAATGGCCATCTCAATACTCCCCGAACCGCTGCGGCGCAGCCGCCGACAACAGCGGATCGTCACGATTGTCGAGAACGAGATCGGCGACGGCGCGCGCGGTGAACGGCGCGAGCAGCACGCCGTTGCGGTAGTGTCCTGTCGCGTACACGAGCCCGGGTATCTTCGCCGACCGGCCGATGATCGGCATGTCGTCGACGGTCGCCGGCCGCAGCCCCACGCGCGCGCCCACGAACGTCGCCTGCCGCAAATGCGGAACGAGGTCGCACGCGCTGTCGAGCAAACCGCGCACGCCTGCGACGGTTGCGCGCTCGTCGAACCCGACGTCTTCGGCGGTCGCGCCGACGAGAATCGAGCCCGGGCCCACCGGTACGAGATAGCATCGCGGTCCCCACACGATGCGCTTCAGCGCGGGTGCGTCCGACGCAAGCTGCAGCAGCTGCCCGCGGATCGGCTTCACCGGCAGCGGCGGAATGCCTTCGATATCAATCTGCCCCGACCAGCTTCCGGCGGCCACGACCACGTGATGCGCCGTCACCGGCGCATCGTTGTCGAGGTGGATAGTGATGTCGCCGTTTCGATACTCGATGCGCATGGCACGCACCGGCACTCTCACACGCGCGCCGTGCTTGATGGCGGCCGCCGTCAGCGCGCCACACAGATCCGCGGTGACGACGAACCCGTGCGACTTCATGTACAACGCGCCCAACACCTCTGGCGTCAGCTGCGGTTCCGCCTCGCGCGCCGCCTGTTCGTCGAGCAGCTCGCACGCCTGACCCGCCGCGCGCGCACCGGCGGCGAGGTGCCGCAGCTCATCGAGCGGCTGATTCGAGATGACGACCTGCAGCGATCCGGTGCGCTGGTAGCCGACGCCGACGCCCGCATCGCGCGAGACACGATCGACGAATGCGTCGTACATGTCGAGGCTCTTCGACGCAAGCGGCAGCAGCGGCCGGCCGAACCCTTCGAGGTACGGCACGAGCATCCCCGCCGCGGCCTGCGTCGATCCCAGACCTGCGCCGCGGCAATCGAGCAGCATGACCGATGCGCCGCGCGTCACCAGCTCGTAGGTGATGGCCGTGCCGATCACCCCTGCGCCGACGACCGCGACGTCACAATCTGGCATTATTTTGGGCTCAACCTCCCTATCATCTCACGCAGCCTGATGTGCTCCCTGCGAAGGACAATGCGGGTCCGGAGGGGACAATCGGGCGCGCCTGGAACCCGAAAACCCCTTATTTTTCACCGTTTCCGCCCGCGCGCGGCGGGTACGGGGCTTGCTGTTACAGTAGCCGAGGAGTTATCCCAATGGAAATCAATCGGGCCGCATTTGGTGCCCTGGCCGTCTTCGGAATCGTCGCGGCAGGCGGGGGCGCCTACCTCGCGAATCGCCATAACGACGCGGCAATGCAACCGGTGCCGCTCTATCCGGCGCCCGCATCGAGCACGGTGACTGAGACTGAAAACAGCATCGCGACGCCCGCGGTCGCCATCCAGCCCGCGCCGTTCGTCGCCGAGCAGCCGGCGCCCGCGCCGTCGCGTCCCGCGAGCGTGGTGCGCCGCGCTCCGGCTTCTGTGCGCGCGACGCCGCCGGCTTCGCAGCGCGCCCGCACGAGCTCTGACGCCAACGCATCGACTTCGTCTCCGGGGTACACGCCATCGGCGGCGCCTGTCGATCCGCCGGTGTCGGCGGCGATTGAGCCGCTCGAGACTACGACCGTCGAGCGCGGTCCTGTCGTGCAGGAACCTCAGCGCAAGCTCTACGACGAGCTGGTGATTCCGGCAGACTCCGTCATCGGCCTCCAGGTCGAGAACGCGGTGACGACCGAACGCGCGAAGGTTGAAGATCCTGTTCGGGCGCGCGTGACGCGCGACGTCAGAGTGCGCGACCAGGTCGCGATTCCGGCCGGCGCGCGCGCTGAAGGCTCGGTCACGCTCGTCGACCGCGGCGGCAAACTGAAGGACCAGGCGCGCCTCGGCATCCGGTTCCACACGATCGTGCTCGCCGATGGCACGCGGCTGCCGATCAACACCGAGACGATCTACCGCGACGGCGAATCGCCGGCGCGCGAGAGCGCGGCGAAAATCGGCGGCGGCGCGGTCGGCGGCGCGGTGCTCGGCGCCATCTTCGGCGGCAAGAAGGGCGCGATCATCGGCAGCACGGTCGGCGCAGCCGGTGGCGGCGTGGCCGTCGCGACGAGCGAAGCGAACGCTGCGACGCTGCCGCAGGGATCGACGGTCACCGTCAGGATGGGATCGCCCACCACTGTCACTGTTGAAAAATAGGGACTAGGGACTGGGGATTAGGGATTAGGGATTCGTAGGGCGGGTCCTGCTTTTTGGACCCGCCCTTTTTGTTTTTACGGCCGAAGCCGCCAGCGTTCGACCCATTTGCCATCGACCTCTTCCAGCGCGACGATGCCGTTCAGCGGAAAGTCCGCTGAGGTCGCGTCAGGGTTTCCGGTCATCAGCCTCGCAAGCAATCTCGGTAAATGCGGAAAATGTCCGGCGAGCAGGATGTGCCGTGTTTCGCCGGCGATCGCATCGACGATCCAGTTGGTGGGATCGGTCGGCTGCAGGCCCCGCGTCGCCGAGAAGGCCGCGAGGGGATTGCAGCGCGTCCAATAGGCCTCGGCGGTCTGCCGCGCGCGCAGCTTCCCGCTGTGCCAGATGACGTCGGGCTTCGCGCCCCGGTCGGCCGCTTTCTGCGCGAGCATGTCGACCTCGACGCGGCCGCGGTCGGAGAGCGGGCGCATCGGATCCACGTCGGGGCCCACCGCATCGCCGTGATGAACGAGAAACAGCACGGGGTTACTGTCGAGACGCCGTCACGGTTCTCGATCGCTCGGCTCGAGGATCAGTCCGTCCAGCATGGGTGTGTCGTCGAGCTCCGCCCGCAGCTCTATCGCTTCGAGGCCGCGAAGCCCTTCGTGTATAGGGTCGACCTGCGCAATCGGTTCGTCTCCTCCGGCATTGAGATCCGAGAGCTTTCTCGCCTTGCTCAAGAAGCTGCGCTCGACCGAGCCGATGGACGCGTTGAAGGCCTGCACGGTGTCTTCCAGGTTATTCCGCATCTTCAACAGGTGGCCCGCAAGCACGCGCACTGAGCTGTACAGCTCTTTTCCGAGCTCACGAATTTTCGACGCATCGTGCGCGAGCGACTCCTGCTTCCATCCGTAATTGACGGCGCGCAGCAGCGCGATGAGCGTCAGCGGGCTGGCGGGAATCACCTTCTTGTCGACGCCGAATTCCAGCAGCTCCGGATCTTCCTGCAGCGCCGCGGCGAACAACGCCTCGATCGGGAGGAACATGACGACGAACTCCGGAGTCGGCGTGAACTGCTCCCAATAGCGTTTGCCCGACAACAGGGTCATGTGCGCGCGCACCTTCGCCGCGTGATCTTTCAGGTACTGCGATTTCTCCGCCTCGGTTCTGTCGGCGAACCCTTCGAGGTACATGCGCGGCGCCTTCGCGTCGACGATCACGCGCCGATCGCCGGGGAGCTTGACGATCATGTCGGGTGTGAGCCGGCCGCCTTCAGTCGCTTCCGAAATCTGCTCGAAGAAGTCACAGTGGCCGAGCATGCCGGCCATCTCGACCGTGCGGCGCAGCTGCATCTGGCCCCAGTCGCCGCGCACGTTCGGCGATCGCAGCGCCTGCACCAAGCTACCGGTCTGGTTTCGGAGCTCCCTGTTGACGCTGCCTAACTCGGAGATCTGAGTTTTGACTTCCGTGTAGGCTTCGATCCGTCTGGCCTCGAGATCGGCGACCTTGGAATCCAGACTCTTCAGCGACTTGTCGAGGGGCGCCATCAACCGCTCTTCGGCTCGCTGAAGGAACTGCTCGGAATTCGAGCTCAATGCGGCGTTGGCTAACACGCTGAAGGTGTCCTTGAGAATTTTCTCGGCCTCGCCGTATGCGGCGTTCCGGCTCTCCGAGACCGCCAGCTGCTTCTGCGCCTCGCTCAGCTCCTCACGAACAGTGCGCAGCTCCTGCTCGGCCGCCGCCTTTCCCGTACCCGCGCCAACGGAGCGGCCCAGAAGAAAGGCAAGAACGGCGACAACGAGCGCTACAGCGGCGGCTAAAACGACTTCCATAATCCCGGGCACGATCTTAGTACATGCCGGGTCCAAAGGACCCGGCCTACGTACGTAGGGCGGGTCCTGTTCTTTGGACCCGCCTAGGGCACGAGCACGATTTTTCCGTAGGCGCCCGGCTTGAGCACGTCTTCGTGCGCGCGGGGCGCATCGGCAAGCGGCATCTCCTTGCCGACCTGGGGCTTGTAGCCGCAGCGCTGCATGCCGGCGACGATCGCGGCGTGCGCGGTCGCCAGCTCCGCCGGCAGCGCGTTCCAGTTCGTGAAGCCGACCACCGTCGCATCTTTCCCCATAATCAAACGGGGATTCAGCTCGAGCGCGCCGCGATTGCCGACGATGACGATGCGGCCGCGCTTGGCAATCAGGTCGAGATCTCTCACGAGATTGACGTTCGCCAGCATCTCGACGATCACGTCGACGCCGCGCCCCCCGGTTCTTGCCAGCACGTCCTTCTCGTAGCCGGCTGAAGAATGGTCGAACACCTCGCGCGCACCCTGCTCGCGCGCGAGCTGCCTGCCCCGCTCGCTGCCCGCGGTGCCGAAGACGCGCAGCCCGGCGGCGCTCGCCATTTGCGTCGCGGCCACGCCGACGGCGCCGCTCGCGCCGTGGATCAACACCGTCTCGCCCGGCATCGCGCGCGCCTTGTCGAAGAGCGCGCGCCATGCGGTCACATACGGAACGCCGACGCCGGCGCCTTCCGCGAACGACACGTGATCGGGAAGGTGATGCACCTGATCGGACGTGCAGACGGCGCGGTCGGCATACGCGCCGAACGCCCGGCCGGCGATCGTGCCGCTGATGTACACACGATCCCCGGCCCTGATGCCCTGCACGTCGCTGCCGACGCCGGTCACGACGCCCGCCGCGTCGGAGCCGGGCGTGTACGGCAGTGGGGGCAGAAAGGCGTATTGCCCGGTGCGGATGTAGGTATCGACGGGATTGACGCCGGCCGCTTTCACGTCGACGAGCACTTGTCCAGCGCCCGGCGAGGTGTCCGGCACCTCTTCGAGCGTCATCACGGAGGGATCGCCGAATTGCTGCACGCGAATCGCTTTCATGGCGCGACAGTTTGACACCATTTGGGAGCGTGCAGTAGGCTAAATGCTTCATGACGCTCGTCGCGCACCGGCCCCATCATCACCACCATCACCGTCATGTGACGGGCAGGCGGAGCTGCGGATAGAACGAACTCGATAAGCGACCGCGCATCCACTGCCCCGCCACAACCGGCGGGGTTTTTTGTTTCCGGGTATAAAAATGGATTTTTCGAAATTGGACGGGCTCGTGCCCGCGGTCATTCAGGACGGAGAAAGCGGCGAAGTGCTGATGGTGGGCTTCATGAACGACGCGGCGCTCGCCAAAACGCGCGAAACGGGGTTCGCCACGTTCTTCAGCCGGTCGCGCCAGACGCTGTGGACGAAAGGTGAAACGTCGGGCAACACGCTCGCCGTGCAGCAGATCCTGATCGATTGCGATGACGACACGGTGCTGATCAAGGTGAAGCGCCTGGGCGACGGCAACGTGTGCCACACGGGCGCGCGGACGTGTTTCCGCGAGTTAGAGCAGAGAGCAGAGAGCTAAGAGATTCATGCCGACACTGAAGCTGGGCCTACCGAAGGGATCGCTGCAGGACTCCACCGTGCAGCTGTTCGCGCGCGCGGGGTTCACCATCTACGTGAGCTCGCGGTCCTATTTTCCGACGATCGACGATCCCGAGATCGAGTGCATGCTGATTCGAGCGCAGGAGATGGCGCGCTACGTCGCCGACGGCGTGCTCGACTGCGGCCTCACGGGCCAGGACTGGATCGCCGAGCACCAGAGCGGGCTGTCGACGCCGGCATCGCTCGTGCCTGTCGCCGACCTCATCTACTCGAAGCAGAGCTTCGGCAAAGTCCGATGGGTGCTCGCCGCGCCGGAAGACTCGCGCTTCAAGACGCCGCGGGATCTCGAAGGGGCCACGATCGCCACCGAGCTGGTGCGCGCGACCAAGGCATACTTCGACCGGCTCGGCGTGAACGTGAACGTCGAATTCTCGTGGGGCGCGACCGAAGTCAAGCCACCCGTCCTGGCCGACGCCATCGTCGAGGCGACCGAAACTGGGTCGACGCTTCGCGCGAACCGGCTGCGCATCATCGACACGGTGATGGAGAGCAACACGCAGTTCATCGCCAACGGCGCGGCCATGAAGGACGACTGGAAGCGGACGAAGATCGAGAACATCTCGCTGCTGCTGAAGGCCGCCATCGAAGCGCAGGGGCGCGTCGGGATCATGCTGAACGTCCGCAACGAAGATTTGAAGGCGGTGCTCGCGCTGCTGCCGGCGCTCCAGCGGCCGACGATTTCTCCGCTCAGCGAGGACGGCTGGGTCGCCGTCAACACCATCATCGAGGAGCGCACGGTTCGCGATCTCATCCCGAAGCTCAAGACCGCGCGCGCCCAGGGGATCGTCGAGTATCCGCTCAACAAGATCGTCGTGTGATGAAGATCATCGCGTCCACCAACGTGAGAGCCGTGGAGCGTCTGCTGACGCCGGCGGCCGATCGCGACCGCAAGACGTCGGCGGCCGCCGCGAAGATCGTGTCGGCGGTTCGCGCGCGCGGGGACGCGGCGCTGCTGGCATACGCGCGGCGCTTCGATCGCCTCGACGGCGATCTCGAAGTGTCGCGCGATGAGATTGAGGAGCTCGCCGTTCGAGTGCCGCCGAAGGTGCGCGCCGCGATTGCCGCCGCCGCGAAGCATATCGAGAAAGTGGCGAAGCGACAGCGCCCACACGGATGGACGATGACGACCGCGCCCGGCGTGACCGTGGAGCAGCGCGTCACGCCGCTGGATCGCGTCGGCTGCTACGTTCCGGGCGGCCGCTACCCACTGCCCTCTTCCCTGTTGATGACGGCGATTCCCGCGCGTGCAGCGGGCGTGCGCGAAATCATCGTCGCCTGCCCGCGCCCCGCGCCCGTCGTCATGGCCGCCGCGCGCGCGGCTGGAGTGACGAGGCTCTTCCGAATGGGCGGCGCCCAGGCGATCGCGGCGATGGCGTACGGCACGAAGACCGTTCCGCGCGTCGACAAGATCGTCGGCCCAGGCAATGCGTACGTGGCCGCAGCGAAGGCGGTCGTCGCCACGGACTGCGCCATCGACTTCTACGCCGGCCCCACCGAGATCCTCATCGTCTCGGACAAGGGCAATCCCGAGTGGATTGCGGCCGATCTGATTGCACAAGCCGAGCACGATCCCCAGGCGCGAGCGCTGCTGATTACGACGAGCCGGCAACTGGCGCTGAAAGTCGCCCGCGCGGTATCGGCGCAGATGCCCTCGTCCGGACCTGCACGAGAATCGCTCGCGCGTTATGGCGGCATCATCATCGCCGGCAGCCGGGAAGAAGCCGTGGCGCTCGCGAATCGCACCGCTCCGGAACATCTCGTGTGCGACGACGATCGGTTTGCGCATGCGGTTGGCGCGGCTGGCGCGATTTTCGTGGGGCCGTACACCGCGCAGGTCGCGGGCGACTACGCGATCGGGTCCAATCACGTGCTGCCGACCAATGGCGCCGCCCGGTTCCGCGGCGGCCTGCACACCGCGGATTTCCTGCGCGTCTCGACAATCCAGCGCATGACGCGGCAAGGGCTCACGAATCTGGCGCCGACGGTCATCACGCTCGCGCGCGAGGAAGGGCTCGAAGCGCACGCGCGGTCGATCGAGATGCGCCTCGGCAGGAGACGCAGGTGACCTACGCGCGTCCGGCCGATCGGGCAGGTGCGCTGAGGCTGCACCTCAACGAAAACACCGCCGGCTGCTCCCAGGCCGTGATCGACGCGATCGCCCGGATCTCGGCGGAGGACGTGGCCGTCTACCCGGACTACGCGATGCTCTCGCGCGAATGCGCCGCCTATCTTGGCGTCAGCGAAGCGCAGCTCGTGTTGACCAACGGCCTCGACGAGGGGCTGCTCGCCGTCACGGTCAGCGCATTCCGTGTGATGCAGGGCTCGCACGGGCTTCCCGAGGCGATCGTGCCCTCGCCTGCGTTCGAGATGTACTCGGTGTTCGTGAAGGCGGCCGGCGGCCGCGTGGTGTCCGTTTCACCGAACCCCGACTTCGCCTTTCCGTTGAGGGGGGTGTGCGAGGCCATCAGCGATCGCACGCGCGTGATTTTCCTGACCAATCCGAACAATCCCACCGGACAGCTCATTCCGCGCGACGCCATCCGCGAGATCGCCCGCTGCGCCCCGCCGGAAGTGACTATCGTGGTGGACGAGGCGTACTACGATTTCTGCGGCGAGACATTTCTTGGCGAGCACGCGGCGCATCCGAATGTCGTGATCGGGAGGACATTTGCGAAGGCGCACGGCCTGGCCGGGCTGCGCGCGGGATGCCTGATCGGCGACGCCGCGCGGCTCGAGGCGGCGCGCAACGTCGTGCCGCCGTACAGCCTTAGTGTGTTTGCCGTCGCCGGGTGGCGGGCGGCGCTGCGCGATCGAGCGCAGCTCGACTGGTATCGCGCGCAGGTGTCCGAGTCGCGCGAGCTGATCTACGCCGCGTGCGATCGCCTGCGGCTCCCCTACTGGAAGAGCGCCGGCAACTTCGTATTGATCAACGTCGCGCGATCGGGCGAGCCGGCCGAGATCGTCCAGGCGTTTGCCGAGCGTGGCATCCTGGTGCGCGACCGCTCGCGCGATCCGGGCTGCGTCGGCTGCATCCGCATCACGGCGGGGGTCGTCAGGCATACAGAGGCTGCAGTGGAAGTGTTGGAGGGTTTGTGCGCCGTGCCGTAATCGACAGAAAGACGCGCGAGACGCAGATTCGCGTGCGCCTCGGGATTGAGGGCAAAGGACGGTACGACATCCGGACCGGTATCCGGTTTCTCGATCACATGCTCGAGCTGATGACGCGCCATGGCGCCTTCGATCTCGACGTGCGCGCGGTCGGCGATCTCGACGTCGATCAGCATCACACGGTCGAGGATCTCGGCATCGCGCTGGGCGAGGCGGTGTCGAAAGCGCTCGGCACGCGCCGCGGCATCAACCGCGCCGGCTACTTCATCATGCCGATGGACGAGACGCTGGCGGTCGCCGCCATCGATCTCGGCGGACGCCCGCACGCGGTTGTCGACCTCGCGCTGCACGTCGAGCGCGTCGGCGATCTGCAGACCGAGCTGATTCATGATTTCTTCGAAGGGTTCGCGCAGGGCGTGCGCGGCAACGTGCACATGAAGGTGCTGTACGGGCGGTCGAGCCACCACCACGTCGAAGCGGTCTTCAAGGCATTCGGACGGGCGCTGCGGGTCGCATGCTCGCGCGACAAGCAGCTCGCCCGCACGCTGCCGAGCACGAAGGGGCTGCTGTGATCGCGCTCATTGACTACGGCGCCGGCAACCTGACGTCGGTACGGAAGGCGCTGGCCGCGGTCGGCGCCGAGGTGCGGACACCGCGCGTCCCGTCGGATCTCGACGAGGCTGAAGGTGTCATCGTGCCCGGTGTCGGGAACTTTCAGCAGACCGCGGCGCTGAACCAGGAATGGCGTGAGGCGATTATCGGCGTGGTCGAGCGCGGGCGGCCGCTGCTCGGCATCTGTCTTGGCCTGCAGTGGCTGTTCGAAGGCAGCAGCGAAGCCCCAGGATGCGAAGGGCTCTCGTTGATGAGCGGGCAGTGCGAGCGGCTGAAGCCCGAGTGGCCCAACAAAGTGCCCCACGTAGGGTGGAACGAGCTCGAGTTTCCTCGCGCATCGCGCCTGTTCGAGGGCATCACGGATCGCTCGCAGGTGTATTTCACGCATTCGTACGCGGCGCCGGTCACAGACGAGGCGACCGCCGTGACGACCCACGTCGTGCCGTTCGCGAGCGCGGTCGAGCGCGGACAGGTGTACGGCGTGCAGTTTCATCCGGAAAAATCTGGCGACGTCGGCTTGCGCGTGCTGAAGAATTTTCTGAACAATGCTGTCTAAACGCATCATCGCGTGCCTCGACGTCCGCAACGGGCAGGTCGTCAAAGGCGTCAATTTCGAAGGGCTGCGCAACGCCGGAGATCCGGCGGAGCTCGCCGAGCGCTACAACCAGGAAGGCATCGACGAGGTCGTCATCCTCGACGTCACGGCGACCATCGAGGGTCGGCGCGCGCGCGCCGCAACCGTCTCGGCCGTGGCGAAGCGCATCTTCATTCCGCTGACCGTCGGCGGCGGCATCCGCTCCGAAGACGATGCCGCGGCGGCGATCGACGCGGGGGCCGAGAAGGTCAGCTTGAACACCGCGGCGCTGGCAGATCCCTCGCTCATCACGACGCTGGCGGCCCGGTACGGCAGCCAGGCGGCGATCGTCGCGATCGACGCGAAGTGGGTCGACGGCAAAGCGATCGTCTACGCGCGCAGCGGGCAGGCCGGCACCGCGCGCGAGGCCGTCGAGTGGGCGAAGGAGGCGGCCGATCGGGGCGCGGGCGAAATCCTGCTGACGTCGATCGATCGCGACGGAACGAAGAGCGGCTTCGACTGCGAGCTGACGGCGGCCGTCTCGCGCGCCGTGCCGATTCCGGTGATTGCGTCCGGCGGCGCGGGATCGCTCGAGCACTTCGCCGAGGTGTTCGTCGATGGGTGCGCCGATGCGGCGCTCGCCGCGTCGATCTTTCATTTCTCCGAGCACGCGGTGCACGATCTGAAAATGATGCTGCACGACCGGGGCATTCCGGTGCGTTTGTAACCATGTTGATCCCAGCCATCGATCTCAAGGGCGGCAAAGTCGTCCAGTTGATTCAGGGCGAGAAGCTCGCCGTCGAAACGACGGATCTCGACTACTGGATCGAGCGATTCTCCGGGTTTCGCCGGGTCAACGTCATCGACCTCGACGCGGCCATGAACGCGGGCTCGAACGATCATCTGGTGCGCAAGATCTGCACGCGCCTGCCCTGCCAGGTCGGCGGCGGCGTCCGTTCTCCGGAGCGCGCCGCCGAGCTGTGCGCCATCGGCGCCAGGAAAGTGATTGTGGGATCGGCGCTGTTCAAGGACGGGGTGGCTGACAGCGCGAGCGCGCAGCGCTTCGCCGACGCGGTCGGCATCGATCGCGTGATCGGCGCGGTCGACAGCAAGGGCGGACGGGTGGTGACCCATGGCTGGAAGACGTCGACCGCCACGACCGCCGTCGCGGCCGTGCGCGCGCTGGAACCGTTTTGCGGGGAGTTCCTCTACACGCACGTCGACAAGGAAGGGCTGATGAAGGGCACCGACATCGCCGCGATCCGCGCCGTGCGCGACGCGACGCGACGCCCGCTGATTGCCGCCGGCGGCGTCACGACGCAGGCGGAAATCGACGAGCTCGACGGTCTCGGCATCGACGCCGTGGTGGGCATGGCGATTTACACGGGGACGCTGAATCTGAAATCTATATGACACAGGACACTCACACACGCCGCGGACCCGAGCCACCCGATCTCGCCGAACGCGGCGGCATGAAGAACGGCCAGCCCCAGCGCTCGGACGAGCGCCTGTTCATGCAGCTGCTCGTCTATGGCGGGTGCCGCGACTCGCGCGCGGTGTCCGATGCGCTGTCCGGCGAGGACATCGAGGGCGCCGTGTACGAAGACGCCAACGACCCGCATGGGATCGCCATCCTGTCGGTGACAAAAGACCCGAATTTCTTTCTCGACACGCTACGGCCTGTGCTGAAGAGGCCGGCGTTCAAGTCGCTCGCGGCCAAGCCCGAGTTCACGATGCTCGGGCGGACGTACGCGCTCGGCTACGAGCCCGATCTGCCCGAGGCGATTCTGCATCGCCCGCGACGCACGGTGTTGAACAAGGATTGGCCGTGGGCGGTGTGGTACCCGCTGCGGCGGAGCGGGCGCTTCGCGCAGCTGCCACCCGAGGAGCAGCGCGTGATTCTGGCCGAGCACGGCACCATCGGCATGTCGTACGGTGCGGGCGACTACGCGCACGACATCAGGCTCGCCTGCTACGGCCTCGACAAGAACGACAACGACTTCGTCGTCGGGCTGCTCGGCAAGGAGCTGTTTCCCCTGTCGCACATCGTCCAGGCGATGCGGAAGACGCAGCAGACGTCGCTCTACCTCGACCGCCTCGGGCCGTTCTTCGTCGGCCGCGCGGTGTGGCAGTCGGAACTAAACGGATCGTGATTAGGGAGTCGGGATTAGGGATTAGACCTGCGACGGGTATCACACGTTCAGCGCGTCCGGACTAATCCCAAATCCCTGATCCCCAATCCCTGCTTTCATTACGCTACAATACGTAACCGTTACGTAGATTGACGTAATGGAAAACCCATTCGTGTACGGCGAGGTCGTGCCCACGGCGTCGTTCGTCGATCGCATCGACGAGCTGGATCGCCTCGTGCGCGACCTGGCGTCCGGCCAGAAGGTGTTCCTCATCTCGCCGAGACGGTACGGCAAATCGTCCCTAATCCGTCAGGCGCTCCGCGCCGTCGGCCGCGGCGGCGCCCTGACCGCGGACGTCACGGTCAGCAGCTACAGCTCCTATCTCGCGTTCCT
>CAYHHH010000023.1:0-16740 GCA_964356125.1 uncultured Bifidobacteriaceae bacterium | reverse complement strand
ACGATGGGGATGTCGGTGAAGTTCCCCACCGTCCGGACCGACCGCGATATCTCGCGCCTCGCCGCCGAGGTGTTCGCGCTGCCTGGGCGCCTCAGCGATCTGCGCAAGACCCGCATCGTCATCGCGCTGGACGAGTTCCAGGCCATCAACGGATTCAACGGCGGCAGCGTCGAGCATGCGCTGCGCGCCGCCGTGCAGCATCAGCGCAGCGTCGGCTACGTGTTCGCGGGCTCCGAGCCCAGCCTCATGGAGCGGATGCTGGGGCCGAAACGGCCGTTCTACAAAGCGGGCCCGGTGATGCGCCTCGAGAAAATTCCTCCCGATCTCTTTTCCGCCTTCATCGAGTCACGGTTCTCGAAAACAGGCATCAAGCCCGAGGCGGGCCTCGGCGCGTCAATCGTCGATCTCGCCGGCAACATGCCGTACGACGTGCAGCGGCTTGCCCACGAGAGCTGGGACGACGCGCGCGCCGCCGGCAAGCGGCGGATCGGAGTCGACGATCTGCACGCGACCCTGCGCCGGCTGCTGGCCGAGCAGGACACAATGTTCGAGGCCGTGTGGCAGCGCCTCACGCTTTCGCAGCGCGCGACGCTGCGCGCCGTGGTGCTGTCCGAAGGGCGAGAGCTGCTGTCGGCAGACCTGCGCGACCGCTATCGGCTCGGCGGCGCGTCGACCGTGCAGACCGCGCTCCAGGCGCTCGCGCGCGAAGATCTCGTCGCGCGCGAAGGCGCGCGCTATGTCCTGGTCGATTCCCTGATGCGCGAATGGATCGCCCGAAAAACCTTCTAGCAAGGCTCGGCCTGCATCGCCGCGAGATTCGCGCGTGGGCGATGTACGACCTCGCGAACTCCGCCTTCAGCACGACCGTCATCACGGCCATTTTCCCGGTGTACTTCACCTCGGTCGCCGGCGCCGACCTCGCGCCGGGCGAAGCCACGCGGCTGCTGGCGCGCACGACGACGATTGCACTGACGACCTCTGCCCTTCTCGCGCCCTTCCTCGGCGCTTTGGCCGACTACGCACCGATCAAGAAGCGGCTGCTGGGGTTGTTCACGGCGATCGGCTGCATCGCGGCAGGCTGCCTTGCGCTCGTGACCCGCGGCGACTGGTTTCTCGCTGCCGTCTGTTTCGGCATCGGCAACGTCGGATTCACCGCGAGCCTCACGTTCTACGATTCCCTGCTGCCGCACATCGCGCGCGAGGACGAGATCGACCGCGTGTCGACGGGCGGCTACGCGCTCGGGTATCTCGGAGGTGGGGTGCTGTTGGCGCTGAACGTGGCCTGGATTCTGTCGCCGGCGACCTTCGGCTTGCGCGACGCCGCGCAGGCCTCGCGTCTGTCGTTCGCCAGCGTCGCCCTCTGGTGGTTTCTGTTCTCAATTCCGCTCTTCAGGCGCGTACCGGAGCCGGCCACCCGTGCGGGCCGCCAAGCGCGCTCGACGGTCGAGCTCATCAGCACCGCGTTCGCAGGGCTACTCCACACCATCCGCGAGCTGCGGCGATACCGGAACGCGATGCTGCTGCTGATTGCCTTCGTCATCTATGCGGACGGCATCGGCACGATCCAGCGGCTGGCGACCAGCTACGGCGCCGAGCTGGGCATCGATCAGGGCGCGCTGATGACCGCGATTCTGCTGGTGCAGTTCGCCGGAATTCCGTTTGCGTTTCTGTTCGGGATGCTTGCCGGACGCATCGGCGCGAAGACGTCTATCTTCATCGGACTTGCGGTCTACGTGGTGCTGACGATCAGCGCGTACTCCATGAAGACCGAGCGGGATTTTTATGTTCTCGCGCTGATGGTCGCGACGGTCCAGGGCGGAACCCAGGCGCTCAGCCGTTCGCTCTTCGCGAGCATGATCCCCAGGGCGCGGTCGTCGGAGTTTTTCGGATTCTTCTCCATCTTCGAGAAATTCGGCGCGATCTTGGGACCGGCGGTCTTCGAAATGGCGAGCCGCACCACGGGCTCGAGCCGCAGCGCGATTCTGAGCGTGGTGGTGTTCTTTATCGCAGGTGCGGCGGTGCTGTGGTTTGTGAACGTCCGCGAAGGACAGGAGGCGGCGCAGAATTGAAGCTGTTCAAGGTGCCGGGCGAGGAGTGCTGTCGATCTGCGGGTAGATCCACGAGTGCTCGAGCCCAAGGTGGCGCTTTCCGTATCGCGCCGGGACATCTTGCGTCCAGTTGCTCGGAATCGTCAGGCAGAATGCCAACACGCACGCAAACGCGAAGGATTGCCAGAGCGGCGGCGGGGCATCGGCGACAGGACTCGAGGGTGTGGGCCATGCCGGCCGCCCGGCTAAACGCCCCAGGCGTCGCAAGCGCGACCGTGCGAGCAGGACGAGGCCGAGGAGCGCCATGACGATGTTCAGGGTCTGGCCGGTGCCGAGCGCGAGACGGTGCGTCGGATAGTCCCGGAAGAGGTCGATGAAGATTCGCGGGAACGCGTACCAGAAAACGAACCGCGCGGCCGTCGCTCCGGGCGTCGGGTTGGTTTTGCGCACCCCTAGCAGGTAGGGGATGAGCAGGAGATTCTTGGCGCCGTCGTAGAGCACGACGGGGTGCCGAATGCCGACCGCGTCGGGGAACTGCACGCCCCACCAGACCTCCGTGACAGCGCCGACGATGAGGCCATCGACGAAGTTGCCGATCCGTCCAACGCCCATCAAGAAAGCACCAGGAATCACCAGTTCGTCGGCCAGTTCCAGAAATGGCTTCCGGTACACGTACGTGAACAGCGCGGCGCCCGCCGCCGCCCCGAGGAGCAGCCCGTGGGTGGCCATGCCACCGAGCCAGTACGCCGGAATCAGCAGCGGGTGTTCGCGGTAGAAAGGCCACTCGTCGAACGCCACCTCGACGGCGCGTCCACCAGCCAGCACGCCGATCGAGATGCAGAGGCTGAGCGCGTAGACCTCAGACAGCGTCATCCCGAGTCGCCAGCGGGCACGCCGGAGATACCAATGAATGTTCAGGAATCCGATGGTGTAGCTCAGGCCGTACCACCAGAGATGAACCCCGCCGATCGAGCCCAGGATGGGGTCGATGCGATGCACGAAGAAGTGAGCCATAGGGTCGACTTCGCAAAAACGATTGGTGCCGGCGAGAATAGCAGCATCGTGCGATTTTTTCTCGTGCCTCTCCTGTTGACCACGGCGCTGACAATAGTGATTGCGAATTCCGAGCCCAGTTGGGCTCAGGACGCCGCACGTGATCCGGATCGCCTGTACGAGGATCGCGCGCAGCTTGCGAGCGCACGTGAAGCGGCTGCTATTTGGGGGGCGCGTCTTCAGAGTGGTGGACAGGATTTCGAAGCCGCGTGGAAGCTGGCCCGGGCCTGCTACTGGTTAGGCAGCCATGTACCAGCCGACGCGCGACGGAAGCAATATCTTCTGGGAATCGACGCGGCGAAACGCGCGGTGGAGATCGACGCCGGGCGGCCCGAAGGCCATTTCTGGATGGCCGCCAACATGGGGTCACTCGCCGAGTCCTTCGGGCTGCGCGCGGGGCTGAGGTATCGCAGTGCGGTCAAGCGCGAGCTCGAAATTGTCCTTGCCATGGATCCGTCGTATCAGGAGGGATCGGCCGATCGTGGGCTCGGGCGCTGGTACCTGAGAGTGCCCGGCTTTCTCGGTGGCAGCAAGAACAAGTCGGTCGAGCACTTGCGGCGTTCGCTCACCTACGATCCGGGCTGCGCGGCGTCTCACTTCTTCCTGGCGGAGACGTTCGTCGCGATGAACCGTTTGGAGGACGCGAGGCCCGAGTTGCAGAAGGTGCTCGACGCGCCGATTCATCCCGACTGGGTGCCAGAGGTGAACGAGTTCAAGCAAAAGGCCCGAGCGCTCCTCGAGAAACTCCGCCAACCCTGATCCTCGAGGAGCCGGGTGCGCGCCGCGTTGACCTTCAGAAGCGCGGTGCACCATCGGTCGCCACCATGTCTGTGATGGGCTGGATGTACAATCACGGCGCGAACTACTCCATTAGGTGGCCACCAACACTCGGCTCGAGTCGCGGGTCCTCATCGCGTCAGACGACCGGCAGCTAACCGCCGCCCTCGCCCAACTCCTCGCCCGATACCGGCCTGACGTGGCTGAGGGGAGCGCCCCGTCTGTGCTCGCGCGCCTCGCGCAAAGCGATGCGCTTCGGCTGCTGATCCTCGGCGATGCGGGAGTCGACTCCAACGCGCTCGATTTGCTCCAGACCATCAAGGAGCGCCACGCCGACCTCGCCGTCCTGCTCGTCAGCGCGCATCCGACCATCGAGCACGCCACCGAGTCGATCCGGCGCGGCGCCGAGGATTTTGTGCCGGTGCCGTACTCCGACGAAGTCGTCATCAAGGAAGTCGCCCGCATCCTCGAAGCAGCCGAGTTGCGTGCGCAGGTCGACAGCCTCGATCGGCTGGTCGTGACGCGGTACGGCTTCGGGCGGATTGTCAGCCGGTCCACCCGCATGAACGCCGTGCTCGATCGCGCGACCGCCGCCTCGCGCAGCGATACGCCGGTGCTGATTGTCGGCGAGACGGGGACCGGAAAGGAGCTCATCGCGCGCGCGATCCACGCGAACAGCCGCCGTGGGAGGCGCCACTTCGTGCCGATCAACTGCGCCGCTCTGCCGCGCGATCTGATCGAGAGCGAGCTCTTCGGCCACCGGAAAGGCGCATTTTCCGGCGCAGGGTCGGACCATTCTGGCCTCTTCGTCTCGGCGCACGGCGGCACCGTGTTCCTGGACGAGATCGGGGAGCTTCCACTCGAGGCGCAGGCCAAGATGCTCCGCGTGCTTCAGGACGGGGAGGTCCGCGCGGTCGGCGGCCTCGAAAGTCGCCGGGTCGACGTGCGAATTATCGCGGCGACCAACCGGAGCCTCGCCGCGATGCGTGAAGGTCGGATGCGCCCGGACTTGTTCTATCGCCTTTCGGTACTCGTCATCGAGATTCCGCCGCTGCGCGATCGCCGCGACGATCTCCCGCTGCTCATCGGCCACTTCCTGGCCGGCATGCGCGAACGGGGCGTGCGCCCGGTAGACGGCATGGACGCGGGCGCCCTCGAGCTCCTGGCCGACTATCCGTTTCCGGGGAACATCCGTGAACTCGAAAACATGCTCGAAGGCCTCAGCGTTTCGCTGCCGGCGGGGCGCACGACGATCGGCAGGGACGAAGTCCGCGGCTGGCTGCGGCGGCGCGGCGAGGGCGGCGATCGCGCCGGCGACGCCACGCACGTGCCGCTGAAGCTCGTCGAGCTCGAAGCGTGGGCGATCGCGGAGGCTATGCGGCAGGCCCACGGCAACAAGAGCACCGCCGCCCATATCCTCGGCATCTCCAGAGACACGCTGTACCGCAAGCTGCGCGAGATCGGGCTCGCCTCGGAAGTGCCCGATTTTCGGACAGTTGACTAAGTTACTGCGAACGCAGGACTTGTCAGTTGAGTGTCAGAGAGTCTGACAGACGGCTTCGTGCCGCCCGTTTCAGCCCATGACGCAAGTGACGCTCTTCCAAGCACTTAGGCATACGTGAGGCTCCTCCCGCGGCGGCATCCTCTGTGCTCACAGTACGGTCCGGAATACTTGGACTTCGCTGTTGGAATTCCAGAGGAGAACTCCTATGTCTGCTGTCCATGCTCACGTCTCGCGACCTCGCCTCATCCTCTTCGGCGCCGCCCTCGTTACGCTGATCGCCCTCTCTGCGACGCCGGCGGAGGCGATTCCCGCGTGGTCGAGAAAGTATCAAACGAGCTGCTCGACCTGCCATGCGGTCTTCCCTAAGTTGAACTACTTCGGCAAGGCGTTCCGCAACAACGGGTACCGGTTTCCAGGTGGAGAAGACGGGACGGCGACCAAAGACGCGCCTGTCAGCCTGGGCGCTGACGCCTACAAGAAGCTCTTTCCTCGGGCGTTGTGGCCGTCGGACATTCCAGGCGGCGTGCCGCTCGCGGTTCGCGGCGTGTCACGATTCAACACCTTCCAGGACGCTCAGACCACCACATTCGAGTTCCCACACGAGTTCGAACTGTTGACCGGCGGCACGCTGGGCGAGACCTTCTCGTTTTTCGCCGAACTGGAGGTCGAGAACGAGGGCAATGAGAACGAGCTCGGTATGGACGTCGTGCTGCAGTACGATCCGAAGCCCTGGTTGCACGTTCGAATGGGGTCGCTGTCGGTCCACCCGATTCCGGACCACCTCCGCCTGACCGCAGCGCACTACGCCCCCTACGACACGCGAACGACCCCGAGCTCGAAGACGCTGACGGCACCAAACCCGAACCGTTCGACGGCCAACTTGTCGATCTCGGCCACGACCGGGGAGGATCGCTGGAGGTTCCGCGAGGGTCAAGCCGGCGTCGAGCTGTGGGGAGCGCGGAACGGCCCGAACAACCACGGCGGAGTGACGTGGTCGGTCGGCCTCGGCAACGGTCAGGGCCTCATCGACGCCAACGACCATAAGGACGTCTTCGCCCGCGTCGCCTACAAATTCGGCGGCTACGGCGAGCTCGGCGGCGGAGAGCTCTCCCAGGACCTGGAGTTCTGGCGAGACGATTCGTTCAAGGTGGGAGCCTTTAGCTATGTGGGCAAGTCCACCAACGTGTATGCAGGCAGCACGACGGCGCTCAGTGGCGCTCCTGGATCGGGCACCGTCAACGTCTCGGCCGACAGCACGACCGATAACGACTTCCGTATCACCGGAGTCGAGTTCGACTGGTGGGTTCGAGACTTCAATCTCTTCGGACTCTACCTTCGGCAGATCGACGATGACCCTCGTGGAACCGGCGAATCGATCGACACGGATGCGTGGTTCGTCGAGGGCAATTACACGGTCTACCCCTGGCTCATCGGCGTCGTGCGGTACGGGACGACGGCTCAGGACTTCAGCGTCAGGGCCGATCCCGTCACCCAGAAATTCCTGGTCCCTGCGGTGGTGTTCGTCGCGCGCGCGAACATCAAGTTCACCATCGAAGGGCAGATGCGACTCGACACTCCAGGCAAGGGCCACAACAAATATCTCGCCGCCATCGACTTCGGATTCTAGGTCCAGCGGTCAAAGGAGCAAGTCATGATCCGTCATTCGATCGTTCTCGGTCCGGTGTTAATCGCCTCGATGCTCGTTGCTGTGGCGGCTCCCTGCGGCGCCGCGGTCAGCATCTCGGGTACGGTCAAGGTGACCGGCTCGACGTCGTCCGCCGATGTCGTCGTTTACATTCAACAGGCGCCCGGCACGTTCACGCCGCCCGCGAAACCAGTAGAGATGGATCAGAAGCAGATGCAGTTCATCCCGCACGTGCTGCCGGTCGTCGCGGGGACAAGGGTGGCGTTTCTCAACAGCGATCCGACGCCGCACAACGTCTTCTCGCCCGACAACGAGAAGTACAACCTTGGCACGTGGCCGACGGGACAAGTGAAAGACTACGCATTCGCCAAGTGTGCGAAGTTCCCGTGCGTCTACACGCAGCTTTGTCGCGTCCACCCCGAGATGGAAGGCTATGTCGTCGTGTTGCAGAACACGTACTTCGCGGTGACCGACAAGACCGGGCACTACCAGATTGAAGGGGTGCCGCCCGGCACCTACACCGTGGCCGTGTGGCACGTGAAGACCAAGGCGCAGCCCAAGCCGGTGACGGTCGATGCGGCCAAGCCGGCGATCGTCGACTTCACACTGGCGCGCTGACGGAGCGGAGCGGCGAATGTCCACCCGTTCCTACTCGGCAGTCGTCCCCGATTTCAGGTATTTTCTCAACCTGATTCCGTGCCGGGCCGGCTGCCCGGTTCGCACGAACGCGGGCGGGTACGTACGGGCCGTGGCCGAGTGGGACACGGCTCGCGGGTACCGCATCGCCCGCGCCCCCAACCCGCTGGCGTCGATCTGCGGCCGCATCTGCGCCCACCCGTGCGAGTCGCATTGCCGCCGAGGCATCATCGATCAGCCCATCTCGATTCGCGCACTGAAGCGGACGCTGACCGAGCGTCACGGTGTGGAAAACACGCTCAGCGCGCAGCCGACACCACTGACTCCGCTGGGCCTGGCGGTTGCCGGACCGGGCGGCCCGGCCCGCATCGGCGTCGTCGGCGCCGGACCGGCCGGGTTGAGCTGCGCGCACGATCTCGCGCTGCTCGGGTACCGCGTCACGCTGTTCGACTCGGCGCCGGTCGTCGGCGGCATGCTGTATCAGGGGGTGCCCGAGTACCGGCTCGCGCGCGATCTGATTCGCGCCGAGGTCGATCAGATCCTGGCGCTCGGCGTTGAACTGAAGCTCGAGTGGAAGCTCGGGCGCGACTTCACGGTCGGCGATCTGCGGCGGAACGAATATGCCGCCGTCTTCCTCGCGCTGGGCGCGTCGCGGGGCCGCGAGCTGAACATCCCCGGCAAGGATCTCGACGGCGTCATCAACGGCGTCGACTTTCTGCTGAACGCCAACCTGGGCTACCGCGTCGCGCTCGGCGAGCGCGTGATCGTGATCGGCGGCGGCAACGTCGCGATCGACGTCGCGCGGACGGCCCTTCGGTACGCGGCAGCGGAAGAACGTCCCGAACTGCCCGGCGGCGCCGAGCAGTTGTTGCAGACGTGGGGCTACGACAACGCCTTCATCGACGCCGCACGGACCGCCCTTCGGCTCGGCGCTCGCCACGTGCAGCTCGTCTCGCTCGAGTCGCGCCCGCAGATGCCCGCGCATCCCGACGAAGTGCGCGAGGCCGAGGAGGAGGGCATTACGCTCGTGCCGGGTGTTGGACCGAAGGAGATTCTCGGCAAAAAGGGGTGTGTCGTCGGGCTGGAAACGCTCGACGTCGCGTCGTTGTTCGACGCCAACGGCCGGTTCAATCCATCGTTCACGTCCAACACGGAGCGCCGGCTCGATGCCGACACGATCATCCTGGCGGTCGGCCAACAGCCGGATACCGCCTGCCTGTCGGCCGATTCTGCGATTGAGATCACGCCGCGCGGGCTGGTGAAGGTTGATCCGGTCACGCTGGCGACAACGATGGCCGGCGTGTACTGCGGCGGCGATCTGGCGTTTGGGCCGCGCATCGTGATCGAGGCGGAGGCCGACGGCAAGCGTGCGGCACTCGCCATCCACGAATCGCTCGGCGGTGGACCCGTGCCGCGAGTGCGCGCGCGCTTTCGGCCGATCGAGCTGAACCGCGCCGGCGATCACTACGACCGGATTCCGCGCCAGACGGTGCCCGCACTGCCGGTGGCGCGCCGCACGGGCTTCCGCGAGGTGGACGAAGGCTACAGCGAGGAGCAGGCCCGTCTGGAGGCGTCGCGCTGCCTGTGGTGCAACGTCGAGACGATCTTCGACTCGGAGCGGTGCATCCTCTGCAGCGGCTGCGTCGAAATCTGTCCCGAGGCGTGCCTCACGCTCGTGCCAATCTCGCAGTTGCAACCGGGCCCAGACCTCGACGCGGTGCGCGCGGCGCTCGGCCCGGACGAGGAGATGGGAGCGATCGTGAAGGACGAGGCGCGCTGCATCCGCTGCGGCCTGTGCGCCGAGCGCTGCCCGACCGGCGCGATCACGATGGAGTCGCTCGAGATCGACGAGTCGCCGCAGACCGCGCTCGGGCTGTATCACGAGGCGATGGGCGAGGTGTCGCGATGACCGACGGCCGGACTAATCTCCAACGGCGCGCGTTTGTGGTGGGCAGCTTCGGCATCGGCGCCGCGACGGCAGGATTCCTGGCAGCAACCTTTCGCTTCCTGGTGCCGAACGTGCTCTACGAGCCGTCCCGGCGCTTCGACGTCGGGCCGGCGATCGATTTCCCACCCGACTCGGCGACGTTCTTGTCGGACCGGCGGCTGTTCGTCTTCAACAGCGCGGACGGGTTCTATTGCATCTCATCGGTGTGTACGCACCTGGGGTGCAACGTGAAGCACATCGGAGCCGGCTTCGAATGCCCGTGTCACGGCAGCACGTTCGACCCGAGCGGTCGCGTCATCAGCGGTCCCGCGCCGCGGCCGCTTTCGTGGTACGCACTCAGCCTTTCGCCGAGCGCGCAGTTGATCGTCGATCTGGATCAAACCGTTGGCCCGGAATTTCGGCTCCGGGCCTGAGGAGTACGCGACGTGAATCAGACGGTCGGCCAACGGACCTCCTCGTGGTTGAACGCCGCCGGACGTTCGATCTGGCGCATCGGCTGGCCGGTGACCGACAAGGACCGAGCCGCGGTGATGATCTCGAGCATCTTTCTCCACATCCACCCGGCGCGCGTCAGCCGTCACGTCCTGCGTCCCACCTACACGTTCGCGCTCGGCCTTATCGCCGGCATCCTGTTCCTGGTGCTGTCGGTGACCGGGCTCGCGCTCATGCTCTACTACGTGCCCTACCCGCCCGAGTCGTACCGCAGCATGAAGGACCTCGCGTTCGTCGTGACCTTCGGCATCGTCCTGCGAAACATGCATCGATGGTCCGCCCACGCCATGGTGCTCATCGTCTTCCTCCATATGTGCCGCGTGTTCTGGACGGGATCCTACAAGGCGCCGCGCCAGTTCAATTGGATCGTCGGCGTGATGCTGCTGATCCTGACGCTGGCGTTGTCGTTCACCGGGTACCTGCTGCCGTGGGACCAGCTGGCGTTCTGGGCCATCACGGTCGGCACCAACATTGCCGCGTATGCGCCGCTCGTCGGTGACCAGCTGAAGTTCCTGATGCTCGGCGGGCACGTCATCGGTCCGATGACGCTCCTGCGCTTCTACGTGCTGCACTGCGTGATGCTGCCGCTGGCGATGCTGATGCTCATCTCGCTGCACGTCTGGCGCGTGCGGAAAGACGGCCTGAGCGGCGCGGAGGCGCAGGCAGGGCCGGCCCCGGCTGAGGAAGCCGCCGGCGTGTTCCCGGCCTCGACCAAGACGCACGGACTGATGGCGCTCAGCCGCCGGCCGCGCGCGTCGGTCGAGGCGCGCGACCCGAACGACGAAGTGTTCGCCTGGCCGCACCTGCTGTTCCGCGAACTGCTCGTGACGCTGGCAGTCGTCGTCGTCCTCCACGTTCTGTCGCTCGTCTTCATGGCACCGCTCGAAGAGATGGCCGACCCGACCCGCACGCCGAACCCGGCGAAAGCGCCGTGGTACTTCCTCGGGTTGCAGGAGCTCGTGCATTACTCGGCACTCGTGGGCGGCGTGATCGTTCCCACGCTGATCGTGGCGGCGCTCGTGGTCCTGCCCTACTTCGATCGCAGCAGGGCGGGGGTTGGTCGATGGTTTGCGCCCGAGCGGCGCACCGCCAACACGATCTTCACCGCTCTGGTGATTATCTTCGTCGGTCTGACCATCATCGGTACGCTGTTTCGTGGACCGAACTGGGCGTGGGTCTGGCCATGGAACTGAAGAACACCGCGCCGGTTCGGCTCCACGTCGCGTTCGCCTGTCTCGGTCTGGCGTTCCTCCTCATCTTCTCGTGGGTGTTGTTCTACGAACAGGCCGCGGAGTGGCGCACGACGCAAGCCGACTTCGCGCGCCTGGAGGCGACAGTCAAGAATCCGCACCAGCTGGCCGAGTCGGCGCGCGTCGGCGGGCTCCGGCAGATCTGGCTGCCCGATCTGGGGCGCGTCGATCGCTGCGGCACGTGCCACCTGGGAATCGACGATCCGGCATTCGCGACCGCGCCGCAACCGCACCGAACCCATTCCGGCGCCTGGCTGACAACACACCCGTCGGATCGATTCGGTTGCACGCCGTGCCACGACGGTGAGGGGCAGGCGACCGACTACCGCAATGCGGCGCATCAGCCGCAGCCGTTCGTGACGCGCCCGATGCGTCCACTCGAGACGATCGAAGCCAACTGCGGCACGTGTCACCGATCGATCGATCCGCTCGATGCGCCCAGGCTCGCCGAAGGTCGGCGGCTGATCATCGAGTCGGGATGTTTCAGTTGCCACGAGATTCCTGGATTCGAAGGGTTGACGTTCAGAGGGCCGTCGCTCGAGAGCATCGGCTACAAGGTACTGCCCGGGTGGCTGACCTCCTGGCTCAAGGATCCGAAGAGTTATCTCGCGCAGTCGAGGATGGGCAACTTCCGCTTGCCCGCCGACGACATCGCGAATCTGCAGGGCTTCCTGCTGTCGCAGCGGGCTCAAGCGCCGCTCGACAGCACGGGCGTCGACTGGACGAGAGCCGACACCGCCAACGGCCGCGCCCTGTTCGGCGAACTGCGGTGCGTCAGCTGTCACGCCGTCAACGGCCGCGGCGGGACCATGGGACCGGAGCTGACAAGGATCGGCGACAAGATACGGCGCAACTGGCTGTTCAGCTACCTGAAAGACCCGCACCGCGTCCAGCCGGACACGGCGATGTTGCAGTACCGCCTGAACGATGATCAGTGGCGGGATCTCACAGCGTTCCTCCTCGAGGAATACAACTCGGCGGGTGCCGGTCCCGAGCCGCCGCCGGTCACCTATCAGGATGCGCGCGCGATCGCCGCCGGACAGGCCGTGTTCGAGCGGCGCGGCTGCATCAGCTGCCATCGATTGCCCGCGATCAAGGATTCCGGCCGGGTTGGGCCGAGCCTGGCGGGCGTCGCCGATCGCGACCCCGACGAACTGCCGTACGGAAGCACGATCGTCCGGCACACAGCCGAGAACTACATCTTCCTCAAGCTGCTCATGCCCGATGCGCTCGGCCAACCCTCAACGATGCCGACGTTCGGGTTCACGCCGGCCGACGCGGCGAGGATGACGTTGGCGCTCGCGAGCCTGCGCAAAGCCGACCTGCCGGCGTCCTACGTGCTGAAGCCTCCGCCGCCGACGCCGTACCGGCCGGCCGGCCGCTTCGGCGAGCTGATGTCCCGCTACCGGTGTCTGAGCTGCCACAGCGTCGGTGGTTTTGGCGGTGACCTCTCGACGGTGCCCCTCGACCGCATCGGCAGCCAGCTGAAGCGCGACTACCTGGTCACGTATCTCCTGAACCCGGGCGCCGTGCGGGTGAGCGTCGAAGCGCGCATGCCGGTCTTCCACATGCCACTCGACGAGGCGAACGTCTTCGCCGACTACCTGTCGACCGTGTTTCTCGACGACAACCTCGAGAAGTACGACGCGAACTTCACCGCTGCCGAAACGCGGCACGGCCAGGAGTTGTACGGTCAGCTCGGATGTGGCGCGTGTCATCAACTCGGGACGACGGGCGGGTACGTCGGACCAGAGCTGTCGACGACCGGCTCGCGGCTGAAGCCTGGATGGATTGCGGCGTGGCTGACGACGCCGGCCGCGTACCAGCCGGGGACGCTCCAGCCAGACTACGGCTTGTCGAGTGCCGATGCGCGTGCACTCACCGCGTATCTGAGCAGCCTTGGCCGCAGCGGGTCTGCGGATGCGCGCACGGGAGGCGCGCGATGAAACGCCACGTCTGGCGATGGTCGGCGTGCGGCGCGCTTGCGCTCGCGTTGCTGGCTGGCTGCAAAGCCGGCCCGGAGAGCGCGCCGGGCGATCCAATGCTCGACGCGATTCGCGCCGAGGAACGCGCCGGCGACCTGTCGTACACCGAGAGCCAGGGCAAGCACCTTTTCGTCCACTACTGCGCGACGTGCCATGGCGAGGACGGGAAGGGCGACGGTCAGAACGCGTCGAACCTGAATCCGCCGCCGCCCGACATGAGCGTTTCGAAGAACACGCGAGACCCGGCCTTGCTCAGAAAGGTCATCGCCGAGGGGAGCGCCGCCATCGGCCGGTCGCCGCAGTCGCCGCCTTGGGGGCGCAGTCTCAGCCGCCAGCAGATCGACTATCTCGTCGCGTACTGTCAGTCCATCGGGCGGACGAAGCCCTGAGTCAGCGGCCGGTCAGCGTGGCAGCTCGATCGAGACGATTGTGCCGCCAGCCGGCGGGCAGGTCACGCTCATTCGGCCGTGGTGCGCTTCGATGAATCGCTTCGCCGTCGACAGGCCGAGGCCGGTACCACGCGGTTTCGTCGTGAAGAAGGGCGTGAAGACACGCTCGCGTATGTCGGGCGGGATGCCCGGCCCCGCATCGGCCACCGCAATGCGGCACGTGAGATCGTCGGTGGTGACGGAAATGCGAATCGTCCCCCGCCATTGCATCGCGTGCGCCGCGTTGAGGAGCAGATTCAGCAACACGATGTTCAGCAGTTTGGCATCGGCCATCACGGCCGGCGCCGAGCCTTCCACCTCAACGCACATGTCTCGCGCGTTCGGATCTTCGCCCAGGAGCATCGACGTGTCCTTCGCGAGCGCCACGACATCGAGCGACGCGAGCCTCACTTGCGGCGGCCGGGCAAAAAGGAGCAGGTCCTTCATGAGATCGTCCAGGGCGTCGATCCGGGTGATGATCTCATCGATGATGGCGGCATCCTGACCTCCCGGCGACAGCCGCCGGCCGATCACCTGGATCGCGCCGCGCACGCCCGCCAGCGGGTTCTTGACCTCGTGCGCAATGACGGCGGCCATCTCGCCGATTCTTGCGAGCGCCGCCTGCTCGTGCGCCTGCGTCACGTCCCGGAAGATGCAGTGCAGCACCGGCTGGCCGGACAGCTCTATTTTCTGCACGGTCACGAGCACGGTCTTGATGTCGCCCTGCTTGGTGCGATGCCGCGTTTCGAAGCTGTCGTACCCGGTGTCCATGAGCACGGCCACGCGCCTCGCAGTGTCCTCCGCCGTTTCGGCCGCTTCGTAATCAGGAATGCGCAGGCGGGCAAATTCGTCGCGGTGATAACCGAGCTGCTTGCAGGCCGTGTCGTTGAACTCGACGGGCAGCATCGTGCGGGGATCGATGAGAAGAATTCCGTCGGGTGACTGCTCGAAGATCGTGCGATAACGGATCTCGCCGTTTCGGAGCATGGCCGCTGCCGCCTCGTGCTTCGCAGACAAGACGCGAAGATCTGCGACAGTCCCGTAGTACTCGCGAAACGCGAACACCAGCGCACCCCCGTAGGCGGTCACCCGCAACAGGTGCCACAACCACCACGTCGGGTCCCACAGCGCGGAAGATGGGAACAGGACACCAGCGAGCCCGAACATCGTGGCGATGAATGCCAGAATGTAGGCCTCGAACGTCCCGGACCGGTGGAAATCGATGAGGAGGCGAGCCGCGGCGGCAAGGAAGAGCAGACCAGCCAGGACGTTGAGCGCGACAGAAGCAGCCGTAAACGCGTCGCCGCGCATCATCACGGGCAGGGTCTGACGAGCCGCAAGCGTCCAGGCTCCGAACGAGATGGCGCCCATCGCGACCGCGCAGAAGAGCCATCCTTTGTAACGTGCGTGACGGCGGATCCACCGGTCGGGCAGCCACACCAGCGCAACGCAACTGCCGCCTGCGAGGCTCGCGGCATTGTGCAGCAACACAAATCCGTGGCCGGGCGAGGTGGTCGCATGAAACGTGTCCAGGATCCCCATGCAGAGAAAGCCCATCGCCAGCGGCAACCGCCTCGCGCCGTGGCCCTCTCCCTGCCGCTGAAGCAGAAACACAGCAATGACGACGGCCGAGAGCCCTCCCAGGGCTTCGATCGCCGCATGCAGCGACAGGTTGACGAGCCGCCACTCTCTCCACAGCGACTCTACTGCCGTGGCCGTCGCGATCGACGCGATCGCGAACGCTGCCAAGAGTAGATACATCACGGAACGCGATGCTACACCCTCGCTGGCGGAAGACGCTACCAGTCCAGGCGAACCGCATACCAGAGGCAGAACCCGATCGCCGCCCCAGTGGCGACGAGCGACATCACCGTGGTTGCGAAGTACGGATACACCATGAACAGCAGCCCGGCGGTCGTGTGCGGCCATCGCTGCTGCTTTCTGCCGTAGGTAAACAGGACGAATCCAATCCCGCTCGGGATGAGGGATAGCATCAGCCACGTCGGATCCAGTGTCATGGCTCTGGACTGAGGTTATCCGATCGGGAGCGCCACCCCTGTTTCATTCAGCACACGGCGCGACGGTCCGGAGCGACTACACTGAGGATATATGGCAAAGACCACCACCACACCGTCCGTTCGTGAGTCCAAAAAGAAGCTGAAGCCGAAGCCCAAGACCGAGGGCAAATCGTGGCAGACGCGCAACGCGGCACGCAAGGAAAAGCAGACGGCGCATGCGGCGGGGAAGGCTGAATAATCAACTGCCGGCGCGTCGCGGCGGGATCGGGAGGACGCGCCAGCGCATGTAGGCGACGACTGTCGCGATCACGAGCAACACCGCGGTTATCGCGGCGGAACTGATTTCACCACGCATCAAATGAAGGATCGTGGCCGACATCAACACGATCATCGTCCCAGCGGCCGCACACGGAACGAGCCACGGCTGAATGCGCGAGACGCCCGGAAGCGTCAATCCGATCGCCGCCAGTACTTCGGCGACGCCGAGAAAGAGCTGAAACCAGCGCGGCAGTAGCGCGTTCATCTGCTCGACGACCGACGCGGGCGGGAACAGGAACATCCACCCGTGCGCGAGGAACGCCAGCGCCAGCAATATCTGGAGCACCCAGAGCAGGATGCTCATGGTGATGTGATCATACGGTAGCGGAGAATTCGTTTTGCAGGGATTCTTTGCGCCGTTGCGTCTCTGCGGTGAGACATGGAGATTGTGGGTTTCTTCTTCCGAACTCACTCAGTATCGTCTCCAGTACCGGCAGCATCGTCCCTGCGCGCTTCGCCCTGATGATGAAATCCCAGAGCGGCTCGAACTTCTTCCACCCGGCTGCATATCCGAAGTGGCGCAGGCCTGCGAGGAGATCCTCGTGCGCCGACGCGCCGCGCGCGATCGACTTCCATTTGTAGAACTCTCGATACGCCCACTGGTACCCGTACTCGAGCTCCGCGGCCGTCATGCGCGC
>CAYHHH010000022.1:41553-47084 GCA_964356125.1 uncultured Bifidobacteriaceae bacterium | reverse complement strand
CGATCTTCGAGGATCGCGAAGTCGACGCCGCCGACGCGCAGCCGTGTGAAATACACGCGGATGCCCTGGCCGACCGGCGCGGGATCGACGGGATCGGGCAGGTTCCACGACTGCGCGCGCTGCACCATGTTCACGTAGGCCGCCGGGTAAAAATAGCCGCCATCGGCGCCGCCGCTGTGCGTCGCGCGGACGCCTTCTTCGCCCCACAGGTTCCCGTGTCCCACGTCGTGATCGTCGGGGATGCAGACGGTCGGGCGATCTCTGATGACGTCGCGATACTGCAGGCCGAACTCGATCCAACCGGCGGTGTGCTCCGTGTGGTGATACGTTTGGTCGCCCGAGAAGAGCAGCAGATCGGGATCCTGGCGCTGCAGCCGCTGCACGATTTCCGGACGCGCGCCCTTGGTTCGCGAAGAGTTGCATCCCAGATTGGCGACGACGAGCTCGTCCTTGTCCAGCGGATCCCGGCGGATGAGGCCTTCGAACGTCGCGGCCTGGCCATGGCGGACTCTGTACCGCGCCGCACTGGTGCCGTTCCAGCGTTCGACCCGGAAATGCGCGCTCCATCCGGGGTACTCGACCGGCGCACGCGCGATTTCCTTCCAGGCGCCATCGCGTTCAACTTCCAGCCGTGCCTCCCGGGGTTCGTCGGGAAAGAGAGGGTAGAGCTGAGCGGTCAGCTTGAGCACACCCACATCATGCGTATACAGCGCGAAGGCCACGACCTGGTCGCGCGGCACATGCAGATCGATGATCTGCGGCCCGCCTTCGCGCCCGCCAGGCATATCGCTACGGCGCGGTTCCCACCATTGACCGGTCGTCTGCGCATCGAGGTAGGCATGGTCCGGTCCGAAGGGGGCGGCAGATGTTGGCGTCTGAGCGTGCACGCGCCTGACCGCGGCGACGGCCAGCGCGGTTTTCAGGAACGTTCGCCGATCGATCGGATTCATGGCGAAATCCGCGGCCCCAGTTGTGAGGGCACCGGATTCACGCCTTTCCTGTGCGCCGCCGCGATCCGTTCGATCTCGGCGACGACAGCAGGATGCTCCTTTGCCACGTCGAACTTCTCGGCCGGATCGTGTTCGAGATTGTAAAGGAGCGGAGGTTCGTGGGAGACAATGGGATCGGTGCCGTATTCGGATCTGGTAAAAAAGTGCGCCTTGAACGCGCCATGTCGGACCGCAAACACCGTCGAGCCTCGATAGTAGATCATCGTCTCGCGGGGACTGCGGCCGGTGCCGCGGAGCGCGGTGCTCAGCGCGTACCCGTCCAGTTCGCGATCGCGCGGGACGTCCACGCCCGCCATCGCCGCAAAGGTCGGTAAGAGATCGAGCGTCGATCCGATATCGGTGACGACCCCGCTGCGGATCGTTCCAGGCCGCCAGAAGATCGCCGGCACGCGCATCCCGCCCTCGAACGTGCCGCCCTTGGCGCCGCGGAGCACGCCCGCCGAACCGCCCTGCTGATCGTAGGTCGCCCACGGTCCGTTGTCTGACGTGAAGACCACCAGCGTCTGACGGTCGAGCTGCATCTGGCGCAGCGTGTCGAGCAATCGTCCGACGTTCCAGTCGAGCTCTTCGATGACGTCGCCGTAGCGTCCACGCAGGCTCTTTCCCGCGAATTCGCCGGACGGAAAGAGCGGCATGTGCGGCATCGAGTGCGCGAGATACAGAAAAAACGGCCGCTCGCGGTTGCGTCTGACGAACGCGATCGCTTCGTCGGTGTATCGCCTGGTCAGCGTCGACTGCTGCGCGGGCCGCTCGATGATCGTCTCGTCGCGCATCAGCGGCACGTTCCAGTACTCGATCTTCGGGTCCATTGTCTTGGATCGGCGCTCCTCGGGCACGTTGGCGCCGGTCCAGTCCATATCGTTCGAATACGGAATGCCGAAGTAGGAATCGAAGCCGTGCCGCATGGGCAGGTATTGCGGCAGATGGCCGAGATGCCATTTGCCGATGGCCGCCGTCGCGTAGCCTCGCGGCTTCAACGCTTCGGCGATGGTGATTTCCGAAGCGGGAAGGCCGCCGGCCGAGTCGGGAAACAGCACGCGGCGGACGGTCGGGCTATCGCTGGTCATGCCGCTTCGCACCGGCAGCCGCGCGGTCAGCAAACCGGCACGGCTGGGCGTGCACACAGAGGCGGCCGAATAAAAGCTCGTCCACCGCTGCCCCTCCGCCGCCATCCGATCGAGGTGCGGCGTGCGTATCGTCGGGTGTCCGAAGCTGCCCAGATCGCCGTACCCCTGATCGTCGGTGAAGATGATGATGAAGTTCGGCGGGCGGGTCTGGGCCAGCGACAGGTCCGCCGGCGCGAGTAACGCGGCGAGGCCCACGAGAACGATCTGCGTGATTCTTGACATGCGCCGCCCTCCGATTCGGAACGAATGATGCCACGCCGCCGCAGCTGTCCGCGATGGAAATCCGCTCAGGGCTCGTACAGGTCGAGGCCGGGCAGGTCGCGGAAGTCGTTGGGATTGAGCGTCCACAGCCGTGCCCGTTGTTCGATGGCGCAGGCGGCGATCGCGATATCCATGTCGCGCCCGCGCGCACGTTTCGTCGCGCGATACACCTCGGCGGCTCGCGCCGCCTCGGCCGGTCCGAACGCGCGCGCCTCGGCCGCGGGCAGCAGCAATTCCTGGTCGGCCAGTTCTTCGGGAACCCGTGGACCTCGCCGCCACTCGTACAGCACCAGCGCCGAGAGGCCCAGCACGTGGCCTGCCGCGACGGCGCGCTCCAGCGGTGCGAACGAGCGCCGCGTGCCCGTGAGGGCGTCGACGAGCACCGAGGTATCCAGGTGAATCGTCATCTGACGGGTCGGCTCCAGCCGGTCCGCCGCGATCGCCGGATCTCGCGCAGCTCGCGGTCGACTTCAGATGTCGGCCGTGTGGGCGGACGGCTCCTGATCCGTCGAAGGGCGGCAAGCAAACGCTCGCGCTCGCCGACCGACAGGATGTCCTCTCGTGCGGCGTAGTGCGCGATCGCCTCGCGGACGATGAGGCTCTGAGGCTTGCGCGTGCGTGCCACGGTTTCCCGCAGCATCCGCACCGCGGCTTCGTCCAGCGAGAACGTCAGCTTGGGCATATGGCAATACTACCATACCGCAATACCACCACCCGGATCCTGATCGGACAGCTAACCGCCCATCGTATAATCCGTGCACATCACGCATGTCTCTCGCGCCCGGCGCTCGTCTCGGCGCGTACGAAGCGATCTCGCTCCTCGGCGTGGGCGGGATGGGCGAGGTGTCGGCGATGAGAAGACTTTCGCTCGCTCTGCTTATCGCGTCGGCGGGTGGAATCGCATGGGCCGCGCAAGGGGCGCCCGACTCGCAAGCGATGATCGCCCGCGCGAAAGCCCTCGAACTTGACACCCCGTACGTTCCGCCTCCGGGCGACCCCCTGGGGCATCACGCATCGGGATTCGCGAAGATCATGTGCTCGGCCGTGTTCATCACGGGTCTCGATCCAGACTTTGCGGCGGAGAACGTCGGGTACTTTGCAAGCCCTTATGCCACTCGCGCGAAGCTCGGAAAACCGGTGATCGATCGTGCCAGCCGCTCGGTCCATGTCGCGGTTCCGAATGGCGTCACGCGGACAGCCCGCCACTTCGGCAGCCAGGGATGCATCACCCTGCCCGTCGGCAAGACTGCGCTGGAATTCAAACCGGTCTTGGTGAAAAGTCGGCTTCCGGATCCTGCGACGCAGGTCTGGCCGATGGGCGATCGGCTACCTGACGAGCGCCTGCCGTCGCAGATAGACGCGGTCAAGCTGCGACATGCGATCGATGCCGCCTTCGACACGCCTGACGCCATGACGGCTGCCGTCGTTGTCACCTGGAAAGGGCGGCTCATTGGCGAGCGCTATGGTGAAGGCATCACGTCCAGAACGCCGCTCGAAGGCTGGTCGATGGCAAAGAGCCTGACAGCGACGCTGATGGGCATCCTCATCAAGGATGGCGTTTACGATTTGTGGCAACCCGCGCCGATTCCTGAGTGGCAAAGCCCTGGCGACCCGCGCTCCCGAATCCGCATCGCGGACATCCTTCGTATGTCGAGCGGGCTGCGGATCAGAGCGCCGCAGGATCCTGATTACGATCCGGCGCGTGGTTATCCCGATCACCTCTATCTGTACACGGGCAGTGTCAACAGTTTCAACTACGCGGCGACCCGGCCGCTGCAGTGGCCGCCGAACACGGTAGGCCGCTACAGGAACACCGATCCCGTGCTCATCAATTACTTAATCCGGCTCGCCGTGGAAAAACGCGGCGAGGATTATCTTTCTTTTCCCCAACGTGCGTTGTTCGATGCCGTGGGCGTTCGCACCATGGTGCTGGAGACCGACCCGTTCGGAAACTTTTTGGCGCAGGGTTACGAGCTGGCGTCCGCGCGAGACTGGGCGCGCCTCGGGAATCTCTATCTGCAGGATGGCGTATGGAACGGGCGCCGACTTCTTCCCGAAGGGTACGCGAAGTTCGTCAGCACGCTGGCGCCGACATGGGTGGCGGACACCCGGCCGGTTTACGGCGCGTTCTTCTGGATTAACGGGGACGGCGCGCTGCCCGTACCGCGCGACGCATACATGATGTTGGGAGCCGGCGGACAGACGACGCTCATCGTACCGTCCCACGATCTGGTCGTTGTGCGCATGGGTCATTTCAAGGGAGCGGCGGCCGGCGCGTCCAGCTTCGGCCGGGCGCTCGCTTTGTTAATGCAGGCGGTGCCCAATTGAATCATTCGCGACCAGCGATGAGTCGTCAGATGACTGCCGGACTCATCGCTATTGCCTGTGCGGCCGTTACCTTGGGCCTCGGCGCGCAGACACCGCCTAAGCAGCCGAATATTCTGCTCGCCATCGCCGACGACTGGTCGTGGCCGCATGCGGGCGCCTACGGCGATCCCACGGTGAAGACGCCGGCATTCGATCGCATCGCGCGAGAGGGTGTGCTCTTCACACGCGCGTTTGCCGCCGCACCCTCGTGCACGCCGTCGCGCGCGGCGCTGCTGACGGGACGCCATCCGCATCAGCTCGAAGAAGGCGGCGTGCTGCACGGCTTTCTGCCGGAACGATATGCTGTCTACACCGATTTGCTCGAGCAAACCGGCTACTACGTCGGCTACACGCGCAAAGGATGGGGCCCCGGTCGCTTCGAGCCCGGCGGGCGTACGCGAAACCCCGCGGGCCGGCAGTTCGGCGACTTCGAGACGTTCCTCCGCGGCCGACCTGCGGGCCGGCCGTTCGCATTCTGGTTCGGCAGCCAGGATCCTCACCGGCCGTATGAAGAAGGATCGGGCGCGGCATCCGGTATCGACCTCGCGTCCATACGCGTCCCCGCGTTCCTGCCCGATACGCCGGAAGTACGCCGCGATCTGGCGGATTACTTTTTCGAAGTGCAGCGGTTCGATCGCGAGCTCGGCGAGATCGTCGAACGCCTGCGAGCGCTCGGGGAGCTCGACAACACGCTCATCGTGATTACCGCAGACAACGGGATGCCGTTTCCACGAGCGAAGGCGAACGTGTACGACGCCGGCGCGCG
>CAYHHH010000022.1:36535-41453 GCA_964356125.1 uncultured Bifidobacteriaceae bacterium | reverse complement strand
CGCGCCGTTCGCACGGATGACTGGCTTTACATTCGCAACCTTCGGTCCGATCGATGGCCGGCAGGCGATCCCGAGATGGTGTTCTCCGTCGGACCCTATGGCGATATCGACGGCGGGTTGTCGAAAACCCTGCTGCTCGAGCGTCGGGACGATCCTGCGATCGCACCTTTCTTCGGACTGGCCACCGCCAAACGACCGGCCGAAGAGCTCTACGATCTGCGGGCGGATCCCGGCCAGTTGGTCGATGTGGCGGCCGAGCCGAAGCACGGCGCCATGAAGGCGCGCCTGCGCCAAATGCTCGACGAGTGGATGCGGACGACCGGCGATCCCCGCGCAACAACAGACGACGATCGCTGGGATCGGTATCCGTACTATGGTCAGCCCTCGAAGTAACCAAACAGGACACACGATGCGAATATTGACGACGAGCCTGGCTTTTCTTTGCGCAACGACGTGCTTCAACGCGCCGGCATTCGCCCAAGCAGCGGCGAACGCGAATCCCATTTCATCGGGCGTTCGAACTGCGTGGGAAAGTGGAAAGCGGAACCTGACGCGGTCGGCTGAGCAGATGCCCGAGGCCGACTACGGATTCCGGCCGGTCAGCACCGTGCGTACGTTCGGCCAGATTCTCGCGCACGTGGCGGGCGCGAACTATGTTTTCTGTTCGGCGGCGAAAGGCGAGAAGTCGCCGCACGAGGAGGCCGCGTTCGAGAAGACGGCGACGACGCGCGCGCAGATCATCAAGGCGCTTGCCGACTCGATCGCCTACTGCGACGCGGCGCATGCGTCGCTCGATGACAAGCGCGCGGCTGAGACCGTCGAGATGCCGTTCGGGATGGGCAAAGGCGCCCGCGCGCTTCCGCTGATGCTCAACACCGGCCATCTGCAGGAGCACTACGGGAATCTCGTCACGTACTTCCGCATCAAGGGGATGGTGCCGCCGTCTTCGCAGGGACAGTGAAAGGCCTGAATATGAATCGTCTGACGGTTCTCGCAGGTGTCGCTGTCATGCTGATTGCCGTCGGCGATCCGCAGGCGCAGGCGATACCGGCCTCCACGCTGCGCGTCGACGGACTCTCGCGGGAGGTGGAGATCCTCCGCGATCGGTGGGGCATCGCCCACATCTACGCGCAGAACGAAGCCGATCTGTTCTTCGCACAGGGCTACAACGCCGCGCGCGATCGGCTGTTTCAGTTCGAGCTGTGGAGGAGGCAGGCGACCGGGACTACGGCCGAGGTCTTCGGACCTCGCGAGCTGAAGCGCGATATCGGGGCGCGCCTGCACATGTTCCGCGGCGATCTTGCGCAGGAGCTGAACTTCTATCATCCGCGCGGCGAGCCGATCGTCACGGCGTTCGTGCGCGGCGTGAACGCGTACATCGCCGAGACCGAACGCAATCCGTCGCTGCTACCGGTCGAGTTTCGCCTGCTCGGCATCACCCCAGGGCCATGGACTCCGGAAGTCGTCGTTTCCCGACACGCCGGCCTGGTTGCGAACATCACCCAGGAAGTCGCGTTCGCGCGAGCGGTCAGCCAGTTCGGCGCCGCCCGGCTCAAAGAGATCGTCTATTTCCAGGGCGGTGAGCCGATTCTCGATCCCGACCCGCAGCTCGACCTTTCCGCCATTCCCGCCAACGTGCTCGAGCTCTACACGGCATACCGCTCGCCGCTCGATTTCGTGCCGGAGCAGATCGCGGCGGAGTACCGAAACGATCGCGCCGCGTTCGAGCGCACGCTCGCGGTGCGCCGGGACGAGGAAACCAGTCCGCTCGATATCGGCAGCAACAACTGGGTGCTTCACGGGTCGCGCACCCAGAGCACGTTTCCGATCATGGCCAACGATCCACATCGGCCGCAGGGAGCTCCGTCGCTGCGCTACTGGGTGCACCTCGTCGCTCCCGGCTGGAATGTGATTGGCGGCGGCGAGCCGGTGCTGCCGGGCGTGTCGGTCGGCCACAACGAGCACGGAGCATGGGGACTCACGATCTTCGGCAACGACAGCGAAGACCTGTACGTCTACGACACGAATCCGGCAGACCCGAACGAATACCGCCACGCCGGCCGGTGGGAGTCGATGCGCACCGTGAGCGACACGATTGCGGTGAAGGGGCAGGCGCCGGTGGCCGTGCAGCACAAGTACACGCGCCACGGACCGGTGCTGTTCGAAGACACCGCGCGTCGCAAAGCGTATGCGCTGCGCGCGGCGTGGATGGAGATCGGCGGAGCGCCGTATCTGGCGAGCCTGCGCATGGATCAGGCGCGCACGTGGGAGGAGTTCCGCGAGGCCTGCGGCTACAACCGCATCCCGGCCGAGAATATGGTATGGGCCGATCGCAAGGGGAACATCGGGTACCAGGCTGCGGGCATCCAGCCGCTGCGGCGAAACTGGAGCGGTCTCCTGCCGGTCCCGGGTGACGGCCGTTACGAGTGGGACGGATACCTTCCGATTACCGCGCTGCCGAATGCGGTGAACCCGGCGAGCGGCTTCGTCGCCACCGCCAATCACTACCTGATGCCGAACGATTACCCGTGGAAAGAGGCGATGCACTACACGTGGGCCGATCCGTATCGCGCCGCGCGCGTCACCGAGCTGCTGGCGTCGGGCCGCCTGTTCAGCGTCGCCGAGGTCGCCCGCGCGCAGAACGACGACCTCTCGATCCCGGCACGCAGCCTCGTGCCGCTGCTGCGCGACCTGCCGCTCGCGCCCTCGCCGGCGCGCGCCGGGGCCCCCAACGCGGCAGCCGCGTTGGGGTGGCCTGCCCGCGACCTGCTGCTGTCATGGGACTTCGTGCTCGACAAGGATTCGGTCGCCGCCGGCGTGTATCAGATGTGGCAGCGGCGGCTGATCGCCAACATGCGCGCGATTGCCTTCGCGGGCGGGCCCGACGTGGCAGGCATTGCCATTTCGATGAAGCGCACGATCGACTGGCTCATGGCGCCTGGCGGCGCGTTCGGCGCGAACCCGACGGGTGGACGCGACGAGCTTCTCGCGCGATCGCTCACCGAAGCGGTGGCCGAGCTGACGAAGCGTCTCGGCGCCGACATGAGCCACTGGAAATACGGCCAGGACACATACCATCATGCGCTCATCCGCCACCCGCTCGCCGATGCGGTGAATGCGAGCGTTCGCGCGACGCTCAACGTCGGCCTGGCGCCGCGCGGCGGCGACGCCTTCACGATTACCGCGACCGGCAACAGCGACAACCAGGCTGCGGGCGGGTCGTTCAAAATCATCGCGGACACCGAAGACTGGGATAACTCTGTGGGGCAGAACAATCCCGGCCAATCAGGGAATCCAGATAGCGCGCATTACCGCGACCTGTTCGAGATGTGGGCTCAGGGCAAGTACTTCCCGGTCGCGTTCTCGCGAAGAAAGGTCGAGTCGGTCGCCGGAGAGCGCGTGGTCTTGCGCGGCAGGGATTAGGGATTCGTGATTAGGAGCGCCGCGCTGGAGATGGCGGAGTGTGCCAGGCAGCACCCGGCCGCTGATTGCAGTGTTCGCACACGTGTCGTGAACATCATCCGCAATTCGGCCTTTTCAAGTGGTACGAGGCGTGCTCCGTATCGATCAGGAAGTCCGTAGCCTGGGGCTGGACCAGAAGATTGATGGTCTCGACCACAAATTCGACAGGAAGTTCGATGATTTGCGGATCGAGCTGTCGAAACAGTTCCGCTGGACCGTGGGTCTGATGGTGACCACGATGGGACTGATGGTCACGCTCATCGGCCTCGTCGCCGGCCTGCTTACGACGGCGCTGCGGTAATACAGCCCGCTGCACAGATCGCGCGGCGACGGATCCTCACTCGGCGATGCGCGGCAGCCCCGGCGTGATGCGCCGGGCATTCTCGTAGTACACCTTTCGCAGCACCGCGTCCGGAAGCCCCATGCCGTACATCTTCCAGAAGGCGTGGTAGTCGCGGTAGTAATCGAAGTACTCATCGCGCGTCTCGAGCACGCGCCAGTAATACGGAAATTCCGTCGGCGCGTACGTGTCCTTGCCGAACAGAATCCGATCCTGATACTTGACGAAGAAGTCGTGCGCGGCGCGCGGCTGCCGGCCGAGGTCGTACAGGATCGCCGCCAGCTCGAGGACGACGTTCGGATGTGCGTCGAGCAGCTTCGCCGCGTGCTCGAGATCGTTGGCGTGCCATCCGAAGTGCGCCGAGATGAAGCGCGTCTTCGGATGCTTCCCGAACAGATCGTCGCGTTCCGCGCTGAGCGTCTCGAAGGAGACGGGCACGAGATATCGCCGCCGGTTGGCGAACAGCGCGAGCTCGAGCCAGCGCTCGTTGTGCGTGTCGAGCGGCTTGAAGAACTCCTGCGGCTCGGCCGTGTGGATGATGACCGGGATATTCAGTCGCGCCGCCGTCTCCCAGATCGGCGCGAGCTCGGGATCGTTGATCGTCAGGCGGCTGCCGTCCGCCTTCGTCGTGTCCATGCCGGTCTCTTTGAAAATCTTGAGGCCGATGGCGCCGTTCTTCACATCCGCCTCGAGCTGCGCCGCGGCCTGCCGGCCGTAACCCGGCGCCACGCCGCGGAACTGATTCATCCCGTTGGCAAACACCGTGAAGCGATCCGCATGGGGCGTGGACTTGATGTAGGTGACGCGCTGCGCCAGCGCATCGCCCGATCCGCCGCTCAGGTTGTTCAGCACGCGGATGTTCAGCGCGTCCATCTGTGCGATGAGCGACGCGATCGTGCCGGCCGTCGGTCCCGTGTGGCTGTGAATGTCGACGACGGGAAACTTGGCACGGGGTACCGGGTGCTCGGCGACCACGAGCGACGACTTCGGCCGGTAATCGACGATCGAGGGTGCCGGAAACTCGGGCGCCTGGCACGTGCCGACGCGCACGAGCGTCGTGCCTTCCGGGCATTCCTGTCCGGGCTGCACGGCGACGCCGCGCCCGCCCCGGCCGCC
>CAYHHH010000022.1:29005-36435 GCA_964356125.1 uncultured Bifidobacteriaceae bacterium | reverse complement strand
GCGATGACAGCGGCGCCGACCAGAAGGGCGGCGAGGACGAAGAGCAGTGTGCGGCGCATGATGTGAGCCTCCGGGCTCTGATGTCCGCGGGCCGGACCCATTCCAGCGCGATTGTACATCGTCATCAGCACGACCGATGCCGCTGGACGGCGCGCGTGTTCCGGCCAACACCTGCGAGTGCACTCCCAATAGTTGCAAATTCCGCTCGCTCGAACGCCGCGCCCAACGCCGCGTGAGTATAGGCAGCGCAGGGCTTCAGTCCTGCCGCCGTTTCTTGCGATGCCGATCGTCTCTGCGGATCGCAGGTGTTTCAACATACATGCGGATCGCTGAACAAATCCGCCCCTGCGCGCGAATCCCTAATCCCCGAATCCCTTATTGGCACTCGCTGTGCGCTATCATCAAAGCCATGCAGAAGGACAGCGCAGCACTGCCCGGCGGCGACCTGATCGAGAAAGGGCTCGCCGATCGGCGACGAGGTGCCGCCTCGATCGAAGCCCTGCTCGTCTCGATTGGCGCACCCCGTCTCGCATTGCTCGGCGTGACGGTGCCGGATCCGATTCCCGACGCCGAGCACCGCCTGTACGACGTGCTGCATGATGAGGATCCAGACTCGGCGCACGGCAAGTACAACGCGCTGATTCGCCGGCTCGTGAGTTTCGAACGCGCGGCCGCCGGGTCCCACGCGCGGCAGCCGCGCGTGGGACCGCCATGCGCGAGTTAGCGGACGCCGAAAGAATTCGCCGATTCATGCGCGTGTTCGGCGCGGCCGCCGACATCGCCACGCGCGTGTATTTCACCGGTGGCGCCACCGCCGTTCTCCTGGGGTGGCGCGCCAGCACGATCGATGTCGACATCAAAGTCGAGCCCGACAGTGACGTGCTGTTCCGCGCGATCCCCCACATCAAAGAAACCCTGCAACTGAACGTCGAGCTGGCATCGCCCGTTGACTTCATTCCGGTGCGTCCCGGGTGGCAGGATCGCAGTCCGTTCATCGCGATGGAAGGGCGCGCGAGTTTTCACCACTTCGATCCGTACGCGCAGGCGCTGGCGAAGATCGAGCGCGGGCACCAGCAGGATCTGGCGGACGTACGGGAAATGCTGACGCGACGAATGATCGAGCCGGCGGACGTCTGGACGTATTTCGACGGCATCGAGAGTCAGCTGTACCGTTATCCTGCCGTTGATCCGGCATCGTTTCGGCGGGCAGTCGGAGATATGTTCGGCCCCGCCCCTGAATGAGTCTCCCGTCTCGAGGGCGTACCGGTTCTCCCGCGCTGAAACACCACGGCATCTCATATTTGACATCACAGCATCAACAACATAACATCAGGTCATGCGCACCACATTGACGCTCGAAAGCGACGTCGCCGCCCGCCTCGAGCGGGAACGCCGAAAGCGAGGCGTGCCGTTCAAGGCGATCGTCAATCAGGCGCTGCGCGCGGGACTCGACAACCTGGAGGCGCCGCAGCGCGGCCGAGAATCGTTTCAGACGGAGGGGTTCGCGCTGGGGCAGAGTCGCGTTGGCAGCCTCGACAACATCGAGGAAGTGCTGTCGCGGACCGAAGGTGAAGGTCACCAGTGATTCTCGTCGACGCCAATCTGCTGCTCTACGCCGCCAATCACGACGCACCGGAGCACGACGTCGCGCGGTCGTGGCTCGACCTGCGCCTCAACGGAACCGTGCGTGTGGGCCTGCCCTGGCCGTCCATCCTGGCTTTCGTGCGAATTGCCAGTAATCCCGCGATCCTGCAGCGGCCTGTCAGTCCGGCCGTGGCCTGGCGCCAGGTACAGGGATGGCTCGCGCGCGACGTTGTCTGGATTCCCGTGCCGGGCGCGGGGCATGTCGACGTGTTGGCGTCGCTGCTCGATCGCCCCGTCATGTCCAGCCGGCTTGTGCCGGATGCGCATCTCGCGGCCCTCGCGATCGAACACGGTCTCACCTTGTGCTCGACAGACGGCGACTTTGCCAGATTCCCCGGTCTGAAATGGGAGAATCCGCTCGCGGCCTGACCGGTTCCCGATATAATCGGCCCCGCTTCCACCCCAAGACAATGTCCCTGACGCCCGGCGCTCGCCTCGGCGCGTATGAAATTGTTGCACTGCTCGGCGCGGGCGGCATGGGCGAGGTGTATCGCGCGCGCGATACGCGACTCGGCCGCGAGGTCGCGATCAAAGTCATCCCGGCGACCTTCAGTGCCGACACGGATCGCCTGCAGCGCTTCGAACAGGAAGCGCGCGCCGCGGCGGCGCTGAATCATCCGAACATTCTCGCGGTGCACGACGTCGGCACGTACGACCCTTCGACGGGCTCAGGGCAGGCGGTTCCATATATCGTTTCGGAATTGCTGGACGGGGAAACGCTTCGCGAGCGCCTCAATAGTGGGCCGCTGCCGGTGCGTAAAACAATCGACCTCGGCATTCAGATAGCGCACGCACTGGCGGCGGCGCATGAAAAGGGGATCGTCCACCGCGATCTGAAGCCGGAGAACATCTTCGTCAACAAAGATGGCCGCGCGAAGGTGCTCGACTTCGGGTTGGCGAAGCTCACGCAATCTGATTCGCCGATCGTGGCGGGCACGAATGTGCCGACGACGCCAGCGGGGAATCTGACACACGCGGGCACCATGCTCGGCACGATCGGGTACATGGCGCCGGAGCAGGTGCGCGGGCAGGCCGTCGATCATCGCGCCGACATTTTCTCGCTGGGCGCGATCCTGTACGAGATGCTGTCGGGCACTCGCGCGTTCCACGGCACGACGAGCATCGATACGGTGTCGGCGATTTTGAAAGAAGACCCGCCGGATCTGCCGATCGCGGAGCGCCAAATCCCACCGGCGCTCGCGCGCATCATCGATCGCTGTCTCGAAAAAAATGCCGCTGCACGATTCGGAACGGCCGATGATCTGGCGTTCGCGCTCGATGCCTTGTCCACGCAGTCCGGCGTCGCCTCGGTCGTGGATGTCTCGCTGCCGGCGGCGAGGAAATTCCCTCGCGAACGGCTCGCGTGGGCGGCCGCCGTTGCCGTCTGCGTGGTAGGGCTCGCAGTCACGCTCCCGTCTGCCGTTGCGCGATGGCGCGACGGAGTCGTTCCCTCTGCTAAACCAGTGCGGTTCTCCATACTACCGCCCACAGACGGATCATTCGCGCAAGGGAGCTCCGCAAGGGTGTCGCCGGACGGCACGACAGTGGCGTTTATTGGCAGCGCAAAGGATCTGGAGAACCTGATCTGGATTCGTTCGCTCGATTCCCTGGACGCCCGTCCGTTGCCCGGCACCGACGGAGCGCTTCAGCCGTTCTGGTCGCCCGATAGCACGCACATCGCCTTCTTCGCCGAAGGGAAGCTGAAGAAGATCGACGCCGCCGGCGGTCCGGTGCAGGTACTGTGCGCGCTGCCCCCGGGGCCGGCGGCGGGAGGGACATGGAACAGAGACGGCGCCATCCTGTTTTCGGCTGGCCGTGCGGGGCGCGGGCTGCTGAGAGTCGCCGCCAGTGGAGGTGAGCCGGTCGAGGCGACGAAGCTGGATACGTCAGCCAAAGAGGTCGGTCACCTGTGGCCCTCGTTTCTGCCGGACGGCCGTCGATTCGTGTACTTCAGCCTGCCATCCAAGGCGACCATACTGGGCTCGCTCGATTCGCCGCAGACCAGCACGTTGGTGACCGCCGATTCCAGGGCGTCTTACGCGGCGCCGGGGTACCTGCTCTTCATCCGTCAGGCGACATTGATGGCGCAGCGATTCGACGACCGTCAGGGGCAGCCGCTCGGCGATCCCTTCCCGATCGCCGAGCGGGTGCTCTTCAGCCCGGCCACCGGCAGTGCGGCCTTTGATGCGGCTGGCGGCGTGCTCGCGTACCGGACGGGCGATCCGCTCCTCGTGCAGATCTCCTCATACGATCGCAGCGGCAGGCCGTCGCCGCCGATCGGCGCGGCGGGAGACTTCCGGGATCTCACCTTGTCCCCGGACGGCTCCCGGCTGATGGTTCATCGACACGACGATGCGGCCGGCGGCGGCGGGCTGTGGGTGATCGACCAGACCAGGGGCGCGATGTCGAAGCTCACGTTCGATGCCTCGCACAATATTTCGGCGCACTGGTCTCCCGATGGACGCGAGGTGGCGTTCACGTCGAATCGCGAGGGAGGGGTGTTCAATATCTACAAGAAGATCGCGAGCGGCGCGGGACCTGACGCGTTGCTCCTGAAAACTCCCGAAGCGAAGGTGCTGACGGACTGGTCGCCTGACGGACGATTCCTCGTGTACGAGGTAGAGGATGCGAAAACGGCGCTCGATATCTGGGTGCTTCCGCTTGCGGGCGACGCTGCCGAAGGGCGCAAGCCGATACCGTTTCTGCGAACGGAGGCGTCCGAAGGGATGGGGCGGCTCTCGCGGGATGGACACTGGATGGCCTATGTCTCGAACGAGACCGGCCGCAACGAGGTGTACGTGCAGCCGTTCCCCGCATCGGGAGCGAAATGGCTCGTCTCGATCACCGGTGGCACGCAACCGCGTTGGAGCGCGGACGGATCGTCACTCTACTATCTCGCAAACGGATCGGGTGGCGCGATGACGTTGACGGGTGTCGACGTTCGGACGTCAGATTCGGTGTTTCAGGCCAGCGTGCCCAAAACGCTGTTCGCGGCGACACTGAGCCAGGTTCAAACCGTAGGCCAGAGCGTCACCGCAAACATGGTGACGCAAACGTATGTGGCATCGAAGGACGGCCAGCGATTTTTCACGCTCAGCCCGGTCCCCGACACCACGGCGCCCGCGATCACGGTGACGCTGAACTGGGCGAGCGAGCTGACGAAATGAGACCCAATCCCTGGTTTGTGTCATGACTCGAGACGAAACACAGCAGTTCTTCGATCGCCGCATCGACGCCTGGCGCAGCCACGACGTCGACCTGCTGATGCGCGCGCACGCTGAGGACTGCGTGCTCGAAAGCCCGCTCGCGGGAAAGGTGACCGGCCGGATCGCGATCGAGAATTTCTACCGCAAGTTCGTCACGAGCTTTCCCGACCTGACGATCGACAACCCCGAGCTCATCGTCGATGGCGACCGCGTCGTGCAGACGGTCACCTTCTCGGGCACGAACACCGGCGGTTTCATGGGCATGGCGCCGACCGGAAAACACTTCAGCTTTGCCGCGGTGCTCATCTGCACCATGCGCGACGGGCAGATCGCGCACGAAAAACGCATCTATGACTTCACCGGCTTCCTCCTGGAAATCGGTGTGCTGAAGGCGAAGCCCATCTGACCATGTCCGACACCACGACCACGAACGTTCCGCGCCTGCAGGTCGACGATCCGCTCGGCCGGCGCATCGTCATCATCGATAAGGCCGTGTTCCGCATCGGGCGCAAGAGCGAGAGCGATCTGCGCTCCGTCGGCACCGACGTCTCGCGCGAGCATGCGGAGATCGTGCGGCTCGAAGATGGGCGGTTCGTGCTGAAGGATCGGGGATCGCGGTGCGGCACGTTCGTCAACGACGAGCAGGTGACGGAACGGCCGCTCAGGCATCGCGACAGGATTCGCCTCGGCCGCAGCGGCAGCGCCGAGCTGATTTTTCTGGCCGACGATCCGGCCGACACGCACGTCAGCCACACGTCGGGCGTCATCGATTTTCGTCCGCTCACGACGCTGCTCGATCGGCTTCGCGGCCTGGGCTCCTCGCGCGTGCTCGAGGAGGTGCTCGTGCTCGTGATGGACTCGGCGATCGACGCGACCGGCGCCGAGCGCGGATTCATCATGCTCGCGAACGCCAAAGGGGAGCTCGAGTTCAAGATCGCGCGGGCGCGCGGCAAGGTGACCCTGTCGGGTCAGCAGTCGTTCACCACGAGCCAGAAGATTCCTCAGCAGGTGTTCGAGACGGGGCAGGAGCGCATCGTGGCCGATCTGCGCGAGGGGGATGTCGCCGGTCAGCATCTGGGCACCGTCGCGCTTGGCATCCGCCACGTGCTGTGCACGCCGTTACGGGTCGTTCGCTACCTCGATCATTCCAGCTCCGATGTCGAGCAGCGGCCGATCGGCGTGCTGTACCTCGACAGCCGCGAGAAGGGGCAGCTGATGTCTGGCGCCGCGCGCAGCGCGCTCGAGGCGGTCGCGGGCGAAGCCGCATCGGCGATCGAAAGCGCGCGCCTGTATCGCGAAGCGACCGAAAAGGCGCGGATGGAGCGCGAGATGCAGCTCGCGGCCGAGATCCAGCGCGCGCTGCTCCCCGAAGCCATGCAATCGGGGCCGCACTTCGACGTCGCCGCTTCCTCTATTCCGTGCCGCGCGATCGGCGGAGACTTCTTCGACTACTTCAACCTGGCGGATGGACACTTCGGTTTCACGCTCGGCGATGTGGCGGGCAAGGGACCGTCGGCGGCGCTGCTGACGGCGATGATCCAGGGCGCGTTCGCCGCACAGGTGACGGCGATGGATTCACCTGCGGCCCTCATGGCGCACATCAACCGCACGCTGATCCGCCGCGCCATCCAATCGCGCTTCGTGACGGTGATGTACGGCGTGCTCGCGACGGACGGGCGCCTCACCTACAGCAACGCGGGACACAACCCGCCGATGCTCGTCGGCCGAAAGGGCGTACGCCGTCTCGAGACGGGAGGGTTGATTCTCGGATTGTTTCCGCACGCGACGTACGAAGAGGAAACGCTCCAGATGGAGGACGGCGACACCCTCGTCGTGTTCAGCGACGGCGTCACCGAAGCGCTGAACGTCGCGGGCGACGAGTTCGGCGAAGAGCGGCTGCTGCACTGCATCAACGAGCATGGCGGCTGCGCGACCGACGTGCTGCTCGACAGGATTCTGGCGACGGTGCGCACCTTCGCGGCAGGCGCCGCTCAGAACGACGACGTGACGGCGCTCGTGCTGCGGTACGGCGGAAAGAATGCTTAGGTGAACTGCTTCAGCGCGTCCTGTTCTGAGTCGTAGGTGTCGAAGACCGTCAGCAGTTTGGTAATAGCCAGCAGATCGTGCAGTTTCTTCGTGAGATTCAGCAGCTTCATGCTGCCGCCGGCTTTCGTCACCGTCGTGTATGCGCCAACCAGCTCGCCTAACCCGGCGCTGTCAACGTAGGTGACATTGGCCAGGTTCACCAGAATGTTCTTGTGCCCCTGGTGCACCAGCGAGTGGATCTTGTCCTTGAACTGCTGATCGCCTTCGGTAAAGGTGATCTGGCCAGAGAGATCGAGCACTGTCACGTTGCCGGCCGAGCGTTCGGCGATCTGCATGGAAAAGCTCCTTGTTTCGGGTGGAGGAGCGCGATACTAGTCCATAGGTGGGACGGGTGCAATGGGGGCGAGAGGTGCGAGAGGTGCGTCAGGTGCGATGGGTGCGTTAGGTGCGTCAGGTGCGGATCTCGGCGCGTGGAGCAGCTTTCCGTGGACGGAAGGGCTCCAGCTGCCCGATCTGCACCCGCTCGCCACGCTG
>CAYHHH010000022.1:0-28905 GCA_964356125.1 uncultured Bifidobacteriaceae bacterium | reverse complement strand
GACACCATCGGCACGAACCGCACTTCGATCGTGCGCTGCTCGGTGGCGCCGTCCGGCGTCTTCGTCACGACCACGATTTCCTGGTGCGACGTGCCGACGGGCACGACCATGATGCCGCCGGCGGCCAGCTGATCGACGAGCGTCTGCGGAATCTCCGGCGGCGCCGCGGTGACGATGATGCGATCGAAGGGCGCGCGATCGGGCCATCCCAGATAACCGTTGCCGCCGCGCACCTCGACGTTCCGATAGCCGGCTTGCGCCAGCGTGCGCCGGGCGCTCTCCGCGAGATCGGGAACGATCTCGATGCTGTACACCTGCTTGACGATCTCGGCGAGCACCGCGGCCTGATACCCCGAACCCGTTCCAATCTCGAGCACGCTGTGCGCCGGCGTCAGATGCAGCGCCTCGGTCATGTACGCGACGATGTAGGGCTGCGAGATCGTCTGGCCCCGGCCGATCGGCAGCGGCCGATCCTCATAGGCGAACGGCCGCACTTCGTCCGGCACAAAGAGGTGGCGCGGCACGCGGCCCATCGCCCGCAGCACCGCGGCGTCACGCACGTCGCGCGCGCCGATCTGCGTCTCGACCATCCGCTGGCGCAGCGCCTGATAGTTGTCCTGCCCGCTGATGTCTGCGTCGGCGCATGCCATCACGACACACAGCGTAAGGCCGGACAGTACGAGCGGTCGAAGACTATCTATAATCATTAGGATGCGGCGTTTCGGCCGGGCGATCGGGGCGGTGGCGGCTTTCGGGTTTGGCTATATCGCCTTTCTGTATCTCACGCTGCCAGACGTGCGCGAGCTGCGTGGGAAAAATCCGGATTCGACGGCGTTCATGAGGCTCCGCGAGCGCGAGGCGCGCTCGGAGGGGCGCGAGCTGCGGCGCGTGCATCGGCCGGTGCCCTACAGCACCATCTCGCCGCACCTGAAACGCGCGGTCCTCGTCGCGGAGGACGCCGGATTCTGGGGCCATGAGGGCATCGACCTCGCGGAAATCAGGAAAGCGCTCGAGTCGGGCGAGAGCGTCACCCAGATGCGCGGCGCGAGCACCATCACGCAGCAGCTGGCGAAGAACCTGTACCTGTCCCCGACGCGCAATCCGTTTCGAAAGCTGACGGAGCTGCTCATCACGCGGCGGCTCGAGCACGAGCTGAGCAAGACACGCATCTTCGAGCTGTACCTCAACCACATCGAATGGGGCGACGGCATCTGGGGAGCCGAGGCCGCCGCTCAAACGTACTTCGGCATTCCGGCGTCGGCGATCGGCCCCGATCAGGCCGCGATCATGGCCGGCGCGATCGTCAACCCACGCGTGCTGAACATCGCGAAACCCAACGCGCGCCTTCGGGGACGCCAGCGCATCATCCGCGCGCGTATGGGAAGAATCACGCCACCGCCGGTGGTGGCGCGACCAGCACCAGCCGAGATCCCCGCACCGGCACTGCCCGACCTTGGGCTCGAAGAAGAACCGACGCCGGAACCCGGAACCTGGAACCCGGAACCCGGAACCCGGAACCCCCTAACTCTGATACTGCCCGTTGATGTACTGCTGCAGGTACTGAATCGTTTCTCCCTGCAGCGTGATGACCGAGCGCACCAGATCGCCGATCGACACGATGCCGGCAATCGTCTCGCCGTCGATGACGGGAAGATGCCGGATGCGTTTGTCGGTCATCAGCCGCATGCACTCTTCCACGGTGTGGGCCGGCGACACGGTGATGACCGGCGTCGACATGATGTCGCTCACGCGCGTGTCCTTCGACGATCGCGACTGCAGCACGACCTTCCGCGCGTAGTCGCGCTCGGACATGATGCCGACAAGAAGCCCGTTCGACACGACCAGTAATGCGCCGATCGAATTCTCAGCCATCATGGCGATGGCGTCGTACACGGATGCATCTGGCTCGATGGTAAGAATCTGTCGATCGCCGCTCTTGCGGCGGAGAACGGAACTCACGGCGTCGGGTAACATGACCACCTCCGTCCGATTAGTGGGAAAGTCAGCGATTATATCGCCTAAAAAAGGGATTAGGGATTAGGGATTTGGGATTAGTATCCCACCTTAAGACTGGAGCACATCTCATGTTGCGATCGCACTCAGGTGGTTACGTCTTCGCCGCAGCCGTTCTCGCATGCACGTGCGCCGGCATCACGCTCCGCGGCCAGACCGGGGCGCTGAACGGCGAATGGCGCTCGTACGGCGGCGATGCCGGGCACACGCGGTACGCCCCGCTCGATCAGATCAGCGCGTCGAACTTCGGCAAGCTGACCGTGGCATGGCGCTTCAAGACCGACCATCTCGGACCGCGGCCCGAGTTCATGTTCGAATCGACGCCGGTGATGGCCAACGGCGTGTTGTATTCCATCGCCGGCAGCCGCCGGGCGGTGGTCGCGCTGGATCCCGAGACGGGCGAAGAGCTGTGGATGCACAGCGAGCGCGAAGGGCCGCGCGGAGCGGCGGCGCCGCGCCAGCTTTCGGGCCGCGGCCTCGCGTACTGGACCGACGGCAAAGAGGAGCGGATTCTCTACGTCACGCCCGGCTATCAGCTCGTCGCGCTGAACGCGAAGACCGGCATGCGCGTCCCGTCGTTCGGAACCGACGGCATCGTCGACCTGAAGCAGAACAACGATCAGCAGATCGATCCGCTGTCTGGAGAGATCGGGCTGCACGCGACCCCGACTGTGGCCGGCAACGTCGTGGTCGTCGGCGCCGCGCACCGGTCCGGCGGCGTGCCGACCGGCAAGACGAACGTGAAGGGTTACATCCGCGGGTTCGACGTGCGGACGGGCAAGCGTCTGTGGATCTTCCACACGATTCCGCAACCCGGCGAATTCGGCAACGAGACATGGCTGAAAGACTCGTGGGCGTACACCGGCAACACCGGCGCGTGGGGACAGATCAGCATCGATCCAGAGCTGCAGATCGCCTATCTGCCGATCGAGAGCGCGACAGGGGACTACTTCGGAGCCGATCGGCCGGGCAACAACCTCTTCGCCGAAAGCCTCGTCGCCGTCGATCTGCAGACCGGCACGCGCAAGTGGCACCACCAGCTCGTGCACCACGGCATCTGGGATCACGACATTCCGTGCGCGCCGATTCTCGTCGACATCAGGCGCGATGGAAAAATCATCAAGGCCGTGGCGCAGCCGAGCAAGCAGGCGTTCATGTACGTGTTCGATCGCGTGACCGGCCAGCCGCTCTGGCCGATCGAAGAGCGGCCTGTGCCGAAAGGCGATGTGCTCGGCGAGTACTACTCGCCGACGCAGCCGTTTCCGCTGAACGGTCGCGGCCAGCTGTTCAGCTACGATCGGCAGGGATTCGTCGTCGACGATCTGATCGACTTCACGCCAGAGCTTCGCGCCGAGGGGATAAAGGTGATCTCACGCTACAAGTACGGACCGATCTTCACCCCGCCGGTGGCGAGCAAGGCTGAGGGACCGCTTGCGACGTTGTCGCTCGCATCGGCAGGAGGCGGGACGAACTGGCCCGGCGGCTCCTACGATCCGGAGACAAACATTCTCTATGTGAACTCGCAGAAATCGGTCAGCCAGCTCGGGCTCGTGCCGCCGCGCGATGCGTCGAAGAACGATCTCGCCTACGTGATCGGCAACGCATTGACCGGCGCGCGAACGACAGGTGGAACTGGATCCGCCGCGGGCGGGGACAGAGCTGTGGCGCCGGGTACGTCAGCGGCGGCGGCAGCGGCCGCGCCTGCCGGCGAGGGCGGTGGCGGCGCTCCGGGGCTGAACGTCCAGGGCCTTCCGATCGTGAAGCCGCCGTACGGTCAGTTGTCCGCGATCGATCTTGGAAAGGGTGAAGTGATCTGGCAAATAGCGCACGGCGACACGCCGGATGCGATTCGGAACCACGCCGCCTTGAAAGGGTTGAACATCCCGCGCACCGGGCGTCCCGGCGTTGTCGGATCGCTCGCGACGAAGACGCTCGTGATTTCGGGCGAGGCAGGATTCGGCCCGACGCCCACGGGCGCGCGCGGCGCGATGCTGCGCGCCTACGACAAGGCGACGGGGAAGGAAGTCGGCGCCGTCTACCTGCCCGCGCCGCAAACAGGATCGCCGATGACCTACATGGTGAACGGCCGTCAGTATCTCGTCGTCGCGGTCAGCGGCGCCGGATACAGCGGCGAGCTGATTGCGTTCCGATTGCCCTCGTAATCCAGGGATTAGGGATTAGGGATTGGGGATTAGGGATTGGGTCTGAACGCGGGTTCCAAACTTGGCCCATACGAGATCGTCGCGCCGCTCGGCGCCGGCGGGATGGGCGAGGTGTGTCGCGCGAGGGATCCGCGTATCGGGCGCGATGTTGCCATCAAAGTTCTTCCTGAAGATTTCGCGCACGATGCCGATCGTCTCGCTAGGTTCCGCCGCGAAGCGCAGGTGCTCGGCTCCCTAAACCATCCGCGCATCGCGGCGATTTACGGCATCGAGGAGCAGAGCGGCATCACGGCACTCGTGCTGGAGCTCGTTGACGGGCCGACGTTGGCTGATCGCATTGCGGAAGGAGCGATTCCTCTCGACGAAGCGCTTCCAATTGCGAAGCAGATCGCAGAAGCGCTTGAAGCTGCGCACCAATGCGGCATCATTCACCGAGACCTCAAGCCTGCCAACATCAAATTGAAGGCCGACGGAACGGTCAAGGTTCTCGACTTTGGACTGGCGAAGGCGCTCGAGCGTGACGCTGTTCAGCAATCAGCGTCGCTCTCACCGACGCTCAGTGTGCAGGCGACTCGCGCAGGATTCATTCTCGGCACCGCAGCCTACATGAGCCCAGAACAGGCGCGGGGTAAGGTGGTTGATAAACGAGCGGACATGTGGGCGTTCGGATGCGTTCTCTATGAAATGTTGACCGGCCGAAGGGTGTTCGATGCCGCGGAAGTCACGGACACGCTTGCGGCGATCATCCGGGCCGAACCGGACTGGCACCTTCTGCCTGTTGACACACCAGAGCCCGTGCGACGGCTATTGCGGCGCGCGCTGCAAAAGAATGCCCACGATCGTCTCTCTGACATGGCCGACGCCGGGCTCGAACTGCGCGACGCGACGGAAACGCCGGGCGCGGCCAGGCATACGAGGGCACGGATAGGCGCGCGAACGAGGTTTATGGTCGGCGGCCGTGATATTGCTCGGCCTTGCGTGCATCGGGGCAGCCTGGCTGTACGTCGATCTCTCTAGGAAACCGCCGCCCACGTATCAAGCTTCCATCCTTGCTCCAGCCGGCGCAGCGTACGGTTCAACGGTCGCCACTCCCGCGTCGTTCATGGCCTTGTCGCCCGACGGCCTGTGCGTGGAACAAAGACGACGTCATTCTATTCGTTCCGACGAATGCATCGGCGATATGCCGGGTCTCTGCCACGACAGGCGGCGCCGCAACCGAGGTCACCACGCTCGATACCCGCAATGCCGAGCGCACGCACGACTACCCGGTGTTTTTGCCCGACGGCGATCACTTCCTGTATCTGCGCGTCGGCTCCAACGCAGGAGCGAACGATACGAATGGGATATTCGTCGGGTCACTCAAAAATCCATCTTCGGCAAAGCGCCTATTGGACGCTGCATCGACGATGCAGTATTCGAGCGGGCATTTACTCTTTCTTGGCGATGCGACGCTGCTCGCGAGGCCGTTCGATTTGACTCGAATGGACTGGTCCGGCGATCCCAGACCCATTGCAGAAAACATCTCTGTCGGCGGGATTACCGGACGCGGCGGCGCATTTTCCGCGTCTCTCGATGGGGCACTGGCGTTTCAAGCCGGATCATCAGCGCCCCAGTCGCAGCTGCGCTGGGTCGATCGCGAGGGCAAATAACTTGCAACGGTGGGCCCACCTGGCGAGTACCAGGATCCGGCGATATCACCGGATCAGCGTTACGCCGTGGCGACTGCGCTTGACGCGCAACGACGCAACTACGACATTGCTGTGTTTGATCTTAATCGCGGCCTTCCGCAGAAGCTGACTACGTCTGCGGCCGATGAGATTCGGCCCGTATGGTCGCCCGACGGACGGTACATCGCATTCGGGCGCCGCAGCGATGCGGGCCTCGCGATGTATCGGAAGCGGGCCGATGGCACAGGCTCCGAAGAGCTGTTGCTCGACGGCGCGAGTCCGGTGGACTGGTCGGCAGACGGCCGCCACATCCTATTCCTTGGAAGAGCCGGGCCCACCATGACTCGCGCGGATCTGTGGGTATTTTCGATGAACGGCGGTGTCACCGTGCGGTGGCGGCGTGACAGCCGCGAGCTCTTCTACGGAGAACCGGATGGCACGGTCGTCGCGGTCGCCGTCGACGGAACAGGATCTGCGTTTGAAGTGAAGGAGAGCCAGCGGTTATTTCAGCTTCGGGTTCGACCTGTAGGCCGCCCGGGCGATGTGAGCGCGGACGGTCAGCGCTTCCTCGTGAACACATTGACCGAAGAGGCGTTTGACGCGCCGATCACGCTTGTGGTGAACTGGCCGGCATTGATGTTCAGATAACGCGTCTGTCGCCGCAAAACCCCCCGGCGAAATCCGAGCAGTGTTGGTGCGTTCGCGAGCGGACGCCGCGATCTGAGTGAGCGTGGCGAGCGCTGACTCCGTGATCGCGCCAATCCCTAGTCCCAAATCCCGTCCCGGCGCGGACGCACTCACCGCGGCGGATGACGATGTCCGCGATACACGGGGTACGCTTCCGTTCGCAGATGCGCGAGCATCTGGTGGCCTGTCCGCGTGCTCCGCTCGTGCCGCAGCGCCGAGATATCAATCGGTGCGACGACAATCCGCTCGCCAGGTCCGGGAGACGCCTCGGCGAGCAGCCGCCCGTCGAAATCGACGATCTGACTGCCGCCCGGCCATGAATATGGCGGGTAGTGCCGCAAGCTCGCCCCCTGGTTGGCCGCGACCACGAACGCGGTGTTCTCCAGCGCGCGACATCGATTCACGATCGTCCACCAGTTCATCGGCTCTGTCGCGCCCCACGGATCCATGTACGCGGAGACGCGCACGAGCACCTCGGCGCCGTTAGCCGCGAGCTGACGAATCGCTTCCGGGAATAACCAGTCATAGCAGATGGCGCAGCCGATGCGCCCGATGGGCGTGTCGGCGACAGGAAAGAGCGGCTCCGTGTATCCCTCGAGATCGTGCGGGCTCGCGTGTACTTCGAAGGGCAGCCACGGATTCACTTTCCGGTACTTATACAGGATGCCCCCGGGGCCGATCAGGCACGTGGTGTTGAAGACCGCGCCCGGCCACCGCGGATCGCACTCGAGCATCGTCCCGCTCTGAATGTAGATGTCGAGCTCGCGCGCCTTCGCGGCGAGGCGCTCGGTGTGTTCGTTGGGGATGGGGACTGCGAGGTGCTTCGTCAAGTCCTCGACCGATGCAAAGACCGGCGCGGCATGGGCGAACTCCGGAAACACGACAAGGCGCACCGGAAGAAACGGTGCGCTGCCATCGACCGCGCACTGAATCATCGCGATCATGCGGTCGGTGTTGCGTCGCATCTCGTCGCGATGCAGCGGATTCGGGAGATCGGTCTGGCAGGCCGCGGCCGCGTATCGGATCACTTCGCAGCCCGCGGAGTCAGGATCATCGGCGGCAGCGGACCGCCGATCGCGCGCGTGTTGTATTCCGCGCGATACCGATCGTGCGCGCGCGTGCGCGGGTACGACTCGGGTGCGCGATACGGATAGCGGCTCATGGCGTGAAAGGGCAGCGGCTCGAGCCGGTCGGGGCTCGCCGAGTGGAGGTTCATCTCCTTGCTGAACCCATCGACATAGAGAAGGAACGTTCGCGTCCAATCAGCGGGCAGTTCCGGCAGTGCCGACGCATCGAAGGCCAACGCGATCTCATCGCCCGGCGCAGAGACGACGAAGCGATCGTCGGTTGATGCGACGAGCGGCCTGACATCGCCTTCACGCGTGTAGAGACCGGGCAGCGTTTTCCAGGGACTGTCCGGCGTCACGCGATCGTAGTCGTAGGTGAGCGGTCCGAGACCGCCGGACGGGATCTCCGCCGAGAAGCCGCGCCATGCGAGCCGCGCCTCCATCGCATCGATCCGCGAGACGATGTACGGGGCGGGTGCGGAGGTGTCCATCAGAATCTGATCCCAATACACGCGCAGCGATGTGCGCACGCGCACGGCGATGCGCCCGCCCGCGGGTGGAACATGCCGCGTCAGATCGACGGCAACCGTCTGCGGCCGGCCGACCGGAATGCCGAGCTCGGGAACGATTGTGCGCCACGTGCGATCCGCCTCCAGGATCTGAAGAGAGGGGGGCTCCGCCGGCAATCCCGCTTGGTGCGCCGAAACGTTGTCGCTCGAAAATGCGTAGTCAGTCCAACCGGTCAAGAGCAGCCGCAGCGCCGAGCCGGCAGGGACGCTGCCGAGGTCCAGCACGAGCCAGTGCGGCTCGGCATATCCCTGGACAGGCGCGCTGCGGAAATCGTCGACGTATCTGCGATCGATCGCGCGCACCCTGTCCAGCATGTCGTGCCCGTGATGATCGGTGACGGCGATCGGCGGCCGGGGGTGATGTGCTGTGTGGATCGTCAACGGGCGCCGCTCTGCCGGCGAGCGCAGCCCCTCGTTCGGGTACACCTCGACGCCGGCCGGGTGCGCGATCGCGACGAGTTGAAGGCGATCGACAAACAGCGCCTCCTCGAGCTCGTTCGTCATGCGCAGCTCATAGCGGCCGTTCCGCGGTGCGAGCTGGTCGCGGCGCAGCCGGACGTACTCGTCGGGATCCGGGACGTTGCGGACGCCGGGGGCGAGCCACGCGCCCATTTCGCCTCCGCCCATGAAGTCGGTCACGAACTCGAACCGCGTGCCATTCCACGTAAACAGGAATGGGCACGATGAGGGCTTGCGATCGAGCTCGACGATGGTGATGGTGCCGACCGGATCCGACTCGGCCTGAAGAATCCCCGACGGCCAGAGCACACGGACGACATCGGCGCGCGCGCGACGGCCGAGGCCGAACACGACGTCGGCTGGCGCGGCGGGCGGCGTCGCGGCAGACACTTCGAATCGATCGCGCAGGCTGCCTGCCCGCAGCTCGACCTTTGCGCCGACGGCACCGCGATTGCTGACCCGGGCGTCGAGCCGCACGCGAATGGACTGTGGTCGCGGCACTCCGGCAGGCTGCGTATTGCGCCAGAACCGCACGCGGCCGGATTGCAAATGCGCGATGACGTCGTAGTCACCATCCGTGTCGACGTCGCCCACTGCCATCGCCGTTGCGATCTCGCCTGGTTCCAGCAGTCCTGCCGGCAGCGAGGCCGACGTCACATCGGACCACGCGGATCCGATCGATCGCCATAACCGCGGGCCGCCGCGCGTGAGCGCAAACAGATCCAGCAGTCCGTCGCTGTCGTAATCGAACAGCTGTAGCGCGGTTGCGCCTGAGGTCGCGTCGGGAGCGGTCGCGACTGAAAATCGGCCGGCGTCTGTGCTCGCGGCGATCACCGCCGGCGAGTTCGACCTCGCCAGGACGAAGTCGGGCGCGCCATCCTTGTTGAGATCGCCGGTTGCCGCGGCGGTGTACTCCGCATCGCCGGGAAGTCCAGCCTGCCGCGCGACGTCGTGGAATGTACCGTCGCGGCGGTTGGCGAACAGCGCAGGCGCTCCGCTCGTGGGAACGAGCAGCACGTCGATGTCCCGGCGATTGTCGTAGTCGGTCGGGATGACGGCGGTGAGTGGCGTCGTGCCGGCCAATCCGGCGGCGGGCGCTGCATCGACGAACGTGCCGTTGCCGTTGTTCCGCAATACGCGATTCGGCGGCGAGAGAAAAATGTCGAGGTCGCCGTCATGATCGATGTCGGCGAGCGCGGCCGTCACCCCTTCGGCATTCAGGCCGGCGCTGCCTGCGTCCACCGGCACGCGGGAGAACGAGCCATCCGGTTGCTGCCGATATAAACGATTCGCGGTCCGTGCGATGACGAAGACATCCGCCCGGCCGTCGTTGTCGTAGTCACCGGCAACGGTACCGAGGCCGTCGCTGACCGACGTGTCGATGCTCCTGCGCCGCGCGAACCGGCCTGCATCGTTGGTCAGCAATGTCACGCCATTGGGAGATGCGAGCACCGCATCGAGGTCGCCGTCTCCGTCGGCGTCCACCAGCGTCAGGCGTCCGCGCGGATGCTCTTCTCCAAACACCGCCGCGGTCGCATCGACGAAGCGGGCTGCCGGCGCGCCGGCATCGACCAGCTCGGCTTCGAGTCCGGTGGACACGAGCGCCTCGCCATAGCGTCCCTGCTCCAGATACGTGCTCGAGTAGGTGACAGCCGCGGGGTTGTCGCGCAATGCCTGAAAGCGCGCCATCGCCGTTTCGCCGGCGGCGGGCTGCCCTCCGCGAACGAGCGCGGTGGCCAGGCCGTATGCCGCTGTCGCATTGAACGGCTCTCTCGACAGCGCGCCTTCGAAGAGGGTCGCGGCGTCTGCGTACCGCCGCTCGGCGGTATGGATTTGCGCGAGTTGGATCCGGCTTCCGACGTCTTCCGGATCGATATCGAGCGCGCGCTGAAATGCCGCCGCAGCGTCGGGCGTCCTGTTTGCGGCGCGTGCGATCAATCCGGCGACGTAGTGGCCGTGCGGTGAGCGCGGCAGCGAGGCGACGACAGCGTTCGCGTCGATCGATGCGGCGTCATGCTCGCCATCATAGAGCCGGGCGATCGCCAGGTTGAGCCTCGCGATGGTGAGCGTGGGGTCGATCGTCAGCGCCTGCGTGAATGCGTCAGCGGCCGCTCTGAAGTTGTAGCGCTCGAGGTGCGCAACGCCGAGGTTGTTCTGGCGATACGCATCTTCGCGCGGCGCTCCGGATTGACCGTGTTGGAGCCATGTCACGGACACGACAAACAGGGCGGCGATCGACAGCGCGGCGCGCGCCCTCACTTCAGCGCCAACCTCTCGACGATGCCGCGCCCCTCCTCGACGATCAGAGACTGGCCGCCCTTCTCGCCGGCCAGCCGGTCCACCCGTCCGCTCGGCCACGCGATCTCGATGGCCTGCACGCCTTGCGCCTGCCCGAGACCGAACGTGATCGGCAGCTCGCTTTGAGACAGATAGCTCGATCCGGTCTTCACCATCTGCCAGCGGCGTTTGCCATCGGCCGTCCGTACCGACACGCGCGCGCCGATGCCGTCGCGATTCGACGCCGTGCCTCGCAGCGCGATGCGCAGCGCGCGAGTGCGGGCGGCGCCGTCGTTGCGCCACAGCGCCGCCGGTCCGTTGTTCGTCGTGATCAGGAGATCGGGATCGCCATCGCCATCGTAATCGCCGTAGGCGGCACCGCGAGCCACCATCGGCCGGCGCAGCGCCGCACCCGATCGCGCGGTGACCTCTTCGAACCGGCGCGCGCCGAGGTTGCGGAACAGGTGCGGCAGCTGCGCGTACGCGACGCGCGGCTGCACGCGCCCGATGTCGTCGGCCACGTGCCCGTTCGCCGCGAAGATGTCGAGGAGACCGTCAAGATCGTAGTCGAGGAAGAAACAGGCGAACGTCAGCGTCAGCAGGGAATTCCGGCCGATCGTCGAGGTGGGCGCTTCGTCGATGAACAGGCCGTTGCCTTCGTTCGTGTAGAGCGCCATCATCTCGTTCGAGAAATTGCCGATGACGAGGCTCGCGCGCCCCGATTCGTCGTAATCGGCCGCGTCGGTGCCCATGCCCGCGCGCGCCACGCCCGCCTCGTTGAACGCCACACCCGCGGTGACCGCGACATCCGTGAACGTGCCATTGCCGCGATTGCGATAGAGCCGGTTCGGCTGTGTGTCATTCGCAACGAACAAATCCAGCCGGCCATCGCCATCGTGATCGATCAACGCCGCTCCGAGCGCCTTTGACGCCGGATCGTACAGGCCCGCCGCCCTGGTCACATCTTCGAAGGTGCCTGTGCCGGTGTTGCGAAACAACAGCGGGCTCTGTCCTGTATAGGATTCCGGCGTGCAGTACGACTTTGTCTGGCCGTCGAGCGTGCAGAACAGATCGGTTTTCACCGACCATTCGACATACCGGCACACGAACAGGTCGAGGCGTCCGTCGTTGTCGTAATCGAACCACACCGCACACGTCGAAAACCCCGATGCTCCGACGCCCGCGCGCGTTGTGGCGTCTTCGAACCGGCCATCGCCAACGCCGCGGAAGAGACGGTTGCCGTCGAGTCCCGTGATGTACACGTCCTGGCGGCCGTCATTGTCGTAGTCGGCTGCCGCGGCGCCGAGTCCGTACATGGACACGCCGAGCCCTGAGCGCGCGGTGACATTGGTGAACGTACCGTTCCGATTGTTGCGATATAGCGCATGCAGCGATGCGCCTGCTGCCGGCCGGCCCGGCCAGTTCCGCGAGTTGATCAGCAGCGCGTCCTGCCATCCATCTCCATCGGCATCGAAGAACGCGGCGCCCGAGCCCATCGTTTCGGGCAAATACTTTCGGCCGACCGCGCCGCTGTTGTGTCGAAACGCCAGGCCCGCGGCCGAGGTGACGTCTGTGAATGTCGGCAACGAGGCGGCGGCGGTCGGCGATGCCGTCTGTCGCGCGGCGGCCAGCGACGCGATACACAACGCAGATGTGCCGGCCAGCCACGCGAGGCGCCGCATCACTGTGCCGCCTGTGCGGGGAAGCGGTGCTCGTGTATCGACTGCCGTTCGTTGTTGTCGTGCGGATGCAACTGCCGGTATGGACCTGTAATGGACTGTGAGGCTTCGTCGGCCTTGAAGCGCTCGTACAGCGTCCGCTCCTGAGCCGCGCGCGCGTGATCGCCGAGGCCTTGATAGCACAGCATCAGGTTGTAATGCGCCTGCAGATCTTCCGGATCGATGCCCAGCACCCTGGTGAACTGCTCGACCGCGTCTGTGAATTGTCGCTTCAGGAACAGGACCCGGCCCAGCTGATTGAGCACGACACGATCGCGTGGATACAGATTCGACGCCGTGCGCAGGTGCTGCAACGACTCGTCGTAGCGGCCATTGTTTTTCAGCACCACCCCGAGGAAGAAATGGGTCTTCGCCAGTTTCGGATCGATGGCCAGGGCGTGCCGCAGCACCTCCTCGGCGCCGGCGAGGTTGCCCTCCTGCAGCCGCGCGCGCCCGATGTTCACCCAGCCATCCGCGTATGCCGGGTCCATCGCCGCAACGTTCTCGAACGCCGCTTCGGCGCCTTTCAGATCGCCTTGAAGCAGAAGGCCGATGCCGTAATCGTTCCACCGTTCCCGGACCGATGGATGCAGCAGCGGCTCGACGCGCGGCCGCTCCTCGGTGGAACCGATGACGGCGATGGTGGCCGTGTGTTCGGCCATGACGGTCGTCGGAATGTCCGGAATTTTTTTCATGGGGCCCGACACGTTCGCCGTCGATCCGGTGAACACCCACCGCCCGTCGTCGAAATGCGGGCCGACGGCAAACGACGGCTGTTGCGGATCGCGCACGCCGGCGAACGCGAACTGCGTGTTCCACCACGCGAACTTCCGATAGTTCACTTTGGCCTTCAGGTGAATGCGGTCGCCGGCATCGTTCGGAATCTGCAGCCGGTAGTGCACGGTGTCCGCCGCGCCTGGTGGAATCAGCCGCACGTAGGCGACCGATCGCGCTGCGAACGCATTCCGCTTGTTGATGGGATTGCCGTGGCCATCGAGCATAAGGCTGCGATAGAAATGCGCGCCTTCGTCCACGGGCCCGCTGCCTCCGTCGGCGGCGGCGCCGCTGTGGAGCAGCGTGCGCCCGCGATCGTCGGTCGCCTCGAACTCCACCCACACATCGAACGCATCGACCGTGCCGCCAGGAAAGAAGTGCCCGACCTTGCGGGTGCGCACGACCACCTCGACGCGCGCGGACTCGCCTCGCCGCACCCACGCGTCGACCTTGCCGAGCGGCGCGATCACCTCCGCCGGAGGGCGCACCACCTGCGAGCCGGCGCCGAAATTCATCGATTCTTCGCCGACGGCGAACGTACTGTGCAGCCGCGGCTCAGCAGTGCCTGTCGCGATCTCGTCGGCCGCGGCCGGTGCGTCGCCCCGCACGATGCCGAACACGTCCACTGAAATCTGCCCGTCGCGCAAAAATGTCTGCACCGCCTCGAGCTGCGCGCGGTCGCCGTTGACGAACGGGAGCGCCGTATTCGCGGCGGCGAAGCGATGCGAGCGAACCATGCCGTTCTTCGCCGCCGGATCGTTCGCCTGCACGAGCGGCATGTGGCAGTCGGCGCATCGCTGCGGCTTCGGCGGGTAATAGAAGGAGCGCGCGCCTTCGCCCGACACCCCCGACGCCTGCCAGTTGTCGTAATCGTTGAACCCGCGGAACCACCGATAGGCGTTCACGGGGGCGTCAAGGTGCACTTTGTGGCATGACGCGCAGAACTCCGGCGTCTGCTCGCGATGAAACGGCTTCAGGAACGTTTCGCGGTGCGGCGCCGGGTCGAGGTAGAGCAGCCAGTCATGCAGCGAGCTGAGGAGCGGATTCTTGCTGGTCGCCAGATCGTGCAACGGCGGGTACTCGACGACGAAATCTCCCTGGCCCATGGTGCTGTTGACGCGCGTGATCGCGTGGCACGACGTGCATCCGAGGCCCGCCTGCGCTTCCGGCGTGTCGATCTGCTCGCGTATCGGTTTGTCGAAGCGGCCGTTGAAGAACACCGCATGGTCGTGGCAGCCGGCGCACCATTTCGACGGCCGTGTGCCGACGACGTCCTGCATGTACTCAATCGATTTCCGGTACCACTGATTATTGAACGACGAAAAGTGATGTGCGGACGAGTTCCACTGATCGTAAATGTCTTTGTGACACCGCCCGCACGATTCGCTCGTCAGAAAGAAGTTCGCCGGAATCGTGCCGTTGACGGTCGTGTTGGCCGATGAGGGAAAGAACGGGCTGGCCGGGCCGGCACCTTCCTCGTTCATCGTGGCCGGCACGACATCGGGATTGACGATGCGATAGGTCTGGCGGCGGGTGTCGTCGTGGCGATACGCGGTGACCGCCGCAATCGCCGACGCCAGCACGATGACCATGACGGCGATGGCGACGGCTGCCTGCACTCGGACGGTACGCGCGCGCGCGACCGGCCACACGACCGACGCGAGCAACAACACTGCGCCCGCGACAGACGTCGCAATGTGCCCGCGCAGCAGCCACAGGTTCGGCGTGGTCGCGCCAAGGAATACCAGCGCGGTGCCCGAGATGGCGGCGGCCATCAGCAGCAGCCAGGTGATTCGTCTGGCGAGGACAGGGCTAAAGCCCTGTGCCACCGCAGGGAGAGAGCCCTGCGCCACCGGACTGCTGAGGGCTTTTGACACCGCGGCGCTGAAGCCGGACGGGCGCAGGCAGACGATCGCCAGCGCCATGCCCAGCGCGATATGAATAAGGATGTTCGAAAAATAGAAGAGGGTCGGGCTCGACGAGGCGGCGAGATACGCACTGTTGATGAGAAGGGCGCCGAACGCCGCCGCCACGCGTGTCACTGTCCTGCGCCTTGCTTCAGCGCGACGCGGCGATTCGCGGTCCCGCCTGGGAATCGCTCGCGTTCGCCGGTAGGCCAGCGGACCTCGACCGCGTCATAGGCCTTGCTGTCGCCCAGTCCGAAGTGCAGCCGTGCATCGCTCTGTGAAAGATAACTCGACCCGCCGAGCACCTCGGCATATCGCCAGCGGCCCGCCACCTGCACGCGGACGCGCGCGCCGATCGCATCGATATCGGAGCGTCCGACGCAGTGCACCAGCAGCCAGTTTTTTCGAGGCGCAAAATTCTTGAGCAGCGACGGCCGCTCGCCCATGTTGCTGACGACAATCTCGAGCGAGCCGTCGTTGTCGAGGTCGCCCACGGCCGTCCCGCGCGACGATCGCAACTCCTTGAGGGCGGCGCCCGACGCGGGCGAGACGTTCTTGAACCGTCCGCCGATGTTCCAGAACAGCAGGCGCGGCTGCCGATATTGACTCTCACGGCTTCGATCGACCTCCGGATAGACGTGACCGTTCACGTAAAAGAGATCCTTGAGTCCATCGTGATCCACATCCAGGAAGTGTGCACCCCAGCCCACGTACGCTGTGTAGACGCCCAGGCCGGACGGCAGGACGCGATCTTCGAAGGCGCCGCCGCCGATGTTGTGGTACAGGTTCGGCAGATCGTCGCTGAAGTTGGTCTTGAAGATATCGATATCGCCGTCTTCGTCGTAATCGGCCGGGGCGATGCCCATCCCGCCCTGTTCCTGTCCGTCTTCGTTCAGCGCGACGCCCGACAACAGCCCCACCTCGCGAAACGTTCCGTTCTTTTCGTTGCGATACAGCAGGCTCGGCGTCGAATCGCAGGCCACGTACAAGTCCGGGTAGTCGTCATTGTCCACATCCGAGGCGACGACCGTGAAACCGTAGCAGCCTTTCGTCTTGCCGATGCCGCTCGGCAGAGACACGTCGGAGAACCGGCCACCGCCGTCGTTATGAAACAGATAATGGCGAGCGAAGGGGAGGCCTCGCGGACCGCACATCACCGGCAGGTCTTTCCAGAGGCAAAACGTGCTGCTGCCGGCCTCGGGTACTTTCGCGCGATCGAACTCCAGGTAGTTGGTGACGGCCAAATCGAGTTTACCGTCGCGATCGTAGTCGAAGAACGTGCAGCCCGTGTCCCAGCGCGTGCCCGGAGAGCGCAGTCCGGCGTGCCCAGTGGCGTCTTCAAAAGTACCGTCACCGCGATTGCGGTAGAGCAGGCTCTGGCCGTAGTGCGTCAGGAAGAGATCGCGGTGGCCGTCGCTGTTGTAATCGCCGACGCAGACGCCTTGGCCCCAGCCAACTTTGGCGAGCCCCGCTTTCTTCGTGACGTCCTCGAACGTCATGTTCCCGAGGTTCCGGTACAGATGCCCTGTCGACGTGGCGCCCGCTCCATCGCCATCCAGGGTTGTACCGTTGGCGAGGTACACGTCGAGCAGGCCGTCGTTATCACTGTCGAACACGGCGATGCCGTTGCCCGTGGTTTCGAGGATGTACTTTTTTGTGGTCGCGCCGCCGGAGACATTCGGCGCGGTGAGGCCGGCGGTTTCGGCCACGTCGCGAAAATCCACGGCGATCGGCGGTAGATCCGTCTCAACCGATGTACCTGTGCGGACCGGCCGCGTCGTGCGCCCCATCCCCTGGAACGCCTCGACCGCTACCCATCCGCCCGCCAGCAGCGTCGCGAACACGAGCGGCAGGCTCAACTGCGTCAGGAGAGGATGCTTCATGGGATGCGGGCCTACCCGACCAGAGATGCGATCGGTCGTCCTGGGAGATCCCGCGATGGGGCGCCGAGCCAATGCGCCATGGTGGCGCAGACATCAGCGAGCGTGGCGCTGCCCGGCATCCGCGCGCCAGGCCACCCCAGCGCGGCTGCCGCGCTGGGGGCCCCGGCGGTGCCCGGTGCGTCCGAGCGGATCGCCAGCATGTCGTCCACACCTTCGGCGAGAAAGAGATAGAGCGTGCGATTGCGATACGCCGGCCCTTTCTCGGCATTCAGCCAGACGTAATAGGACAGTTGTTCGACATCGACGAACGAGCCCGCCGGATCTTCGGCGAGCGGGCTCTGGTCGGACGCGCGCGGCTGCGAGAAGAGCAGCATGCTGCTGAACGGCCGGAACGTGTGCCGCACGCCAAAGCGTGTGACGAGCATGCGCGGCTGCGCGCGCCGCAGCGCCTGGACGGCGGCCCATTCGACGAACGTGTTGTTGACGAAGAGCGTGCCGTTTCCCGTGAGGAAGGTGTCGCGGACGAATGCCTGCAGGATATCGGCGGAGTAGAGCAGCGCGGCCGGACTCGGCGCGACCGTCAGGCTGCGGGCGTAGGCCGCGAACGCCTGCGGGCTTTCAACACCCGTCACCACCTTTCCATAGAGGGCGGTCATCAGCTCTTCGCGATACTCGCGCAGCAGGTCGTAGCTCAAACCGGTCACGGACGTGTTGGACGCGCCCGGCGATGGCCCGCCGCGGCAGACGTCATGAAGGGCGCGGTGCGACTCGACCATCCACGTATCGGGAGGAGTGAACTGCCCAGAGGTGCGAAGCGAGGCCAGCAGCGGTGGCTCGCCCGGCGTGCCGGCGCGCGCACCGAACAGCGCCGCAAGAAATGCCCCGGGCGCGTGCGCCCCGTCGACCTGCAACGGCACGCGGATGCCCGTCCCTGTGAACCGGCTCCACAATTTGTGGCGATCGATGGCGATGCCGCTGCCGTAGATCTGCACGACGAGGCGCCGCGGCGCATCCGCTGGGTAGAGCACGGGCTCCAGCGCGGGATTGATGGGCTGAAAAAAGGCATCGACTTCGCGCCGCCATGCCTGCAGCAGCTTCTGTTTTCGCAGCAGCGCCTGCGCCTCGTCCTGGAATCGCGCCGGATCGCCGCGGAGGATGCGATCGCAGCCAGACTCCGCTTCCACTCGAGCGATACCGGCCACAGCCTCCTGCAGATCGGCAGCGGGCAGCGCCGAGAGATGTGCGAGCAGCGCGCGCTGATACCGTTGCTCGGGCGCGAACAGCATCGCCCACTTCTGCAGCTCCACGAGGATGAAGGCCTGGATCGTCGCCGGCAGACGCGCGAGCGTCTCGTCGTGGCTGCGTTCGAGCGCCGCGGCGTCGCCGGTCAGCCCTGCGTTGAACGGCGGGGTGAACTGCATCATTTCAGAACGCCAGCTCCGGCAGTGCCCGCCCCTCGCATTCCGGCATCTTGAATCCGAGAATGCGCGCGACGGTTGGAGCCACGTCGCTCGTGCGAATGGGGCGGTCCGTTCCGGTGCCCGCCGGCACGCCCGCGCCGACGGCGACCAGCCAGACGCGGCGGCACGACTCGTCGCCGCTGCGGTGATTCGCGAAGCCGTTGCCCGCCACGTCGCCGTCCCGGCCGAGCTCGGGCACGACAAACAGCGTCGTGCAATCGCGGTACTGCGGCAATGACTGCGCGTGATTCCACAGCTCGTACACGAGTCGATCGGTGCGGCGTATCGCGTCGATGTAGAGCGAATAGGCGCCGTAATGCGCGATGTCGATATCCCAGAAGTTGACCAGCATCAGCGACGGCGCGAGCCGCGTCATGATCTCTTTGGTCATGAACAGCGCCAGCTCGTCGCCGCTGGTCGGCATGGCGGGATCGTTGAAGTAGTCGACGAGCGATTTCGCAAGGCTGGCCTTCAGCTCGGCCGTCAGCGCGCGGCCCGACTCGTGCACCTTCCACCCGAATCCTTCGTACCCTTCGTCGAGCGCCGACATCATGCGCTCGGCAAGCGCGCGCCGGTCCTGGAGGCCCGGCCCACGCTCCGTGCTGACGACCGACTTGATCGTCTCGATCAGCAACTGCTTCGGCAGCACGACGTTCGCCGCGTACGGGTCGCCGAACGCCTTCAGCTTGCTGCCGCCCATCAGGCCGAAGCTCTTGTTGCTGGCGACGACCCATGTTTCTTCGGGAGGCAGCGCGTGTTCCTTGCGGAAGAGCTCGAAGATGGTCGGCGTCTGCGGCGCCTCGCCGCCATACGCGTCGACGTCCTGGCGGCAGCCGGTGGCCATCGCGGCGGTGGAATTGAAGTGTCCCGTCAGACCCTCGTATCGCCCGACCGGGTACACGAGCCCTTTGGGCACGAGCTCGCCGGCCAGATGCGGGATGTTCACCCACCCCTGCGGCGCCAGCGTGTCTTCGAAGCGCACGCCGCCGCCGAACGTGACCACGATGACTCGGCGGTCGGGTTTCTTGAACCTGGGCGCCCGCTGTGCAAACACGCGGCGCGGCAGCCAGAAATCGGCAAGACACGCCGCGAGGGCACGCAACACGTCGCGGCGGCCCAGCGCGTGCGCTGGGTTGAACGGTCGTCCGTCCATACACCTCCCGGGGGGAATGGAAGGCGAGCTTAGCGCCGATTCAGCGCGACGACAAGCGTGCGTTTTGCCCTGCGGAACTGTGAACAGAAGGATTAAAAGATGCTTGAAACCGCACCGTGCTGGCGCTATGCTTGCCCATCTTTTCAGGGTAGCGCGGGGCACTTTGTCCCATGGAGGCGGTAGATGCGCATTGAGGCACGGTTCAGCAGATTCGCTCTGTTTGCGTTTGCCCTCTCGGTACTGATGGCCCCACCGGCGATCGCCCAGGTCGACACCGGCACGATACGCGGCACGGTGACCGACGCATCGGGCGGTGTGCTTCCGGGCGCAATCGTGACCGTCACGCACGAAGGCCAGGGGTTCACGCTCACCGGCGTGACTCGCGAAGACGGCACCTACATCTTCACGCCCATCCGCACGGGCGCCTACATCGTCGAAGTGGAGTTCGCCAGCTTCCGCAAGGGAGTTCGGCGCGGGATTAACGTCGGCATCCAGCAGCTCGCGCTGGTCGACTTCTCGCTGCAGCCTGGCGGCGTCACCGAAGATGTCGTGGTCACGGGCGATGCGCCGCTGCTCGACACCGGCAGCGGGACCGTCGGCGGCACGCTGACATCGGACGCGATTGAAAACCTCCCGATCAACGGTCGCGATTACACGGTGCTGGCGCGCCTCACGGTCGGCGTCGTGCCGCCGCAGCCCGGCGCGCGCGCCCCGCTGATGTTTTCGGCCAACGGCGTGCGGCCGGCGCAGAACAACTACCTGCTCGACGGGATCGACAACAACACCAGCAACGTCGACTTCCTCAGCGGCGTCGCCTACATCGTGAAGCCTCCGGTCGATGCTGTCGATCAGATTCGCGTCATGACGAGCTCTTTCAGTGCCGAGTACGGGCGAGCGGGGGGCGCGGTGCTGAACACGACGTTGAAGTCGGGCACCAACCAGCTGCGCGGCTCCTTCTGGGAGTTCCACCGCAACGACGCGCTGAATTCGAACGACTTTTTCGCCAACCGCGCGGGTCTCAAGAAAGGCGAATACCTCTCCAATCAGTACGGCTTCACGGCCGGCGGTCCTCTCGTTGGCGGGAAGACGTTCTGGTTTGTCGACTACGAAGGCAGTGTGATCCGCCAGGCGCGTACCTGGGTCACGAGCGTTCCCACCGCGCTCCAGCGTTCGAGCGGGTTCTCGGATTTCTCCGACCTCATCTCGCTGCAGAGCGGCACGGTTGGTGCGGACATGCTGGGCCGGACGTTCCCGCGCGGCACGGTGTTCGATCCGGCGACCACGCGTGAGGTGCGCGCGGGGCAGGTCGACCCCGTCAGCGGACGCGTCGCGACGAGCACGGGGTTCGTGCGCGAAGCGTTTGCCGGCAATCGGGTTCCCACGTCGCGCCTCAGCGCGGATGCCGTTCGACTCCTGAGTCTGTATCCCGAGCCGAACCAGCCCGGGCTGAACAACAACTACGTGGTCAATCGAACGAACACCGACAACACGCACTCGTTCGACATGCGCATGGACCACAACTTGAGCTCGAACGATCGCTTCTTCGCGCGGTACAGCTTTTCTGACAATCACAAGATCAAGCCGCCACCATTCGACGGCGACGGCGACGGCGGCGGTTTCGCCGAAGGCGACGAGACGGTGCGTGTGCACGGCTTCGCCGCCAGCCACATGCACATGTTCAGCTCGACGCTCATCAACGAGGCCCGAGTCGGGATCAGCCGCGAGCACACCAACCGGATGCCGACATACGGCACGGACACGAGCGACCTTCCCGGACGATACGGCATCACAGGCATTCCGCAGATTGTCGGCAACGGGGGGCTGCCGACGCTGGCCACGTCGGGGCTCTCGAATCTGGGGCACTCCGGCTGGGTTGTCAGCGAGCGTTTCAGCAACACCCTGCAGTTCAGCGACAACCTCACCAAAGTGTACAAATCGCACACCTTCAAGACCGGGTATACGTTCCAGGACATTTTCTTCGGGTCCACGCAGCCGCCATACGCGCGCGGCCAGTACAACTGGGACGGGCGCTACACGTCGGTGGTGAATCAGATCGACAACACGACGGCGCGCGTGGGTGCCGTGCTTCGTCAGATTCCGTCGACCGTACCAGGCGGCGTCGACCATCTGGGCGGATTGCAGGCGATTCGCGTCTCCCCGTTCGGCGCCGTCGATGCGTTCAAGACCTACCATGGCGCATATGCGCAGGACAGCTGGCGGGTGACGGATAAGTTCACCGTCAACTACGGCCTGCGGTGGGACTATTTCAGCCGCGAGCAGGAGCGTGAGGGAGAGCAGGCCAACTTCGTGCCGGGCCCGCCGGCGCAATATCTCATTCCTGCGGAGTGGCAGTCGCTGCCCTTATCGGCCAGCTTCAGGAACAACCTCGCCGCAGACAAAGTTGAGCTCGTCTACACCGACGAGTACGGCAGCGGACTCGGCAAGATGCCGAGCACGAACTTTGCGCCCCGGTTGGACGGCGCGTACCAGCTCAACGAGAAGAACGTCGTGCGTGGCGGGTACGGGCTCTTCTACGGCGCCTTTGAGAATCGCGGCGGCAATCCCAGTCTCGGGTACAACTACCCGTTCCAGTTCACGCTGCTGTACCAGTCGCCGAACGACGTGACGCCGAACCGGCTGCCCGACGGCTCGCTCGTTGGCCTCGACGCGCGGAACCGGATACTGCTCGACCCGACCATCGTGAACGCCAACGGGCTCTCGGTGCGCGGCGTCGAGTTCGACTATCAAACACCGCGGTATCACAACTACAACTTATCGCTTCAGACTGAAGTGCTGCCCAATCACTCCGTTGAAGTCGGCTACGTCGGAACGAAAGGCAGAAACCTGGAAACGTTCACCGGCATGAACAACGTGACGAAGCTTCTGCCGCCGGGCACGAATCCTCAGTCGCACGTGCAGTGGCCGACCTTTGCCCGCGGCTCGCTTCTCGTTCGCACGGTGGGCGTGAGCGACTACGACTCGCTGCAGATGCGATTCCAGCGTCGCTACCACCGGGGGTTGCAGTTCCTGATGAGCTACACGTTGAGCGAGGCGACAACCAACGCCGGCGACTCGCTGTCGGGCGGCGGCGTGGGCGGCCTTCGCGCACCCGACGTGGCCGGGTGGGATCTCAAGAACGATATCGGCCTGTCGGGGTTCCACACGAAGCATGCGTTCGTGTTCAGCGGAGGCTACGATCTTCCCGGTGACGGTCCGATTCTCGGCGGATGGCGGACCGATTGGGTCTTGTCGATGTACAGCGGACAAGCTCAGACGATCGACTGTTCCCTGACGACGGGTGCAGGCACTGGCTGTTACGCGCTGCTTGTCGGCGATCCGTACGAAGGGGCCGGAAGCGTGAGTCAGTTCTACAATCCGGCGGCCTTTGCCAACCCCGCTCCGGTCGCGACCATCGGACAACAGGACTTCAGCCCGCTTGGCGGACAGCGCAGCCAGGTGACCGGTCCGGCGATGAGGCAGCTCGACATGGGCTTCTCCAAGCAGTTCGAAGTCGGCGCACGGCGCCGGTTCGAATTCCGCGCGGAAGCGTTCAACCTGACCAACACGCCGGCGTTCAATCTGCCGGGCTCGCTGAATTTTCTCGACGCGAAAAACTTCGCGAGCATCAGCAGCATGCGCAATTCTCCGCGTCAAATGCAGCTGGGCATCAAGTTATATTGGTAACACCGTGCCGTTCCTGGCTGGTTCCGCTCGCGCTGGTGTTCATCACACTGGCGCGGGCGGAGACCACCGCGGCACAATCCGCTCCCTCGCCTGAGTCCCGAAACTTCAGCGCCCAGTACGCGCTCGCCGTCTCCTACCTGCAGCAGGGAGACCTGAAGGCCGCCATTCCTCATCTGCGCCGCGCATACGCCATCGATCCGGCGCATTACGACAATGGCTATAACTTCGCGCTCGCACTGCTTCAGATCGGCGGCATCGACGAGGCGCGCGGCATCGTCACGCAGTTGCTGAAGGTGAAAGAGACCGGCGAGCTTCACAACCTGCTCGGCGACGTGGAGGAGCTTGCGGGCGATCTGAACAGTGCAGCCGAGCACTTTCAACGAGCCGCCCACATGGAGGCGACTGAGGAACACCTGTTCGATTGGGGAAATATCCACCTGCGGCGTCGCGCGGGCGACAATGCCCTGACGGTATTCACCGCCGGGGTTGAGCGGTATCCCGCATCGGCACGACTGCAAATCGGATTGGGGATAGCGCAGTACTCGCGAGGGCAGTACAGCGAGGCCGTCGCGTCGTTCTGCCGGGCGGTCGATCTCGATCCGTCCGATCCGCGGCCGTACGATTTCCTCGGCGAAATTTACGGCATCGCCCCCGAACTTGCGCCAGAGGTGACCGAGCGGCTCGCGGGTTTCGTCAAGGCGCACCCACGACATGCGATGGCGCATCTGTATTATGCGTTGAGCGTGTGGAGGGGAGAGCGGGCGCGCGCTGAACCTGAGGATCTGCGCCGCATCGAGGCGTTGCTGACACGCGCCGTGACCCTCGATCCCACGCTCGCGCGCGGATTTCTCGAGCTCGGGATTCTTCTGTCCGACCAGGAGCGCTATGCCGAAGCCGTCGAGCAGCTGCGTCGGGCGATCGCGCTCCAACCCGGCGTCGCGCAAGCGCACTATCGGCTCGCCCAGGCCTATCGTCGCACCGGGCAGACTGCGCTTGCCGAAAAAGAGCTCGAGATCTTTCAGCAGCTCAAGGGGGACGCCAGGTAACCCGTGTTACCATATATGGTAACCATATGCAGAAGACGACTGTCTACCTCGACGCATCCGATTACCGCGCGCTGAAGCGCATTGCGGCCAGAAAGAAGCGGCAGCCCGCCGAGCTCGTCCGCGAAGCGGTGGCGGAATACGCCGCGCGCCACGAACCGCGGCGTGCGGCCAGAAGCGTGGGCGCCTTTGCGAGCGGCCGGCAGGATCTCAGCGAGAAGGCTGAAGAGCTGCTGAAGGGCATGGGGCGCTCGCGGTGATCGTCGCCGACACGGGCGCGATTCTGGCGCTCCTCGATCACGGCGATCGCCATCACAAGGCCGTTCGCGAGCTGTATGACGAACGGCCCGATGTGTGGCTGTTGCCGTGGGCGATTCTGCCCGAGGTCGATTACCTCATCGGTTCCCACCTGGGAACCCGTGCGCAGGACGCGTTTCTCGAAGATGTCGCCGAAGGTTCGTTTACGGTCGAGTATGGCAAGCACGCCGACGTCGTTCGCGCCCACGCGATCGGGCGAAAGTACCGTACGCTCGGACTTGGACTGGTCGATGCCGTCGTCATCGCGATTGCCGAACGGGTTCGCGCTGAGGCGATTGCGACGCTCGATCTCCGACACTTCGGCGCGGTCAAGATCGCCGGATCGCCGCGCCTGTTTCCCCGCGACGCGAGCGTGAAATCCGTTTGGCACCCACGTACCGCGCGCCCCAGTAGGCCGACCCCAGCGTTTCAATCCTGACGACCCCGGTCGAGTTCGGGGCGTGCACGAAGCTGTCCTGGCCGATGGCGATGGCGACATGAGACGCGCCGTCGCCGCTCTTCTTTGTATTGAAGAAAATCAGATCGCCCGGCTTGATGTCGGACGGCCGGATCGTGTCTCCGACCGCGTATTGCTGTTCGACGACGCGCGGGACGCCGATGCCGTATTGCGCGAAGACGTACTGCACGAGGCCGCTGCAGTCGAAGCCGCCCGGATCGGCGCCGCCCAGGCGGTAGGGGACACCGCGGAACCCCAAAGCGAACTGGGCAATGGCGCGGCCGTCGAAACGCTTGGAATTGAGGTCGGGCTTGTCTCGCCGTAGCTCCTCTGCGTCGGGTGGAGCGGAGGCGGAGGCGGTCGCAACAGTGGCACCCGGGAATGGCCGGGGCACCGCGCCCGTCGTGGCGCAGGCCGCCGACCCGAGGGTCGCCACCGCCATCATTATTAGTAGGGAGCGCATTCCTGTGCATTATCGGCCTGACCGCGCCCGAAGTACAGTCCTGCCAGTAACTTGACAGTCGCAAACCTTCACGCGAAAATCTTTGCACAGAAGCCGCGAGCGGCGCGGGGCGTCGGGGCCCCGCAAGCGAGCGGCGCAGAGCGGGGGGAAGGGGCCCCCGCGACTGAACATGGAGCAAACCTTACTCCTCAACGCGACTTACGAGCCTTTGAAGGTCGTCAACTGGCAAAAGGCTATTACTCTGCTTTGCCAGGGAAAGGTGGAGGTCATCTCGGTCTACGACCGGGAGATCCGGGCAGTGTCCTTCAGCATCAAGCTGCCTTCCGTCATCCGCCTTCTCCGTTACATCAAGATCAAGCGCCGGTTCGATTACGTGCCGTTTTCGCGGGCGAACATCTACGCGCGCGACAACCACGCGTGCCAGTACTGCGGCGACGTGTTTCCCACAAGCGAGCTGACGTTCGACCACGTCGTGCCCGTCGCCCAGGGTGGCCGGAAGGACTGGGAGAACATCGTCACCTGCTGCGTGTCGTGCAACCGCCGAAAGGGCGGACGCACGCCGGTCGAGGCCCGCATGCACCTGGTGAAGTACCCGAAGCGGCCCGAGTCGGTGCCCGCGATCCGCATCACCATCGGACTGCGGAATGCGCCCGACAGCTGGCGCGACTTCCTCTATTGGAACGCCGAGCTCGACGAAACCTGACGGTTTGACGCGTCTCACCTCGATACAACCGCACTGGGCCGTGGAAGGTGGACGCGTCGCCATCCACGGGTCCGGATTCCCGATCGACAAGCCGCACCTTCCCGAGGTCACGATCGGCGATGCCCCCGCGCGCGCGGTGTACGCATCGCCGTCGACAATCTCCGTGCTCGTGCCGCCCGGACTCGACGGTGGACGCACCGCGGTGCGCGTGGCGGATGTGCCCGGCGAAACGGCGCTCCTCGAAGTGGGCACGCCGTTGGCGACCGGGCTGCATCAGGTCGACAACCCCGCGTTCGATCGTGACGGCAATCTCTACGTCACCTACAGCGGGACACGCGGGCAGGACGTGCCCGTGTCGATCTTCCGCGTGAGTCCCACCGGCCGGCGCGAGTCGTACGTGTCGGGCATCGTCAATCCGACGTCGATGGCGTTCGACGCGTCAGGGCAGCTGTACGTATCGAGCCGGTTCGAAGGCACGATCTACCGCGTGTTCCCGAACGGCACGCACGAGCCGTATGCGAGCGATCTCGGCATCGCCTGCGGGCTCGCGTTCGATCGCCACGGGGTGCTGTACGTCGGCGATCGATCGGGTACGGTGTTCGCGGTGCAGCCCGACAGGACGGTCAACGCGATCGCGACACTGCCGGCGAGCGTCGCGGCGTTTCACGTCGCCGTGGGGCCGGACGACTGCGTGTACATCTCCGGTCCGACGCTGGGCCCCTACGATCACGTCTATCGCCTCGACCCCGCGACCGGCGCGATCGACAAGATGTATTCGGGGTTCGGGCGGCCGCAGGGGATTGCGTTCGACTCGCAGGGCGCGCTGTATGTGGTGGAAGCGCTGGCGGGATCGAATGGGCTCTATCGCGTGAGGCCCGACGGCAGCGCCGAACTGATCGTATCCGGACAGTCGCTCGTCGGCGTCGCGTTCGATCCGAACGGCGGCCTGGTGGTGACGTCGAACGACACAGCCTACAGACTCGATGTCCCAATACGTCCCCTCGCTACGTAGGGCTCGACTTCAGTCGAGCGACGGGGCTAGGTAGGGCTCGACTTTAGTCGAGCGACGGGGCGCTCAGCAGCACCCCCGTGTACTGCATCTCCTGCCAGGCCTGATCGCCCCAGAGCACGTCAATGTGTGGATTGGGATTGTTTTTGTTCGCCGAGGAGTTGTCCTGGAGCGGCTCGGTCGCGTCCTGCAGAAATTCCAGTTCGGTCGTGACCGCGACATCCGCCGCTCCTGCCGGCAGTGTCAGCGTCCTGTTGAAGAAATCCTGCGCGCGCACTTCGCGCGGTTGCGCGTCCGTCGCGAACGTGATGCCGATCTTCGTGCGATCGGATGCCGGTTGGCCCGTGGCGGTGTCATGCATCTGGAGCTCGATGAGGCCGCCTGGCTCGAGACGAAATGCCGTCCCTGTGGGCGAGACCTGCGCGTTCGTGCCAGGCGCGCAGGTTGCGATAAGCCGCGCCGGCACTCCACCGAGGTCGCTGCGTGTGGGGTGCTCCGAGACGCCCGGCTCGTTGGGCGGCAGGTCGGACTGATGCTTCGGATTTCCGCGCACAAGTGGAGCCGTCCTGCCGTCACGTTGTGCGCGATGGCTGAACGTCGGCGGCGCCGGCAACTCCTTTGGGTCGCCGCCCAACGCTCCGCGTTCGCGATCGACTTCGCATACGGCCGTGCCTGCTCGTAGGTGAGGAGCGACATCGGTGCGGACTCGCCGGGTCTCACGAGCAAGACCCGGCCTACTCAGTCAGATTCGCCTGATGAGATAACCGCGATCGTATTGCGGGTGGCTCCGATGACTGCGCTGAGGGGGATGCCGCCGTCGAACGTCGCGAGGTATCCGCCCATCTTCTTCGCCAGACCAAGCAGGTAGACGTCACTGACCTGACGATATCCACGAATCACTGAGGCATTGAAGAGTGTGCTGTCGGTCAGCGATACCGCGTCAGGCCAAAACACGTGTTCCGTGGCGGAGCAGAAGCGGCGCAGCAGGTCGACAACCTCTACCGGCCGAAAGGTGCCCGCCCGCGCCGCCGTATTGCTCAAGACGCGTATGAAGCCGTTCTCGGTGACCGCGCAGGTCGCCCATCCATAGGAGTGATTGTCGGCAAACCAATCGTGCGCGATCTCGTGGTGCGTGTGTTTGGGATTGGACAGCGCCAGTAACAGGTTCACGTCGAGCAGCGCGATCCGGCTCACTCCTCGTCCCTGAGCTCGTTCACCAGCTTCATTGTCATGATCTCCTGGCCGAGCCGCCGCGGCAGCAGCGGAACGCCATTGCGGACCTTCGGCACAGGTCCGGTTGGCGTGAGCGCCTTGCGCGCAAGGTTCGACAGCATCTTTCCGGCGGTTACACGATGTACGACCGCAAGCTCTTTCGCCGCCTGAAGCACGTCTTCGTCGAGGTCCAGCGTGGTTCTCATGGTTCGATCATCACGCATCACGCATCAGATGTCAA